>VGXO01000044.1 GCA_016873275.1 Phycisphaerae bacterium
CGTCAGGATGCCGCGGCGCTCGTGGTCGAGGGCGAGCAGGCGGTCGAGCTCGACGGCGACGCCCTTGTCGGCGCAGCCGCGTCGGTAGCGGTCGGGATCGTCGCGGAGTTGCTTGAGGTCGATCATGAGGTGACGGTCAGCGGGGACGGAGAATCGGCGGAATGTGGCTTGGATCAGGAGGAAGTCGTCCGGTACCCCGGCGGCTGCGCCCAGCGCATCTTGCCCATGAGGGTGCGCCAGTAGTCGTGGTCGGGGTTGGCGACGAAGCGGGCGCGGCGGTCGTGGCGGCGCACCCGCACGAGGTCGTGGACCCGGAGGGTGGTCGCAGGCACGCCGTCGAGGACGAGGGTGGTGCCCTCGTTCGCGCGGCGGACCTGCATGTCGAGCTCGAGCGTCGCCGGCGCGACGATCGGGCGGAACGCGAGGCTGTGCGCGGCGTTGGGGGTGATCACCATCGCCTCGAGCTCGGGTTCGACGATCGGACCGCCCGCCGAGACGTTGTAGGCGGTCGAGCCGACCGGGGTGGAGACGATGACCCCGTCGCCGAGGAGGTCGGGTCCCTCGCGACCATCGAGGCGAAGGGCGATCTCGACCATGCGGAAGGGAGGACCCGCCGCGACGACCACGTCGTTGAGGGCGAGCCCCATCGGCTCGACCACGCCGCCCGCGCGGAGGACCTCGGCGCGGAGCACGAGCCGCTCGCGGATCCGCCCGCGACCGGCGAGGATCGCGTCGGCATGGCGCGAGAGCGCCGCGAGGTCGAACTCGGCAAGGAAGCCGAGGCGACCGATGTTCACGCCGACGAGCGGCGTGCCGCGGTCGGCGAGGCGCCTCGCCTGACCAAGCAGCGTGCCGTCGCCGCCGAGGACGATCGCGAGGTCGCCCGCGACCGTCGTCGCGAGCGGACCGTGCTCGGGCGGCAGCTCGGTCACGGACGCGCCGCGCGCGGCGAGCAGCCCGCGGACCTCGGCGAGGAGCGCCGGCACGCCCTCGCGCCTCGGGTCGGCGACGAGGAGGACCTTCGCGGGGCGAGGCGCGGTCACGAGACGATCCCCCGGGTGAGCCGCATGAAGGCGGTCTCGAGGTTCACCATCTCCATCTGCATCGAGCGGAGCCGGAAGCCCGCGACGACGAGGCGGTTCGGGAGCTCGGAGACGTCGAGCGTGCCCTTCGCGTCGAGCATCGCGTCGATCCGCGACGAGCGTCCCGCGGCGGGGTCGGCGGGGACGAGGTCGACCTGCACGAGACCCCGCACGCCTCGGAGGAGCGCGACCGCCTCCTCCGCGCGGTCGACCACCTCGATCTGCACGATCGGTCCGCGGCTTGCCTTCGCCATGATCTCGCGGACGGGACCGGAGTAGACGAGCTTGCCCTTCTCGATGATGCCGACGCTCGTGCAGAGCTCCGCGAGCTCGTGCAGGATGTGGCTCGAGATGAGGATCGTCTTCCCCATCCGCCGCAGTTCCTTGAGGAGCTCGCGGATCTCGATGCGGGCCCGCGGGTCGAGGCCCGAGGCGGGCTCGTCGAGGAGCAGCACCTTCGGATCGTGCAGCAGGACGCGGGCGATCGAGAGCCGCTGCTGCATGCCGCGGCTGAGCCCGTTGACCTCGCTCTCGGTCTTGTGGACGAGGTCGGTCAGCTCGAGCACGTCCTTCACGACCGCCCGGCGCGCTGGACCGTGGATCCCGTAGCAGCTCGCGAAGAACTCGAGGTACTCGCCGACGAGCATGTCGTCGTAGGCGCCCATGAAGTCGGGGACGTAGCCGATCAGCGGACGGATCAGGTGGTTCTGGTAGCCGACGGTCTTGCCGTCGATCCGCGCCTCGCCCCAGCTCGGCTTGAGGAGCGTCGCGAGGATCTTGATCGTGGTGGTCTTGCCGGCGCCGTTGGGGCCGATGAAGCCGAAGCACTCGCCCGCCTCGATGGCGAGGTTGAGGTTGTCGAGCGCGACGAGCTCGCCGTACTTCCGGGTGAGGTTGACCGTCTCGATCATCGGCATCGCTCGCGCCTCGGTCAGTCCGCGTTCGGGGCGGGGCGGGGATCGGGCACCATCGCCGCCTCGACCGCGGGGAGAGGAAGGATCCAGCGGACCACGGTGAGTCCGGAGCTCGGCGGCGCCTCGCCGTCGATGGTGACCGGCAGGGGAATCGCCGATCCGCGAAGGTAGCCGATCACGATGAGGCAGGGGCGGGCGAGCCACGGCGAGAGGTCGACCTCGCGGGCGACGATCCGCTCGATCCGCAGCGGCTCGACGCCGGTCGGCGGATTCTGGAGGTAGGGGGGCGGCGCCAGCATCGAGTAGATCGAGAGCATGTCGAGCCGCCGGGTCGACTCGTCCTGCGTCACGAGATCGGGCTGGGAGCCGAAGAAGCCCCGCTGCGCCGCGAGGGGGTCGTAGTAGCGCGCCTTGATCGAGGTCGCGAGCGAGGACGGACCAGCGTCCCGCGCGGGCGCTGCGCCCTCCGGATAGAGCGCCGCGGCGAGGTCGAGCACCTCGCCGGGGTTCCACGCCGCGATCGCGACGAAGCGACCTTCCTGCGGCATCGCGCCGGGCTTGGCGACCACCTCCACGCCGCCTTGCCGCAGGAGGCTCGGAAGCGCCGCGCGGTAGGGGTTCACGTGGATCACCTTGACGTCGGCGAGCGTGCCCTTCAGGTCATGGAGCAGTCGACCCCGGAGCGAGACCTTGCCGCTCGCGCCATCGACGAGGACCTCGACCGGCGCCTCCGGATCGATCCACGGGAGCCGCCCCCACGCCGGATCGACCGGACCAAGCCAGTTCGCCGCGAGGGTGGTCGAGGTGGCGCGGGCCGGGATCTCGAGGACGCCCGGCGAGTCGATCGATGCCTCGTAGCGGCGCACGTCGGGGAAGCGACCGCGGGCGTCCCCGGGCGGCGCGAGCCAGGAGGAGAGGATGTTCCGCTGGTTGCCATCCGGATCGATCGCGATCGAGGCGGTGCCGTAGCCGGGCAGGCTCGCCGAGAACCAGCTCGCCGCCCGCTGGAACTGCGGCTCCGCGGCGAGCGCCGCGTCGAGCGACGGCGGCCGCGCGACGTGGTCGAGGAAGGTGAGGTGCTCGATCCGCGTCTCCCCTTGACGGATCGCGAGGCTCCCCGCCCACGCGATGACCGTGAAGACCGCGGCGACTCCGACCGCCACGAGCCATGACCATCGCTCGCGATGCCAGCGGCGGAGCACCGCGAAGCCGAGCGGTCCCGCGAGCAGCCAGTAGGTCCCGAAGAGCCCAAGCGCCGCGAGGATGCCGAGCGCCGCGCGACCGGAGAGCTCGATCGGTCGGGCGATCAGGCTGCCGCCGCCGAGGTCCGCGAGGTCCGCGGGTCGACGCACGAGCCGCGGCGGCTCGCTCTTCTCGAGCGACGCGTACTCCGCCGCGGTCAGCGAGTCGCCACGGCGACCGAGCAGGGGGTTCCAGATGCAGTCGGCCTGCGGGAGTCCGCCGTCCTGGAGCGCCCGCCGCCGGAGCGCGTCGAGGTCGAGCCCGACGATCGAGATCCGCCCGAAGCCGAAGGGTCGCTCGATCGCGAGGACCTTGCCCTCGATCGAGGACTTCTCGGCGAGGACGAGTCCGGTCCGCGGCGCGTGCGGTGCAGGAAACGCAAGCCGGGGGATCCACGGCGCGTCGAGCGTGGTCGGATCGAAGGTGCGGACGCTCATCCGCGCGGTCATGTCGCGGAGCCCCGCGAGCTTGCTGAGCGCCGGGAGCATCTCCCGCACGAGGACGCCCTCGCGTATCTCCGGCGCGGTCGAGGGAAGCAGGTCGGAGAGGAAGTGCCCGCGGCCTCCCGCGGCGCCGGTGGTGCCCAGCATCCAGGGGTTCCCCGTCTCCGGCAGCACGATCACGAGCGTGCCGCCGCGGGCGATCCACTCGCGAAGCGCCCGACCCTCCTCGATCCCGACGCCTCCGGGTCGCGTGTTCGGATCGTCGCCGCCCCAGACCAGCGCCGAGTGGCTCGCGAGGCCCTCCCAGCGGTCCGGAAGCCCGGCGCTCCCGAGCCCGGAGGTCACCACCGCCATCTCGTTGATCGAGGGAATCGTCGAGAGCCCGGGCGGCGGCGTCTCGTACGCCTCGAGCCCCATGCGACCGGTGCCGATCGCGCCAAGGAGGTCCTCCTGCAGCGCGACGCCGCGGGCAGGCACCGCGGCGGTCGCGGGGCTCACGCGGGCGACCGCGAGCTCGCGACCTCGCTCGCCCTCGAGCTCCTCGAAGACCCGCAGCGTGAAGACCTCGCCCTCGAGGTCAAGCGGGCTCGCCGCGGGGGGCAGGCGACCGTAGAGCCAGCGCGAGGTCGCCTGACCCGGACTGAGGACGAGCGAACGCGTGCTCGAGGCGAGGTCGCCGTCGGCGTCCGGCACGTCCCACGCGAGCCGCACCGGCAGCGGCGCCGGGGCGTCGCTTCGAAGCTGCACGCGGATCGCGGTCCAGTCGCCGGGTCGGAAGACGTTGCCCACGCCGAACTGCTCGAGGATCACCGTGACCTGCGCGGCGGCGGGGGCGGTGAACGACGCGGCGATCGCCGAGGCGAGCGCCGCGGAGGCGGCGAGGGAGAGCAGGCTCGGGCGTGCCACCGGGCGGCGATCCTCAGACCTTGGCGAACTCCTCGAGCATCGCCGCATGAGCGCGGGTGCCCCCGTGCAGGCAGCAGACCTCGAACTTCTCGTTGGGGGAGTGCACGCGGTCATCGTCGAGCCCGAAGCCAGCGAGGATCGAGTCGATCCCGAGGTGCCGCCGGATCGCCCCGACCGCGGGAATGCTGCCGCCCGTGCCGATCATCGCGGCGTCGCGACCGTAGGCGAGGCGCAGCCCGCGGCGAGCCGCCTGCATCAGCGGACCATCGACCGGCACCGCGATCGCGGGGCTCACGCCATGCGGATGGAACTCCGCGGTGATCCCCGGCGGCAGGCGATCCTCGATGAAGCCGCGCAGCAGCCGGCGGATCCGCTCGGGATCCATGCCCGCGACGAGCCGGCAGGAGAACTTCGCCCCCGCCTCGCAGGCGATGACCGTCTTCGCGCCCTTGCCGGCGTAGCCGCCCCAGATGCCGTTCACGTCGCAGGTCGGTCGCGACCACATCCTCTCCATCGTGGTCCGACCAGGCTCGCCGTGCGGGATCGAGACGCCCGCCGACCCGAGGAACTCGCGCTCGTCGAAGGGGAGCGACCTCCACGCGGTGAGCACCTCCTTCGGCGGGTCGACGATGCCCTCGTAGAAGCCGGGGATCGCGACGCGACCATCGCGGTCATGAAGCGCCCCGAGCACCTCGACGAGGGCGTTGATGGGATTCGCGAGCGTGCCGCCGTACATCCCCGAGTGCAGGTCGTGGCTCGGTCCGCGGAGGATCACCTCGTCGTAGACGAGCCCGCGGAGCATGGTGGTGATCGCGGGCGTCTCGGCGTCCCACATCCCCGTGTCCGAGACGATGCAGATCGAGGCGGCGAGCTTCTCGCGGTGCGCCGCGAGGAAGGGCTCGAGGCTCGGGCTGCCGCTCTCCTCCTCGCCTTCGAGCATCACCGTGACCGGGACGGGCGGTGCGCCATGCACCTCGGTCCAGGCGCGGAACGCCTCGATGAAGGTCATCACCTGACCCTTGTCGTCGCAGGCGCCGCGGGCGACGACGCGCCGACCGAGCGGTCCCTCCTCGATCACCGGCTCGAAGGCGCCGCTCCGCCACAGCGCGAGCGGATCCGCGGGCTGCACGTCGTAGTGCCCGTAGTAGAGGATGCGGGGACCTCGCCCGGGACCGGGGTGGTGGGCGACGACGAAGGGATGCCCGGCGGTCTCGACGAGCGTGGAGGTGAAGCCGAGCGAGGCGAGCTGGTCGCTCGCCCACCTCCCGGCACGTCGGACCTCGCCGGCGTGCGAGGGATCGGTGCTCACGCTCGGGATGCGGAGGAACTCGCAGAGGCGGGCGAGGGAGCCGTCGAGGTTGCGGTCGACGCGGTCGAGCACCGCGGCGAGTCGGGGCGATGGGGAGGCGTCGGGCGAGGGCATGGGGCGCTCCTGGACGAGGACCAAGCATCCTCGCCCGGGAGGATGCCCGGGGCAAACGGTCGGAACCCGTTGAAGGTCAGAGGGTCTTCAGACCTCGGCGACGAGCGCGACGAGGATCAGCCCGGCGACCGCCGCGAGGAAGAGGACGCCTCCCCAGCTCCAGCTGCGGTGGCGACGCCGACTGGCGATGCCGACGCCGATGTCGAGGGCGGTCAGGCCCTCGAGCTCGGCATAGCTGCGGGGCGGACGGGCGGCGAAGTCGCAGCCGCAGGCGTGGCACTGGTCGGAGAGCTCGCGAAGGGCATGATCGGCGGTCGCGCCGCAGCCGAGACAGCGCGGCTCCGTCCACCTCGTCCCCTTCGTTCGCATGCGTCCGGCCATCGAGGTCGAAGTTAGCATCGACCGCGCTCGGGTCCAGAGTGGAGTGACGAGGATCGCGCGAGTCGTGGGAATCGTCGGGAGCACCTCAACGTGTCCAGTCGCACGCCGGATCTCCACGGATGGGTCGCGCACCTGCGACAGGTGGCGGGCGAGGATTGCCCGACCGGACCGCGACCACCAGACGAGGCATGGGGTGCCGTGGACCTTCGACGCGCCCCGGCGGCGCAGCTCTGGCGCGTGATGGATGACGCGCCGACCGCGTGGCGCGATCGCGTCGGGCAGATTCCGGGACTTCGCTGGTCGGCGGAGGGTCCGCTCCTCGAGTCATCGACCTCCGATGCGGTCGAGGTCTGGGTCGATTCCGAGCTCTCCGTGCTGCACGCGGCGCACCGCATCGAGCGGGTGCTCCGCGATCCGGTCCTCGGGGAGAGGATCGCCTCGGCGATCCGCTGGCACCTCGAGTTCACCGGGACCGAGAACGCGACGCATCGCCCGTGGGCGATCCACGCATTCCTCCTCCACGGAACTCCCGAGGCGAGGTTCTTCGCGGAAGGGCAACTCCACGCCCTCGAGGCGCATGGTCCAGACCCCGTCTCCCGCTGGATCCTCCGCGATGCCGCGGGGGAGCTCGCGCGCGTCGCCGAGGGCGGACGGGGCGCCGAAGCCCCCGTGCACCGAGGGTAGACTCCGCCGCCGCCATGGAGCCCCGAACCGACGACGCGCCCCGTTCGCTTCCGGAGGGCGGCGGTCCGCGCGGCCTGTGGGCGGAAGGGGTCGAGGTCGCGGGCAGCGCCGTCGCGGCGATGCATCCGAGGCGACTCCTGCTCGGGCTGCTGCTCCTGCTCTTGCTCGTCGAGACCGGTCGCACCTACGACCGGATCACCGAGCCGCGCTTCGGACCTGCGGGACTGCTCGCGGCGGATCCCGCCGCCGACCGCGCGACCTCGCTGGAAGCGCTCCTCGCGTCGATCGGCTCGCAGACCGCACGGAGCGAGGAACCCGCCAAGGTCCTCGGCGTGATCGAGGCGGAGGTGCGCCGACTCGGAGAGGTCGCCTCGACGGCGAGCGACGACGCGGCGCGGAAGGCGGCGATCGCGACGCTCGCGGAGATCGAGCGGCTGCGGCCAAGAGGCACCTTCGAGGCAACCTCCGCCGCCGTCGCCGAGTCCTACGGCGGCTTCGTGAGGGCGGTGATCACGCTCCGCGGTCGCGATGCCGCGGAGTCGCTCGGCACGGTGCTCTTCCGCGTGCCATGGTCGATCTGGCGGCATGACCGGATGTTCTTGATCGGCGTCGGCGTGCCCTCGCTCGTCCTGCTGGGGATCTTCGGCGGCATGCTCGCGAGGATCGCGGCGTGCCGGTTCGCCCGGCGGCAGTGGCTGTCGGTCTCGGACGCCGCGGACTTCGCCGCCTCGAGCGCCCTGCGGCTCGTCTCGGCGCCGTTCCTGCCGGTGATCGCGGCGCTCGTCCCGCTCGGCGTCGCGGCGCTGCTCGGACTCCTGCTGCAGGTTCCCCTCGTGGACGCGGTCGGCGGGATCGCCTTCGGCGTGCCCCTCGCGCTCTCCCTCTTCGCCGCGATCCTGCTGCTCGGGTTGCTCGCCTCGAGCCTCCTCGTGATTCCGGCGGTGACCTGCGAGGACGCCGACGCGGCGGACGCGCTGCAGCGGGCGTACGCGTGCCTCTTCAACCAGCCGCTTCGGCTGCTCGGTCTTGTCGTCGTGGGGCTGATCTCGCTCGCGATCGGGACGGCGGTCGTGGACGGCGTGGCGGTCGTCACGCTCGGTCTTGCGTCCTCCTCGCTCGCCGTCTCGACGCCCGACTGGGTGCCGGCGGCGATCGGCTC
This sequence comes from Phycisphaerae bacterium, assembly GCA_016873275.1. Lineage (GTDB taxonomy): Bacteria > Planctomycetota > Phycisphaerae > Phycisphaerales > SM1A02 > VGXO01. Next base: position 8,235 of record VGXO01000044.1, read on the forward strand.
GAGGGGATGGCTCGAGTTCGGCGGCGGGGGAGCGAAGATCGACCTCCTCCTCGCGCCGTGGTCGGCGACGGCGATCTCGGTGTGGTGCACGCTCGCCCGCTGGCTGGTGGGCGCCTATGTGCTGGCATGGATCTTCGACGGCGGCGTGCGGATCTACCTCTTCCTGCGGCAGGCGACGGACGGGACCCGACCGGAGGAGATCGCGCCCGCCCGCGGTCGGGTTCCGCAGGGCGACCGGATCGCCGAGGCGATCGACGCCGCCCGTCGAGCCCGCTGAGCGCTCGACCGCCGGCGCCCGTGGAGGCTCCGAAGCGATCAGGTCTGACCGCGGAGCTGCCGGACCTCGCCCTCGACCGCCTCGAGGCGGCGCTTGAGCTCGGCGACGCGCCTCGACAGGTCGCCTTCATCCCCCGTGGCGGTCCGGGTCGGCGAAGGCGGCGCCGCGTCGATCGGATGAAGGTCCGGGCAGAGCAGCTGCCGGAATCGCGCCGCGCGGGTTCCCGGGATCGGCGCGAGCTCCTCGACGAGGGGCGCCTCGCGGGTCCGGAGCGACTCGAGCAGGTTGCCGACCACCTCCATCGACTCGAGCGGATGCATGCGTCCCGCGCGGCTTCGAAGCTCCCCCGCGGTCTGCGGACCCCGGAGCAGGAGCTCGGCGAGCAGCACGAGCTCGGCGGTCGAGACCGAGAGGACCTCGCGGGCGAGGTGGCGGTACTTCGGCACGCGGCTGCCGGAGAGGCTCACCTCATGGACGAGTCCCTTCGCCCGCAGCGAGTCGAGCGCGGCGAGCACGCGCTCCTCGTCGAGGTCGGTGACCGGATCCCGGTTGTTCCGCTGGTTCGACCCGAGGACGAGCGAGTTGAGCGTCAAGGGGTACTGGGCGGGGACGGTGAGCGCCTTCTCGACCAGCACGCCGAGGACGCGGCACTCGTGAGGGGCAAGTCGAAGCATCGCTCGATCGTACGAGGAGCGCCGCGAGACCGGGTCGTCGCGGCGTGCGGGTCCCTACAGTCGCCGCATGAGCCGAGCGCGGGATGGCGGAGGATCTCGACGCGGTCGGAGGCGCCGCGAGGCGGACCCCCACGCGGAGGAAGCGGCGCGACGCTTCGACGCCGGCACCTCGGGATCGATCGAGTCCGCGATCGAGTCGACCGCCGCCCGGCATCCGGACGCGCCCCGTCCCACCGCCAACCACGTGCGTCGCCACCTGCGAGGTCTCGCCGAGGAGCGGCTCGGGCGCGAGGGCTACCTGCAGTGGCAGGCCGAGGTGCTGCGGCGGGCGCTCGAGGTCATGGAGGGACTTGCCGGCGAGCGGGTGGTGCTCGCCGGACGGGCGGCGCAGGGGCTTCTCGACGGCGATCCGTCGCTCTCCCTCCGGGTCGAGACCGCCCGCCCGATCGGCGACCTCGCGGAGGTGCTGGTCGGCTTCGGGTTTCCGGAGCCGGAGTTCGACTCGATGAAGTGCCAGGTCGGGCGGCTCGACCGCCTGCGGTTCCACGACGAGGGCGTCGAGGTCACTCTGGTCCGGTGCCCGCCCGCCCAAGTCTCGCCGGGGCGTCGCGACCTCGTCACCGGCGAGCCGGTCGCGACGCTCGACGAGGCATCGCTTCGTCGCGTCATCGACTGCCTCGAGCGGGGTCAGGATCCGTTCTGAGAGGCAACATGTCGACGGCGGCTCGCCGCGACCCGCTCCTCGTGCTTCGGATCTCTCGAGTCCACCGTCAGCAGGAGGATCAGCCGATGCCGCCCTTGAGCTGACCGCTGAACTTCGCCCGAAGCTTCCGCATCGCGGGATCCTCCTCCCGCATCACGGAGGCGTCCCGCTCGTCGCCCTTGCCCTGATCCCGCCTTGCGGGGGCATCCTTGAGCGCCTTGATCGAGAGGCTGATGCGGGCACGATCGGAGTCGACCGAGAGCACCTTCGCCTGCACGACCTCGTTCACGCGGAGGACCTTCGCGACGGAGGGAATCCGCTCGTGGCTGACCTCGGAGATGTGGACGAGCCCCTCGACGCCCGGGGCGAGCTCGATGAACGCGCCGAAGTCGGCGAGGCGGGCGACGCGACCGGAGACGGTCTGTCCCGCGGCGAGGTCCTTGATCGCCTCGGCAAGCGGATTCGTCATCACCTGCTTGCGGGAGAGGGTGATCCGCGGCGGCTGCTGGGCAAGGTCGAGGGCGATGATCTTCACGTCCACCGCGTCGCCGACCTTCACCGCGTCGGAGGCGTGACGAAGGCGGTCATGGGCGAGCTCGGAGATCGGGATCAGCCCGTCGATGCCGCCGAGGTCGGCAAACGCGCCGTAGGGCTGGACGCCGACGATGGTCGCGGACCGGACCTGCCCGACGTCGAGGGTCGCAAGCATGTTCTGCCGCTGCTTCTCGCGCTCCTCGAGGAGGACCGCCCGCCGACTGAGGATCAGCCGCCCCTTCTCCTTGCGGAGCTCGAGGATCTTGCAGGCGAATTTCTGCCCAAGAAGCACGGAGATGTCCGGCAGCGGACGGATGTCGCTCTGACCCGCCGGCATGAACCCGCGGTGATGAGCGACTTCCATCTCGAGCCCGCCCTTGTTCATGCCCGTGCACCGGGCGTCGACGATCTGCCCGACCGCGAGCGAGCCCCAGTCCGCCTTCTGGACGGCGCCGGGAAGGGAGAGGATCAGCAGCCCCTCGAAGGCGTCGAGCCGCTCCACCACGAACTCGACGGTCGAGCCCACCTCGGGCGGCGCGTCGAACTGGGAGGCAGGGCAGACCCCTTGGCTCTTGGGTCCGAACTCGACGAACACGTCACCGCCGTGGATCCGCACGACCTTGCCGCGGCGGGTGTTCCTCATGCCCGGCGCCATCGAGCGGGTCGCAGGTCCGGCGTCGTCGAGCATGTCCGCGACGCTCATGCCCGCGAGCGCGGCGTCGATCTCGGCCTGGAGGTCGGCGTCCATGGATCCGCGAGACCGCTTGGTCTCGGCGGCGGGCGGGTCCGGCGGAAGAAGGTTGTCGTCAGGGGTCATGACTGCTCACGACGCGGGCGGCACGGAGGGAGTTGGGAGCCTACCGCAGCCTCGCTCGAGCCACTAGCCCGCAGGCGAGGAAGTCGCAACAAGTTCGGAAGATCGTCCGTAGCCAATCTTGCCCGTCGACCGTCGCGACCGAGCGGCGGTCCGGCGGGGCGTGCCTCCGCGACGGACGTGAACACCGGATCGGAGCTCGGGACCGCGCCGACGACCGGGACCATGCGGCTCGCGGAGACTTGTCGAGGCGACCGGCGATGACGCGGATCGCGTTATGATCCGAGTTCCGCGCTGGCGCCGTGAGGATCTGGTTCGGACGGGACGTGCCGAGGTGCGTCCCGGAAGGTTCGCCGGAGTCCCTTCGCGAAGGCGGCAGCAGGACGGTCCCGAGTCTGGAGGCTCGAATGGCAGCGACACGGTCGGCGTGGGGCATCGAGGTCGGAGCGTTCGCGATCAAGGCGCTTCGGCTCGAGCGTCAGGGGGATGAGGTTCGGGTCACCGACTTCGTCGTGATCCCTCACCGCAAGGTGCTCACCACCCCGGACCTGCAGCAGGACGAGATGATCCGGATCGGCCTCGGCGAGCTCATCAGCCAGAAGGATCTTCGGAACCAGACGATCGTCATGTCGGTCCCGGGTCACCTCGCGTTCGCCCGCTTCGCGAAGTTGCCGCCGGTCGAGCCAAAGAAGATTCCCGACATCGTGCGCTTCGAGGCGGTGCAGCAGATCCCGTTCCCGATCGAGGACGTGGAGTGGGACTACCAGACCTTCGGCGCCGGCACCGACTCGCCGGAGGTCGAGGTCGGCATCTTCGCGATCACCAAGGAGCGCCTCGCGCACCTCATCTCGCTCTGGGGCGAGCTTGGCATCCAGCCGCAGGTCGTGACGGTCAGCCCGATCGCCGCCTACAACGCGGTCTCCTATGACCTCGGACTGAAGGACCGCCCCGCTGGACCGCTGGTCATCCTCGACATCGGCACCACGGCGAGCGACCTCATCGTCGCGGAGAAGGGCAAGGCGTGGGTCCGGACCTTCCCGCTCGGCGGCACGCACTTCACCGATGCGATCGCCGAGAGCTTCAAGATGCCCTACTCCAAGGCGGAGAAGCTGAAGCTCGAGTCCGCCGCGAGCAAGTACGCGCGGCAGATCATGCAGGCGATGCGACCGGTCTTCGGCGACCTGGTGAACGACATCCAGAAGTCGCTGAGCTACTACCAGAGCCTCAACCGTGGCGCCACGCTCTCGGACATCGTCGGCGTCGGCTCGACCTTCCGGATCCCCGGACTTCGAAAGTTCCTCGGTCAGCAGCTGCAGTGCGAGATCGCGCGGCTCGATGAGTTCCGCCGCATCTCGGTGCCGGGCGCGGGCGGCGCGGAGTTCTCCGCCGCGACGGTGAACCTCGCGACCGCCTACGGGCTGTCGCTGCAGGGCGTCGGGCTCGCGGAGATCGAGGTGAACCTCGCCCCGGTGCCGGTGCTGCGGCAGCAGGTCTGGGCGAAGAAGAACCGCTGGTTCGTGGCGGCGGCGGGCGTGGTCGTCGCCGCGGGCGCCCTGATGTTCGTCCGCGGACTTCTCGGCGGTCAGGCGATCGAGTCGGGCAAGCTCGAGACCGACCAGATCGTGCAGAGCGCCCTCAACAAGGCGAAGCAGGCGAAGAGCAGCCTCGACGAGATCCAGCAGTCTGGTCGCTACGGCTTCACCGCCGAGAACATGCGGCGGCTGGTCGACTACCGCGAGGTCTGGCCTCACCTCGTCCGCGACGTGCATGACGCCCTCAAGTCGGCTGGTCCGCAGCCGGCGCTCGTCGCCGGGGACCTCGCCGCGATCACCGCGATCGCCCCGCAGGACCGCCGCTGGGTGATGCTCGAGGACCTCGGCGCGCGGTACTCGAACCAGCAGGGAACCCGTCGGATCGCGGTGACCATGGCGGTGGAGTTCAGCCATCGCGACCCGCAGGACTTCCTCAACACCACCGTCTGCGAGTGGCTTCGCAAGGCGGCCCGCGAGGATCGGTCGGGCGTTCCCTACAAGATCGTGGAGAACACCGTCTCCCTGAACGTCGACCGGCTCGTCACGCTGACGGCAGGGCAGGCTTCGGGCGCTGGCGCGGACGCCGGGGCAGCGACGGGGACGCGTCCGGCGGACCGAGACCAAGGAGGAGACGAGTTCGTCGGCGGCGCGTCGTTCGGCAGCGCGACCGGCGCCGGCGGCGGCGAGATGAAGGGACGTCGCACGGGCGGCGGGCAGGTCAAGGCGGGCGGCAGCGGCATGCTCGGCGGCGCTGGCGCGGACGGCGGATTCGTGCCGGATCAGGATGGGCGGGACGTGCCCACCGGTCCCACCACCCGACGGGGCGGTCGCAGTCGCGGCGGTGGCGGGACGCCGGAGGGAGAGGCGGCGAAGGTCGACCTCGACAAGCTGGCACCGATTCCCGGGATGCCGTCGCTGTATGCCGACGGACAGAAGTTTCATCAGGGCGTGATCACGTTCACGGTCGAGCTGATCGGCGGCGCCCCGACCGTCGGCGGCGATGGCTCGGAGCCGACCGAAGGAGACGCGAGCGAGTCATGAACAAGATCCTTCAGTGGGTCCGCGGCAACTGGGTGATCGTCGCCTGCGGCGGAGTGATCGTGGTCACGCTCGGGCTCGCGCCTTGGTTCTCCGGCGCGATCGAGTCGAGCGTGCAGAAGACCGCGGAGGAACGGGCACGCAAGGTGACCGAGATCGCCGGCTTCGAGCGGACCTCGGTGCAACTCGACGTCCCGGGGCAGGAGCCCCGCGCTGGAAGCGGCGTGGTCAACGCGTCGCTGCTCGAGCAGTACCGATCCGCCTCCACGAAGCTGCAGGCGGACGCGGAGGCGGTGCGGGGTCTCGCGGTGGAGCACAACCGCAAGGGGCGAGGCGTGGTGTCCCCCGAGGCGTTCCCGCAGCCGCCGAAGAGCCAGCGGGAGACGATCCAGTTCGAGGTGCATGCCAAGGTCGTGAAGGCGTACGCGGACCTGCTGGCGCGTCTTCGGGCGGGCGGACCGCCGGCGCCCGACGCGGTCGGCGCCGAGCTCGAGAGGCGGGAGGCGCAGTTCATCACGAACACGATCCGCAAGCGGTCGCGTGCCGAGCTCGATGCCCGCGAGCTCGCCGACCTCGACGCGGAGCTGCTGAAGACTCGACTCGTGCGCTACGGCGAGCGGGCCCGCGAGCTGTCGTTCTACGCGTCGCCGGAGGTGCTGGACGTCCCCGGCGAGCCGACGCGGACTCAGGTGGCGACGTCGATGCTCTTTGACTGGCAGTGGCGGTTCTGGATGACCGAGGACGTGCTGGAGGCGATCGCGATCGCGAACGCCGGCGCGGCGAGCGTCGTCGAGAGCCCGGTCAAGCGGGTGGTGCAGTTGATGGTGCTCGACGAGCTGCCGGGTGCCCGCGGGGGCGGCGAGGGGTCGCCGGGATCCGGGTTCACCGGAGATGGCGTTCCCGGTCGGCGGGGGATCGATGGGTCTGACGCGGGCGGCGAGGGTTCGCCCCCGCCCCCAAGCGAGGACGCCGCCCTCGGTCCGATGACGATCGACGCGAGCGTGGAGGCGCCGCTCGACTTCGCGCGGAGCTTCACGGGGCGCGTCAGCAACTCGATCTACGACGTGCGGCTCGTCGAGCTCGTCGCGGTGGTCTCCACCGCGAAGTTGCCAAGGCTCTTCGACGCCCTCGCGAGGCGGAATTTCATGACGGTCCTCGACGTGAAGCTTCGTCCGGCGGACGCCTTCGACGCCGCGGGTCAGGGGTACATCTACGGCACGGATCCCGTCTCCGAGGTGACGTTGCTCATCGAGACGGTGTGGTTGCGGGAGTGGACCGCGCCGTTCATGCCGGGTGACCTGCGGGCCGCCCTCGGCATCGGCGGCGGCATCGCCCCGATGGGCGAGGGGTGAGTCGCAGGATCGAGGCGGTGCGGCGCGAGCGCCGCGTCAGGTTGGATCGGAACCCAAGAGGCTCCACATGAAGGTCAAGGGAATCTCGTTCTTCGAGCTGCACGCCGAGAAGTTCGTCCTCGGACTCGCGGTGCTGATCCTCGTGGCGGTCATCGCCCTGCAGTTCCTCGGGGGCGGCTCGACGGTCCGCGTGGACAACCGCGAGGTCGGCGTCGGCGAGGTCAACGGTCTGCTCCGCCAACGGGCGCAGCAGCTTGCCGATCGACTCCGCGACGACGCCCCCTCCGGCGTGGATCTCTTCGAGGGCGAGGTACCCCTCGTCGTCGAGTCGTTCCGCGAGGACATGACGGCTCCGCTGCTCGATGCAGGCGGACTCGCTCCGAGCCGTCCCTCGCTGGCGTCGGCGCTGGTGCCGAGCGACATCGCCGAGGTGGTCTGGTACTACGAGCCTCGCTTCTCCGGCGTCGCGATGGGCGAGATCGTCCAGACCGCGGATGCCCTGACCGAGGAGGGCTGGCAGCAGCTGCAGCCGCTCGGGGGTCGATTCGACGGTGCGGTCGGCGAACTCGACGTCACCTGGATCTCGCCCTCGGCGATCGTTGACCTCGCGGCGCTTCGGGAGGAGCTGCAGCGAAGCCAGCCTCGCGCGAGCCCCGCCCGTCAGGCGGTGCCGTCGCTCTGGTTCAACGAGAGGCTCTACCTCGTCGACGTGGTCTTCGAGCGGCAGGAGCTGGCGAACGGTCAGTGGGCCGAGTCGGTGGTGGTTCCCGCCTTCCCGACGCAGGACTCCTTCCGCGCCGACGCGGCGACGGCGGATGCGGCGCTTCGCGACGCGATGTTCGAGGAACTTTCGCAGGCGGCGCGGCAGCTCGAGATCCTGCAGCCCGAGTTCGTCGCCACCCGGAACTCGAACTTCGTCGCGCCGCTTCCTGTCGAGGCGACCGCCCCGAGCGATGCGGCGGCGCCTGCGGTGAGCGATGAAGTCCGACGGCTGCGTCGCGAGCTCCAGCGGCTGCGGCAGGACGAGGCGAGGACCAAGTCGCGTCTCGACGAGCTGGGAGGTCCGGTCCGGGACGACGAGCAGAAGCCGGGTGATCGTCCGAGCGGTCGCGGCGGCGGGCGCGATGCCGGAGACGGTGGCGCGGGCGGAGGCGGAGGCACGGCGCCACCGCGCGGCGGCGGACTCGGGTCCGGAAGCGGCATGCAGGGACGCCGCGGCACGGGGGATGCCGCGCAGGACGAGGCGACCAAGCGGCGTCGCATCGCGCTCACGAAGCGGCTTGAGACCATCGCGACGTCGATCTCGAGGACCGAGTCGGATCTCTCCAAGGTGGCGCCGGGGCTTGCGAGCGGCGGTGCTGCCGTGGCGTTGCCCTCCATGGACAAGGACCCGTCGATCGTCGTCTGGACGCATGACCTCGGCGTGGAGCCGAACCGGACCTATCGGTACCGCGCGCGGATCGACGTCTACAACCCGTTCTTCGCCCGCACCAACCAGATGGTGCCTCAGCAGCAGTCGCTCGCGTCTGGCTTCACGCTTGGAACGGCGTTCAGCGACTGGTCCGCGCCGGTGCAGGTGTCGCCGCCCGTCGGCTTCTTCCTGACGAGGGCGACGCCCGGCGAGGGCAGCCTCGGTCTCGGAACGGCGACCATCGAGGTGTTCGCCTTCCGGGATGGGCTCCGTCGGTCGGCGACCTTCAGCGTCCAGCCGGGTGACGTCATCGGGGGCGTGGAGTCGGTGCGGCGTGCTGGTCAGCCGGACGCCCAGATCGACTTCTCGACCGGGTGGTACGTCATGGACATCATCGAGGACCCCTCGCGGGACCAGGTCAGCGGAAACGAGCGGACCCGAGGCGTGGTGGTGTTGGTCGGACGGCTCGGCGCGATCGACCGGGAAGAGCGACTCCCTGAGTCGGACCGCGGCAATCCGCTGCGGAGGAAGTTTGCCGACGAAGTCGAAGCCGCAAAGCAGGACGAGTCGACCGGAGGCTGACGGACCCGAGCCGGTGGTTCGCTTGGCTTGGGGCCGACGTCGCTCGCCTGTCTTGCGGAAGTCTTGCGGAAGTCTTGCGGAAGTCTTGCGGAAGTCTTGCGGAAGTCTTGCGGAAGTCTTGGACACCCCCCCAGAAGGGCCGAGGACCACTGGCGTCCTTGAACGTGGTTCGTGCGGACTGGGGTTCGCAGAGGAGGCAAGAGCAGGGCCGGGCGGGGCAGGGGCGGCGGGGCAGAAGGGGGAAGGGCAGAAGGGGGAAGGGCAGATTGGGGCAGAGCGGGGCACAGCGGCACAGGACCGCAGGAGTGGACCTCGAGGGCGATCTCTCGGCCGGGCGGCGGGCACGCTGACCTGCGGTCGGACCGCCCGTGGTCGCCGTGGGAGCTTCGGGGGGTGAGGATCGACTGGGTCCGAATGACGATCCGGGAACGCGGGGTGCGAAAAATCTTGCGGGGCAGGCTCAAGGGCATTGACAGGCGTTTCGACCTCGCTATTCTGTTCGATCCCTCGTCCGGGAGAGACTTGCTCCCCGACGAGGGATCTCGTTGCCGGAACGTAAGTTCCGTCGCGAGTTCAGCTCCTTGACAAGTGCAGACCATGTCGCGAGTCCGGATGCTCGGACCGTTGGTTCTCCCCGAACCTCGGCTCCGGAGTCCGGACGAATACCGAGTGAAAATGAGCAGCTTGAGCGGCCGTCGCGGGAAGTCCCGCGACGTCGTCCTGAACGAGTGGTGTTGTTCAGGCGAAGCACCGTGGACCACGTCGAGGCATTCGCCGAGGCGAGGTCAGCACGGTCAAGCCATCAAGGGCACATGGTGGATGCCTTGGCGTCGAGAGGCGATGAAGGACGTTGGAACCTGCGAAAAGCCCAGGGGAGCTGGTAACCGAGCATTGATCCTGGGATCTCCGAATGGGGCAACCCGGCCCGCAAGGGTCATCCGTGCCTGAATTCATAGGGCACGTGAAGCGAACCTAGGGAACTGAAACATCTTAGTACCTAGAGGAAAGGAAAGCAACCGCGACTCCGTCAGTAGCGCCGAGCGAACGCGGATCAGTTGACAAGCGACTTGAACCGTCTGGAAAGACGGACCACAGAAGGTGATAGTCCTGTAGCGTCGTGGTCAACGTGGCCTCGAGTAGGTTCGGGCTCGTGGAACCCGGACCGAACATGGGGGGACCACCCTCCAAGCCTGAGTACTCCTCGACGACCGATAGTGAACCAGTAAGGCGACTGAATGGTGAAAAGCACCCCGACAAGGGGAGTGAAAAGTACCTGAAACCATGTGCCTACACAGCGGTCGAAGCCCCGCAAGGGGTGACGGCGTGCCTTTTGCATAATGAGCCGACGAGTTGCTCTCTGCGGCAAGGCTAAGCTGAAACCCAGCGCAGCCGAAGGGAAACCGAGTCTTGAAAGGGCGTCGAGTCGCAGGGAGCAGACGCGAAACCAGTTGATCTACCCATGGGCAGGTTGAAGGGAGGGTAATACCTCCTGGAGGACCGAAGCCGTGAACGTTGAAAAGTTCTGGCATGACCTGTGGGGAGGAGTTAAAGTCTAATCATAACTGGAGATATCTCGTTCTCCTCGAAATAGTTTTTGGACTAGCCTCACGAACTAGTGCGCGGGGGTAGAGCGACTGGATGGGGCTGAGGGGCCACAAGCCTACTCACCCCAACCAAACTCCGAATACCGTGCACCGAATCGTGGGAGTAAGACTATGGGGGATAATCTCCGTGGTCGAAAGGGAAACAACCCAGACCGCCAGTTAAGGTCCCTAAACGCCTCTAAGTTCTAAAGGTAGTTGGATTGCCGTGACAGCCAGGATGTTGGCTTAGAAGCAGCCACCATTTAAAAAGTGCGTAACAGCTTACTGGTCGAGGAATCCAGCGCCGATAATGATCGGGAATAAGAGGTGTACCGAATCTGCGGCCCGCCTTGTGCGGGGGTAGAGGAGCGTTCCTGTCAGCGTCGAAGCTTTCCCGTTAGGGTTGGTGGAGCGACAGGAAGTGAATATGTCGGCTTGAGTAACGATAAACGGGGTGAGAATCCCCGTCGCCGAAAGCCCAAGGTTTCCTGGGGAAGGTAATTCCGCCCAGGGTTAGGCGGTTCCTAAGGCGAGGCCGAAAGGCGTAGTCGATGGACAGCCGGTGAACATTCCGGCCCTTGGTTGCAAGGTTGATCCGGCGTGACGGATCGCGGAGTCTTGGCGGGACAGTGAAGCGTCCAGGCCTTCTAGGCCGATGCGAGACGAAGCGGTTCCAAGAAAAGCCGTCCGGTGACGAGCAACCAAGCCGTACCAAAACTGACACAGGTGGGCGTGGCGAAAAGCCTCAGGCGCTCGAGCAAACGGTTGTGAAGGAACTAGGCAAGTTAACCCCGTACGTTCGCAATAAGGGGGCCCTCCTGGAAACAGAGGGCGCAGAGAAGAGGCTCTGGGAACTGTTTATCAAAAACACAGCACTGTGCTAACTCGCAAGAGGACGTATACAGTGTGACGCCTGCCCGGTGCCGGAACGTCAAAGGAGCCGGTTAGCAGCAATGCGAAGCTGGCGACTGAAGCGCCGGTAAACGGCGGCCGTAACTATGACGGTCCTAAGGTAGCGAAGTTCCTTGTCGGGTAAGTTCCGACGCGCATGAATGGCGTAATCACTGGAGCGCTGTCTCCACAACCGACTCGGTGAATTAGTAGTGGCGGTGAAGATGCCGCCTACCCGCGGCAAGACGGAAAGACCCCGTGGACCTTGACTGTACGCTTGTAGTGGTCATGGATGGGTGCTGCGTAGCATAGGTGGGAGGCTTTGAAGCTGGACTCTCGGGTCCGGTGGAGCCATCAGTGAAATACCACCCTGAACTCGTTCGTGGCCTAACCCCGATTCCCGTGAAGCCGGGCGGGGGACACTGCATGCCGGGCAGTTTGACTGGGGCGGTCTCCTCCCAAAATGTAACGGAGGAGTGCAAAGGTTGGCTCAGTGCGGTTGGCAACCGCATTTTAGAGTGCAAGAGCATAAGCCAGCTTTACTGCGAGCCAGACAGGGCAAGCAGTCTCGAAAGAGGGCTCTAGTGATCCGGCGATTCTGTGTGGAAGGGTCGTCGCTCAACGGATAAAAGGTACCCCGGGGATAACAGGCTGATCGCTCCCGAGCGTCCATAGCGGCGGAGCGGTTTGGCACCTCGATGTCGGCTCATCACATCCTGGGGCTGAAGGCGGTCCCAAGGGTTAGGCTGTTCGCCTATTAAAGTGGTACGCGAGCTGGGTTCAGACCGGCGTGAGCCAGGTCGGTCCCTATCTGCCGTGGGCGTTGCAACATTGACAGGAGACATCCTTAGTACGAGAGGATTGGGATGGACGCACCCCTGGTGTGCCAGCTGGACCGCTCGGTCCATCGCTGGGTAGCTAAGTGCGGCAGGGATAACCGCTGAAAGCATCTAAGCGGGAAGCCCACCTGAAGATAAGTGTTGCTGTCGCAAGACGTAGACCCCCGGGAGACTACCGGGTTGATAGGCCGCGCGTGCACGCAGGGAAACCTGCTCAGCGTAGCGGTACTAACGGTCAACGGCTTGGCCGTGCTGACCGCGCCCCGTCGATCCTCGACGCTGGGTGCGGGCCGTCCGGCTGCTCATGTTCTCAGTGTTCCGTCGTGGACGACGACGAACGCGACATGGTCATTGCTCCCCTCCCCGGTCGCCACTGGGGAGGGGACTTGTCGGTGACGATAGGGTCGAGGTCACACCTGTTCCCATCCCGAACACAGAAGTTAAGCTCGACTCGCCGATGATACTGCAACGCGGGAAAGTAGGTCATCGCCGACTTTTGGGCCTCGCCGGGGAAACCCGGCGAGGCTCTTTTCGTTCGAAGGGGGGATTGACGCCTTGACGTCGCCCGCGGACGCTGCGGTCGACGGGGAAGGGTGAGACCGCATGTTCAAGATCTACGTCGGCAACCTTGACTACCGAACCGAGCGAGAGGACCTTCAGAGGCTCTTTCAGCGGTTCGGACCGATCGAGGACATTGCGCTCGCCGAGGACAAGGCGACCGGCAAGCGCCGAGGCTTCGCGATCATCATGATCCGCGACGATCTCCGCGCCCGGTTGGCGATCGAGTCGCTCGCTGGCACGAAGTTGCGGGGGCGTGCGCTCGTGATCAATGAGGCGATTCCGAAGAAGGGCGGGAAGCCGGCGACCTTCAAGGAACTTCGAAGTGGTCCTCTCGGGCCGAGGGCGATGGGACTCAACCCCCGGCGTGGCTCGAGCCGGAATCCTCGGCGCGGCTTTGGTCGTCCTGGCGGCGGTTCAGGCGGAGGTGGCGGCGGTGCCCCCGGGGGAGGGGGAGGTCGCCCCGCTGGAGGACCTCCAGGCCCACGCCCCGACGGCGGACCCCGGTCGGGTGGTTCGGGTCCTCGCTGACGGTTCTCCTTCACGCGGCGTTCGTGGTCGCGTGCCAGCGGCGGGCAGTTGCTCGCCATGGCAAGCAATCCCCCGGAGGCAGCGGAGAGATTGAGTCATCGGGCACGAGATTGCGTCGTGCGAGCGACCGAAGTCTCGCCTTCGTTTGCCAGTGACGGATGAACGGCGAGCGGCTCCCTGGGAGACGCCTTCGCAGGGGGACCCGTCCCGTATCCTCTGGCTGGCGGAGGGGACTGGTTCGCGGGCAGAAGATTCGGCTGCCGTCCTCGCCGGAATCGCGAGTCGGTCGGCACGCGGCGTGCTCGATCGGATCGAACGGAACGGAACTCCCCATGGCGCATCTGGACGTTCGCACGACGCAAGGTCACCGTCGGATCGACCTCTCCGTCGACGGCGAGCCGGTGGTCGTCGGGCGGCACCCGGAGTGCACCGTGCACGCCGCGGATGATCGGCTCAGCCGGCGACACTGCCATGTGGAGCGCTACGGCGAGGGGTTCCGGGTCGTCGATCTCGGATCCCGCAACGGGACCAAGGTGAACGGCGTTCGCGTCTCCGAGCGGGTCCTTCGCAATGGTGACCGCATCGAGATCGGCGGTCTCTCCATCGAGTACATCGATCCGGAGGAGGGTGCTCCGACGAGGAAGCGCCAGACTCCCGACTTCGCCGCCGCCGCGTCCAACGCGAAGCGGCAGGCCTATGACAACGCGACGCTCGACGTGGACCTCAAGGAGCTCGTCGGTGCGCCGAAGACCGACTACGAGCGGCAGCTCCTCTCGATCATCGACGGCGCCCCGGACCGCAGCTTCGAGGTCGCGGACATCGGTCTGGTCGACTGCCGCGGGGTCACCGTCCATCCTCCTCGCTCGGCAGGCGGCGAGGGGGAGTCCGCCGAGAGCGTCCGGGTCTTCCGGCTTCTCCTGCTCGCCTGCTTTCGTGCGCGGGCGACCGATCTCCACCTCGAGCCGAAGGGCGACTCCGCGACCGTGCGGCTCCGCGTCGATGGCTACATGCTGACCGCCGCCGAGTTGTCGACGGCGATCGCGAAGCGGGTGGTCGGCATGGTGAAGATCCTCTGCGAGATGGACACCAGCCAGAAGCCCGCGGTGCAGGATGGGCACTTCTCGGTGAGCATCCCCGGGCGAAGGGTGGACTATCGCGTGAGCTTCACGCCCTCCGTGCACGGGCAGAAGCTCGTCGTGCGGGTGCTCGACTCGAGCAACGCCCCCAACCGCCTCCACGAGCTCGGCCTGCTTCCCTGGATGTACGAGAAGCTCCGGCGCATCGCGACCCGAGACGCCGGACTGCTTCTCGCCTGCGGTCCGACCGGAAGCGGCAAGACCACGACGCTCTACTCCTGCCTCCGCGAGATCGACGTCGAGCAGCGGAACGCGATCACCATCGAGGATCCGGTCGAGTACCAGCTGCCGGGCGCGACGCAGATCCCGATCGACGGCAAGCAGGGGCACACCTTCGCGAACATCCTCCGCTCGGTGCTGCGGCAGGATCCCGACGTGATCTACGTCGGCGAGATCCGCGACATCGAGACCGCGAACGTCGCCATGCAGGCGGCGATGACCGGGCATCTCGTCTACTCGACGGTGCACGCGAAGGACACCATCGGGGCGATCTTCCGCCTGCTCGACCTCGGGGTGGAGCAGTACCTCGTCGCGAGCGCCATCAACATGATCATCGCGCAGCGGCTCGTGCGGCTCCTCTGCGTCGCGTGCCGGCGACCGGTCCGCGCGACGCCCCAGCAGAGCCTCAAGATGGGGCAGTTCCTCGGGGGCGTTCCCGAGATCTACGCGCCGCAGGGCTGCATCGAGTGCCTGCAGACCGGATTCGTCGGTCGGCGGGCGCTCTTCGAGCTGCTCGAGTTCTCCGATCCCCTCCGCGACGTGGTCCTCAAGAACCCGACCATCCAGGGAATCCGTGACGTGCTGCGGAACAACCTCTTCACCAGCCTCCAGCAGTTCGGGTTCCAGCTCGTGGCGCAGGGGCACACGAGCTACGAGGAAATCGAGCGGGTCGCGGGCACCGAGTGATCCCATGGCGGAGGACCCCTTCGTCCTGCTCGGGCTCGAGCCACGATTCGACCTCGGCGTCGAGCAGATCGACCGGGCATGGCTTGCCCGCTCCGCCCGCGCGCATCCCGATCGAGCCGGCGACCCCGTGCAGGCCGCGGAGGCGGTGCGCGCGACCGCGCTCCTCAACGAGGCGCGGCGGATCCTGCGGGATCCCTTCCGTCGCGCCGAGGCGTTGCTCGACCGGCGGGCGACGCTCGCCGAGGGGCGCGCCGCGGCGCTCCCGCAGGAGTTCCTCGCCGAGATGTTGGAGCGCCGCGAGCGGCTGGAGCACGCCGCCGCGTCGAGCGATCGGGGCACGCTCGACCGCGAGCTCGAGGACCTGCGCGAGGAGCGGCGTCGCGTGCTCGACCTCGTCGGGACGGAGTTCGCCCGCACGACCGCGGAGCCGGATCCGGCGACCGCCGGGCGAATCCGCGCGGCGCTCCACGTGATCCGCACGCTCGATCGTCTGCTCGAGGAATGGCGGACGCGTCGGGAGTCGTCGCCATGATCGCCATGGCGGGAGCCCCGCCGGTGGTCTCCCTCGGCGCGACCGACCTCATCCTGCTCGCGATGCTGCTTCCGCTCCTCGCGGGAAGCGGCTTCTTCTCGGCGTCGGAGACGGCACTCTTCGGGATGAGCGAGAACGAGCGTCTCGCGCTCCGCCGCGGTCACCCCATCGCGGGACGCGCGGTGGAGTCGCTGCTCGCGGACCCTCGGATGCTCCTGCTCACGCTGCTCCTCGGCAACGTGACGGTGAACACCCTCTACTTCGTGGTCAGCTCCGTGCTCCTCGTGCGGGTCGAGGGGTCGGTCGTGCTCGAGGTGGGCTTCGCGGTCGGGACCCTCCTCATGCTCATCCTGTGCGGGGAGATCGTCCCGAAGCTCGCCGGCGAGTCGCGGCGAAGCATGGTGGCGACGCTCGTGGCGACGCCGCTCCTCGCGCTCCACCGGCTCATCCTCCCGGTCCGCGCGGCGATGTCGAGGCTCGTCGTGGAGCCGCTTGCGCGGCTCACGGCGCCGCGCACCGCCCCTCCGGAGCTGGGCGAGGAGGAGCTCGGCGCGCTGCTCGAGATCTCGGCGCGTCAGGGGCTCCTCGAGAGCCACGAGCAGGAGCTCCTGCTCGACGTCGTGAGGCTCCAGCGCCTCCGCGTGCGCGACGTGCACGTCCCGCGCGTCCGCATGGAAGTCCTCCCCATCGACGCCGACGAGCGACGGATCCGCGCGACCGTGCAGCGGGCGAGGCTCTCGCGTCTTCCGGTCTGCCGGGGCGACGTCGATCACCTGATCGGGCTGCTGCCCGTGAAGCGCTACCTCCTCGCGGAGGGGCCACGCCGATCGCTCGAGACCTACCTCGAGCCGATCGCCTTCGTCCCGGAGATCGCCTCCGTCGAGGCACTGCTGGTTCGCTTCCGCGAGACCGGAGGAACCCTCGCGGTGAGCGTGGACGAGTTCGGCGGCACGGCGGGGGTGGTGGCGCTCGAGGACGTCGTCGAGGCGATCGTGGGGGAGATCGTCGCCCCCGAGGAGGAGACGCTGCCGCCGCCGAGGCGGCTCGACGCCCTGACCTGGGAGGTGCCGGGGGAGATGCGGATCCTCGACTGGCAGGACATCTTCGGCGCCGAGCTCGCGAGCCGGGGCGCCGTGACGCTCGGGGGGCTGATGTTGGAGCGCCTCGGTCGCGCGGTGCATCCCGGCGACCGGGTCCGCCTCGCGAACGTCGAGCTCTCCGCCGGTCGGGTCGAGCGGGCCGTGGTGCGGACGGTGCTCGTGCGTCTGCTGAGCGCCTCGGACGAGGGGAGTGCCGCGCCGTGACTCCCGACTGGTCGAGAGACGCCGCGATCCTCGCGATCGCCCTCGGCGGGCTCGGGTGCAGCGCGCTCTGCTCCGGTCTCGAGACCGGGCTCTACACCATCAATCGCGTCCGGCTCACCGTCGCCGCCGCCCGCGGCGAGCGACGGGCGATCCGCGTGCAGAACGAGCTGGCGCAGCCGGAGCGGATCCTCGCGTCGCTGCTCATCGGCAACAACGTGGTGAACTACATCGGGACCCTCGCCGTCGCGACGCTCCTCGACCGGGCGCAGCTCGGTCCCGTCGCCTCGGTCGTGGTGAACACCCTCGTCGTCGTCCCGCTGCTCCTCGTCTTCGGGGAGGTCCTGCCCAAGGACCTCTTCCGCACCTTCACCGACCGCTGGACCTACCGCCTCTCGGGTCTTCTGGTGGGTCTTCGCAGCCTGCTCTCCTGGATCGGACTGCTCGCGCTCCTGCGGGGCGTCGCCGGACTCGCGACGAGGTTCCTCGGCGACGAGCGACCATCGGGTCCGAGCGCTCGACAGAAGGTCGCCCACCTGCTGCAGGAGGGCGCGAGGTCGGGGGTCCTCAGCGGCGAGCAGCTGTCCCTCGTCGATCGGGCGCTCGAGATGCGTCGGAGGACCGTCGTCGGCGAGATGGTCCCGTGGTCGAGGGTCATCACCCTTCGGCTCGAGGCGAGCCCGGCGGAACGGAGCAAGGTGATCCGCGAGCGTCCCTTCAGCCGGCTTCCGCTGGTCGATGGGCAGGGGCGGGTGCGGGGCATGCTGCAGGCGATCGATGCGATCCTCGAGAGGGATCGACCGACCGCCGACCTCCTGCGACCCATCGAGTTCCTGCCCGCGGAGATGCCCGCCGCCGAGGCGATCCGTCGGCTCCGCCAGTCGAGGCAGCGCTTCGCGGTGGTTGGGCGACCGGACGCCCGCCCGCTCGGCATCGTCGCGCTCAAGGACCTCATCGAGCCTCTGACCGGGGACCTGCGGGCGTGGTGAGCGATCGCCTCGGCGTCAGGTCCCGCATCACCCGCCGCGGGATCTGGCTCGGTCGAGGAGGCGGTCTCGGCGCGCGACGGCGGGCGGATCCGCTGCTCCTCGACCGCTATACTTCCGCCCTCGACGGGCCGGCTCGCCGGTCCGCCGACCCGACGGGCTTGTAGCTCAGCTGGCTAGAGCGCACCCCTGATAAGGGTGAGGTCGAAGGTTCGAGTCCTTTCAGGCCCACTGGACGAGCGCCCCGAGCTTCCGCTCGGGGCGCTTCGTTTCGCGTCATCTCCGAACTCCGTAGGCACTTGCGTGCGACTCCACGCGCCGGCGCGATCGTCGCTTCCCGTCGCTTCTTGTTGCTTCTCGCTGCTTCCAGCGCCTTCCGAGCGCGCCAGTGAGCGCGCCGGAGAGCGTGCGATCGCTCGAGCCCCTGCCCTCGTCGTGATCCGACCAAGACGTCGGCGACGGGTGGCTCCCCCGGAACGACGACTCGCGAGCCGCGGGTCGTTCTCGGTCCGTCGAGTTGCCCTGGAGGGGCATGGTTCCGGCGCAAGACGGACCGAGCCGCTGGACGAGCGAGCCTTGCACTCCATGGTGTCCCGGACGACGTGGCACGGCGCCGCGGGGTCGATGCTTCGGCGAGGGAGGAACCATGTTCAGACGAGGACTCATGGCGGTGGTGGCGGCGGGCACGTGCTCCGTGGCGGGGGCGGACGTGATCGTCTT
>VGXO01000045.1 GCA_016873275.1 Phycisphaerae bacterium
AGCGAGTCGATCCTCGCCTCGACATCGCCTCGGCGATCGCGGACGCCGAGGAGCGTCGCGCGGGCGACCGTGCCGCGACCGTCGAAGAGGACGACCGCGTCGCCTTCGCCGAGCCGCCTCGCCCCGGTCGCGTGCTTCGCCTCGTCCTTGGGAAGCCAGACGACGCCCGACTCGGTAAGCGGATCGAGATGGAACCACGGCGCCGCCATCAGCGATCGCCCCGCTCGAACGTCGCGCGGATCGCGTGCAGGTGATCCGGCGGACCCTTCCCGAGACCCACGCAGAGGTTCCAGCCCGACTCGAGCGACCGCACCACGAAGCGCCGCGCGTCGTCGATCGCCCGATCGAACGGCACGCCGCGGGCAAGCCCCGCCGCGATCGCCGACGACAGCGCACATCCAGAGCCGTGCAGATGCGGCGTGTCGATGCGAGGCGACGCCAGCCGACGCACGGCGCGATGATCGACGAGCACGTCCACGATCGTCTCGGAGATCGTCTCCTCGCCGGACCCACCGACCCCATCGCCTCCAAGTCCCCCGCCCTTCAGAAGAATCGCTGCCGAGGTCAGCGATGCGAGCAATCGCGCCGCGTCCTCCATCTCCTCGATCGACTCGGGCGTGTCGGACTCGCCGAGCAGCCGCGCCGCCTCGTGGCGGTTGGGCGTGATCACGCTCGCCAAGGGAAGCAGGTGATCGCGGATCACCGCGACCGCCTCCGCTTCGACGAGCGCGTCGCCGCCCTTCGAGACCATCACCGGATCGACCACGATCGCGGGAGGCGGGTCTTCAAGGGTGAGTTCGGAGAGCCAGTCGGCGACCACCGCGGCGACTTCGGCGTTCGCGACCATGCCCACCTTGATCGCATGAAACCGCAGGTCCGCGGCGAGCGCGTCGAGTTGGGCTTGCACGAACGCCGGCGGCACCGCGTGGACGCCGGTCACGGCGCAGGTGTTCTGCGCGGTGAGCGCGGTGATCGCCGCGCCGCCGTAGACCCCGAACGCGCTGAAGACCTTGAGGTCGCCTTGGATGCCGGCGCCTCCCGAGGGATCGCTGCCCGCGATCGAGAGGGCGCTCGGGACGCGGGGCAGGCGGGGCGCGAGGGACGGTTCCGGATCCATGCCCGGATTGTCGGTTCGTCCCGGCGACCCGCACAAGTCGGCGCGGTCCTCGTCGGCGACCTCGGGTCGCCTCGTCCCCACGCCGGAGCCCCGGCGCCGACCGCGTCAGCCGGTCCGGCGGACCCAGCCTCGCCGACCGCCCGCGTACCACGGCAGGTCCGGTCGAAGCTCCACCCGCTCGATGTCGGTGAGGCGGTAGTCCACGCAATGCTCCTCCGCGTCGGGCGGATCCTCCAAGAAGCAGAAGCTTCCGAGCCGGACCCGGTCGGGATAGATCATCGTGGCGAAGGGATGCGGCACGATGAGCCGTCGTCCGTCCTTCAGATGGACGACGAAGGTCGTGAAGTCGTCCGCGTAGCAGATCGCCCGGAACTCATCGATCGTCATCGCAGGGTCCTCCCGAAACAGACCATCGCACCGGCTGACTCATCCGTCGATGAAGCCTACGACTCAAGTCCGTCCGCCACCAGATCGATCGAGACGAGCTGCGCGACCCGCACGTGCACGGTGCGCCATCGAGGCAGGGTTCGGAACATCACGCGGACCATGGAGTCCGAGGCGTCGAAGGTCAGTCACTCGCGCGTCTCGACGGTCCACGACTCGCCGTTCGCCGCGGCAAGGCGGAAGGGCGCGAACGG
Organism: Phycisphaerae bacterium; assembly: GCA_016873275.1. GTDB lineage: Bacteria > Planctomycetota > Phycisphaerae > Phycisphaerales > SM1A02 > VGXO01. The sequence goes on from VGXO01000045.1 coordinate 1,756, forward strand.
GTTCGCCCGCGAGAAGGTCTTGAGCCGGTCAAGGAAGCTCACGCCGACCACGCTGCGGCGCGGCAGGACGCCGCCTCGGAGTGGGGTGGAACTCCCGAGCGATCGACGCGGTCGCTTCCTGCGTGCTGCCCAGAGCGCGTGCTGCGGGCAGGAAGACTCCCCGCGGCTCGCTCAGGGCGTTGCCGCGGGATCGCCCGCCGCGCCTGACGATCCCGCCATTCCTCCGAACTGCACCGCGGCGAACGAGCCGCCCGCGATCGGCGCAGGCAGCTCGGGAGCCGATCCACCTGCCGAGACGAGGCGGCGTGCCTGCACGCGGGCGACGACGACCGGTCCATCGACCGCGACGGGCTTCGGAGCGACCGCCGCGAGGACCAGCCTGCCGCCGGCGATCGTCGCGGCGTCATGGGCAGGCGGCGAGGTGAAGCCCGCGAGCGTCGAGTCGCCGATCGCGACGACCTCGAGGTCGCCGAGGTCGATCGCGATCCGCCATCCGACGAGCGCCGCGGCTCCCTCGATGAAGGCATCCGGAGGCAGCTCGATCCGGACCTGCCAGGTGCCGAACGCCGCATCGAGGTCCGCGGGAGGGACGAGCGTCGCCTCGACCGGTCCGACGCCGAGCGAGGAGAGATCGAGGTCCTTCAGGTCGGCGGAGACGACGGCGATCGGCGTCTCCAGTCCGACGACGAGCGAGGCGAGCGATGCGTCGAGCCCATCGAAGCGTCGACCTTGGCGGGCGGCGCAGGCGACGATCAGCCGGGTCTCGATCGACTGCGCCGCGATCGGCGGCGACGGTGCGGGAGGCGCCGTCGATGGCGCGACTGCACCATTGCCAGGCGCCGCATCGCCGGGGATGAACCAGTCGCGCACGACGAAGAACACGAAGGCGACCGCCGCGACCGCCGCGAGCGGACTCAGCGCCGCGCGGAACCGCTGCCAGCCGCTCGAGGGAAGCACCCGCCGGTCGATCGATCGAGGTCGATCCTCCGACGAGGTCGGCGGTTCGCCGAACTCCTCGCGGATCATCGATCGGATCGCCTCGTCGCGGTCCGCGGGGAGCGATCCCACCCGCCGCGCCTCGCCCTCGCGAAGGGCTCGGGCGAAGGCGACGGGGTCGCGGGGTCCGTCGATGGAGGCGGGTCGCTCGGCGTCCGGAGGGTCGGGAGTCGTGGTCATTGCTCGTGAAGCCGCCTCGCGGCGAGAAGGTTCACGGAATCGCGGCGCGAAACCCGTCGGAGCACCGCCCCTCCGGCGACTCGCGCAGCGCACGCAACCCGTCGGAGCAGGTCCCCTCCGTCCTGCTCGCTGCGCTCGCAGTCCTCCACCCCCGACGACTGCGTCGTAGGGAGGAGTTCTGGAGGGCGCGAAGTCGCGATCGCGAGATCCGAAGCTCCGGAACTCCTCCTCCAGAGCGCAGCGAGGTCGGGCTGACGTGTTCCGGAGCTCCTCCTCGACCGAGCGCAGCGAGGTCGGGGAGGTGGCTCGCTGGCGAAGCCAGCGAGACGGAGGGGACGTCCGATGAACGGGTTGCTCGCCTCGCGAAGCGCACCCAACCCGTCGCAGCACCGTCCCTCCGGCGCCTCACTTGGCTCGGCACCGCCTCCCCACGGCGACGCCGTGGGGAAGACTCGCCCACGTGCCCGCTCGATCACCCATTCACCACAGGTCGCGCAGGTCGGACCTCGCCGCGAGCGCCCTCATCGCGAGGGAGAGCCGGCTCTTGACCGTGCCGACCGGGACGCCGAGCCCGACCGCGATCTCCGCGAGGCTGCGACCTTCCGCGAACCGCAGATGCACCGCCTCACGCTGACCTTCCGGGAGCGACGCGACCGCCTCGGCGATCCGCCGCGGGAGATCGCCGCCATCGCCAGCGGCAGCGGTCTGCGACGCTGCATTCCCGCTGGCGGGATCCGGCGTGCCAGCGCCCGTCGCGCGGCGGTGCTTCTCCGCGATGCGGATCGCCGAATGCCGCACGACCGGATGGAGGAAGGTCCGGACTTCGCCGGCGAGGACGAACCCCGGGAACCTGCCCATCCAGTAGCGGGTCGCCTCCTGCACGGCGTCCGCCGCGAGGTCGCGGTCGGCGATCGTGCGGCAGGCGAGCGCGAACATCCAGTCGCGGTGCCGCAGGTAGAGCGCCTCGAACGCGGCGATCTCGCCATCGTTGGCGGCGTCGATGAGGGCGTGGTCGTCTCGGGGATCCTCGAGCAGGGGACGGCTCCGATCGATGGCGCGTGCGCGGAGGGCGGAATCTACCCGCGACCTGCTCAGGCGCGGGGCAGGTAGACGTCGAGCCGGAGGAGCTTCGTCGGGAGCGAGAACGCCGGCTCGCCGAAGGTCGCCGCCCACGCAGGTCGCTTCACGATCACGCGCCGCCGCGCCACCGATCGCGCCAGGTCCACCAGCGACCCTGCGTCGGGATCCTCGCCGGAGAGCGCCCGCAGCAGCTGCGCCTCCTTCGGCGGGAGCGCGGACTTTCCCCGCTCGCGCGCCGGAAACATCGGATCGAGGAAGACGACCTCGGGCGGCTCCGACTCGCCGCGACCACTCCTCCACCGCTCGAGCTCGACCCGCGCATCGATCGCCCGCAGCTCGACCCGCGCGGCGACCTCCGCGAGGCGAGGCTCCCCCGCCGCCGACGCGAGCCCCTCCTCGAGGAGCCATGCCACGATCGGCTCCCGCTCGCAGGCGATCACCCGCCAGCCCGCCGCCGCGAAGGTCATCGCATCCACGCCGAAGCCGGCGGTCGCGTCGAGCAGCGCGCCGCTCGGCGTCCCGGCGGCGCGGAGGAGCGGCGAGCGGGTCGACCGCATCGCGGTCGAGAGATCAAGCCGGCAGGTGAAGAGGGCGCTGCGAGGCCACTCGGGCAGCCGCGCCGCGACGTGCCCATCGACCTCCTCGAGGATCACCGCCGCCCCCGACGCCGTGACTTTGTCCGCCTCCGCCCCGCCCGCGGGCAGGGCGCCGAGCGCGATCGCTCGCCGACCCACCGGCGAGCTTCCGCTCCCGAGGAGGACGACTCGACGCGCCTCGCGGTGGTCCGACATGCCACGCATTGTGGGGATTGTCGCCGCGCGAGTGGAGGCTCCGACCTCCCGCGGTCAGGCGCATCCCCCCACCGACGGCCGCTCCCGGTCTCGTAGACTCCGGTCCTCCCGGAGCCCGACATGCCCGCCACCCGCGCCGCCGCCCCCGTCTTCCGCAACGTCCTCGAGATGATCGGGAACACCCCGATGCTCGAGCTTCGGAGTCTCGACGTCGGGTGCTGCCGGCTCTTCGTGAAGATGGAGTCGCTCAACCCGGGGAACTCGATCAAGGACCGCATCGCGGTCGCGATGGTCGAGCGGGCGGAGCGCGAGGGCACCCTGAAGCCCGGCGGTCGGATCGTCGAGGCGACCGCGGGCAACACCGGGCTCTCGCTCGCGCTCGTCGCCGGGCAGAAGGGCTACCGGCTGACCGTCGTGGTGCCGGACAAGATGAGCGACGAGAAGATCTCGCACCTCCGCGCGATGGGCGCCGAGGTCGTCCTCACCCGCTCGGACGTCGGCAAGGGGCATCCGGAGTACTACCAGGACGTCGCGGCGCGGATCGCCCGGGAGGATCCGCAGGCGCACTACATCAACCAGTTCGAGAACCCCGCCAATCCGCGGAGCCACGAGGAGACGACCGGTCCCGAGATCTGGTCGCAGATGGAGGGTCGTCTCGACGCCTTCGTCGCGGGCGTGGGATCGGGCGGCACGGTGAGCGGCGTCGGGCGCTTCCTCAAGGAGCGGAACCCCGCGATCGAGATGGTGCTCGCCGACCCGGAGGGCTCGATCCTCGCCGCGAAGGTGAACGACGGTCGCGACGTGACCGCGGGCTCGTGGCTCGTCGAGGGGATCGGCGAGGACTTCGTGCCGGAGATCCTCGACCTCTCGCTCGTCGACAAGGCGTACACCATCCCCGACCGCGAGGCGTTCATGACCGCGCGGGAGCTCCTCCGCAAGGAGGGCGTCCTCGCCGGCTCGAGCGTCGGCACCCTGCTCGCCGCGGCGCTCCGCTACTGCCGCGAGCAGACCCGCCCGAAGACGGTGGTCTCGCTCATCTGCGACAACGGCGCGAAGTACCTCTCGAAGATGTTCAACGACTTCTGGATGGTCGACCAGGGGTTCATCGCCCGCGAGAAGCACGGCGACCTCCGCGACCTCATCGCGCGGCGGCACCTCGCCCGGGAGGACTACGTGCTTGGTCCCGAGATCCCGATCCACCAGGCGATCAAGCGGATGCGGATGTACTCGGTGAGCCAGATGGCGGTGATGGGCGAGGGCGCCCGCCCCGTCGGCATCCTCGACGAGAGCGACATCCTCCTCGCGCTGGTCACCGATCACGCCAACGCCGCCCGCCCGGTGCGCGACTTCATGACGACCCGCCTCGAGACGGTCGCCCCGAGCGCCGCGATCGCCGAGCTCCTTCCCATCTTCCGCGCCGACCGCGTCGCGATCGTGGCGGACGCCTCGAACTTTTATGGGCTGATCACGAAGATCGACGTGATCAACTTCCTCCGCAAGCAGTTGACCTGAGCGGCTCGCGCCGCACTGCTTGCTGCAGGAAGTCGTGCCTTCTAGGATCCGACCCGCCGCCCTCGACGAGCCGCCCGCCATGACCCTTCCGCTTCCCGCCTCCGACCGCCTGCCCCTCTCGGTGCTCCGCCCGGGAGACCGCGCGGTGGTCGACCTCGGGGCGCTCCCCCCGGAGGAGGCAAGGCTCCTCGAGGCAATGGGGCTCCGCTCGCAGTGCGAGGTGAGGGTGTGCCGCTCCGGCAGTCCCTGCATCATCGAGGTCGCGCAGACCCGATTGGGTCTCGCCGCGTCGGTCGCCTGCCGCATCTTCGCGACGCCCTGCGGCGCGGCGTGCCCGGCGGTGACCGACCCCCGCGCCGGCGATCCGCCGGTCGCGTCGTGATGCCGCCGAGGGGCGACCGCCGCGGGGTCGCCCGACTTCGAGGTCGAGATCGATGACGAGTCCCTCGCCTCCGACGAGCCGCGAGGCGCCCGCATCCCCCGCCGACGCCGCGTCGCGGGAGCGGCTGCTGCAGGTCCGCACGCCGCCGGTGCCGGGCGCCCCGGTGCGCCTCGCGATGATCGGCAACCCGAACACCGGGAAGACCACGCTCTTCAACCGGCTCTGCGGCGTCCGCGCCCGCACCGCGAACTTCCCCGGCAGCACCGTCGACGCGCGGCTCGGCACCTGCCGGCTCGGCGCCCGGGCGTTCGAGCTGATCGACCTGCCGGGAAGCTACGGGCTCGACCTCGACCTTCCCGAGTCCCGCCTCTGCCGCGACTGCCTCGCGGGTCGGCTCGAGGGCTTCCGCCCCGACGCGGTCCTCGCGGTGCTCGACGCGACCAACCTGCCGCGCAACCTCCAGTTCCTCGCCTCGGCGGCGCGACCGGACCTGCCGATGGTGGTCGCCCTCAACATGATCGACGTCGCGGCGCGGCGGGGACTCTCGATCGACGCGGCGAAGCTCGAGGCGAGGATCGGAAGCCCCGTCGTCCCGATCAGCGCCCGCTCCGGCGAGGGCGTCGAGTCGCTTCTCTCGGCGGTCGATCGCGCGAAGCCGCCGGAGCATCCCTGCCCTGACCAGCCCGGGCGCAGCGACGCCTGCGCCGACTGGGCGAGCCGCATGGTCGCGGAGAGCGTCGGCGGCACCGAGTCCGCGGGCTCTCCGGTCGACTCGGTGCGCGACCGCCTCGATCGCGCGTTCACCCATCCGATCCTCGGGCTCCTCGTCTTCGCCGCGATGATGCTCGGGCTCTTCGTCGCGATCTTCTCGCTCGCGAGCGTGCCGATGGACCTGATCGACCTGATCTTCGCGGAGCTCGGCGGGCTCGCCCGCGGAGTCCTGCCGCCGGGTCCGATCGCCGACCTCGTCTCGGACGGCGTCATCGGCGGGATCGCCGGCACCGTGGTCTTCCTGCCGCAGATCGCCCTGCTCTTCTTCCTCCTGAGCCTCCTCGAGGACACCGGCTACCTCGCCCGCGCCGCGTTCGTGATGGACCGCCTGATGTGCAGGGTGGGACTTCCCGGGCAGGCGTTCATCCCGCTCCTCTCGAGCCACGCCTGCGCCCTGCCGGGGATCATGAGCACGCGGCTCATCCCCGACCGCCACGACCGGCTCGCGACGATCCTCGTCGCGCCGTTCATGAGCTGCTCCGCGCGGCTTCCGGTCTACGTGCTCCTGACCACGCTCCTCTTCCCGCACTCGCCCCTCGCGGCGGGGCTTGCGCTCGCGGGCTGCTACCTGCTCGGCGCGGTCGCCGGGCTCTCGACCGCATGGCTCGTCCGGCGCACGCTCCTCCGTGGTCGCTCGCGACCGATGGTCCTCGAGCTCCCGCCCTATCGCCTTCCCTCGATCCGTACGGCGCTCCTTGCCACCCATGACCGCTCGATGGTGTTCCTCCGGAACGCCGGCACGGTGATCCTCTCGATCTGCGTGGTGATGTGGTGGCTCAGCGCCTACCCCGTCGCCGCGACGCCGCCCGAGGCGGAGGCGCTCCGCGGGCAGGCGACCGCGATCGAGGCGTCGAGCTCGCCCGAGGAGGCGGCGCTTCTCCTCGCGGAGGCGGAGGCGATCGAGCAGCGGGCGCAGCAGGCGCAGAGCTTCGCCGGGCGCCTCGGGCGACTGATGCAGCCCGCCTTCGCGCCGCTCGGCTTCGACTCGAACCTGACCGTCGCGGTCCTCACGAGCTTCCTCGCCCGCGAGGTCTTCGTCTCGACGATGGGCGTGCTGACCGGCGCGGAGGATCCCGGCGAGACCGAGGGCGTGGTCGATGCGGTGAAGCAGGCAACCCGCGCCGACGGCACGCCGACCTTTACTCCCGCGACGAGCACGGCGCTCCTCGTCTTCTTCGTGCTCGCGATGCAGTGCCTCCCGACCCTCGCGGTCACCCGCCGCGAGACGGGCAGCTGGCGCTGGGCGGGACTGCAGCTCGCGTGGATGACCACCATCGCCTACGCGGCCGCGTTCATCGCCCGCGAGGCGATGCTCGCCGCGGGGTGGACATGACGAGCCTCCTCGCCGCCATGACCGACGACCCCTCCGCCCCCGCCGCGACCCTGCCGACCGGCGAGTGGCAGTTCTGGGTGGTGAGCGCGATCGCGCTTGCCGCGGGGCTCCTCATCCTGCGTCCGCTCCTCGCCTCGCGCCGCTCCTCGACGCCCTGCGGCGGATGCCCGAAGCACGAGGCGGCTCGACCGCGGGCGACCTCGCTCACCATCGAGGGCGCCTCGCCGCGGCGTCGGTGAGCGCAGGCACCGGGGGCTCGGGTGCCGTCCTACGGCAGGCGTGCGTGACTCCGGCAGCCCGTTCTTCGTCAGGCATCCGCCCGTCACCGCAGCGCTTCGCCCACCCACCTGTCCACCGGGTCCACTGGGTCCACCGGGTCCACGTCCACCGATCCGAAGTCCCATGACGACGGAAAGCGGCCGCCGCGCGAGCCTGTGCGACGGAAGGTGTCCGCGACTCCGGCAGCCCGTTCTTCGTCAGGCTTCCGCCCGTCACTGCAGTGCTTCGCCCACCCAGTTGTCTACTGGGTCCACTGGGTCCACCGGGTCCACGTCCACCGACGAACACCACCACCGGGTCCACGTCCACCGATCCGAAGTCCCGTGACGACGGAAGGCGCCCGCCACGCGGCGGTATCCTCGCGCGTCCGCGGTCTCCCGCATGAACGACGCAGCCATCCTCCTCCAGACCCTCGGCATCATGGTTGTCTCGGCGGCCGTGATGATGCTGCTGCTCAAGCCGCTGAAGCTCCCCACCATCGTGGTCTGCACGGTCGCGGGACTCCTCGTCGGTCCCATCACCGGGCTTCTCGACGCCGGCCAGCGGGGAGACGCCGACGGAGAGGTCGCGGGGGCGGTCGACCAGGCGATCGAGGGCATCTCGCACTTCGGGATCGTCCTTCTCCTCTTCCTCGTGGGGCTCGAGCTCTCCCTCGATCGGCTCCGCGACCTCGGGCGGGTGACCCTCCTCGGAGGCGTCGGGCACGTCATCGTCACCACCACGCTCGGGTTCCTGCTCTCGCTGCTGCTCGGGATTCCGATGGTCGCGGCGATCCTCGTCGCCTTCGCGATGACGCTCTCGAGCACGGTGGTGGTGATCCGCCTCCTCGAGCAGCGGCGCGAGCTGACGAGCCTCCACGGTCGAATCTCGGTGGGCGTCCTGCTCATCGAGGACCTCACGGTCATCCTGGCACTGACGGTCCTCGCGAGCATCCAGCCCGGCGAGACCCCGGACCTCCTCGCCGCCGCGAGGCGTCTGCCGCTCGCCCTCGTCGCGACCGCGGGGCTGCTCGGTCTCGCCATCCTCGCGTCGCGGCATCTCCTCGCCCGACCCTTCGGCTTCGCGGCTCGTCGCCCGGAGACCCTCGTCGCGTGGGGTCTCGGGTGGTGCCTCGTCTTCGTGGTGCTGGCGAAGCTGCTCGGGCTCTCGGCGGAGATCGGCGCCTTCCTCGCGGGAATCTCGCTCGCCCAGCTTCCCTCCGCGGGCGACCTCAACCGGCGGCTCCACCCGCTGATGAACTTCTTCATCGCGGTCTTCTTCGTCTCGCTCGGCGCGGGCATCGACCTTCGGGCGGCGACCGCGCAGCTTCCGACCGTGCTGGTGCTCGCCGCGTTCGTGATGCTGGCGAAGCCGCTGCTCGTCGCGTTCCTCCTCGGTCGACTCGGCATGGGCGGCCGCAGCGCGATGCTCGCGGGGCTCTGCCTTGGGCAGGTCAGCGAGTTCTCCTTCGTCTTCGCGGCGCTTGCCGCGAAGACCGGGCTGCTCGACGAGGCGATGGTGGGAGTGATCGCGGCGGTCGGACTCCTGACGATCCTCCTCTCCGCGTGGGTGATCCAGCACGCCGATCCGATCGAGGGATGGCTCGCCGCTCGGGGCGTGCCTCGACTGCTCCGCCTTCCTCCGGAGCCGCCCGCCCCGACGGTCCCGGAGGCGCACGGTCACGTCCTGGTGGTGGGGATGAACGCGATGGGTCGGCGGGTGGTGGACGCCCTGGTCGCCGCGGGCGAGCAGGTGATCGCGATCGACTCCGATCTCGCGAAGCTCCGGGGTCGACCCTGCCGCGTCCTCCACGGGGACATCGATGACCTGCACCTGCTCGAGGGCGCCGGGCTCGATCGGGCGAGGCTGGTCGTCACGGCGCTGCAGATCGAGCCGGTGAACCGCCTGCTCGCCTTCCGCTGCCGCGAGCGTGGCGTGCCCTGCATCGTGCACGCGTTCGATGGCTCCCTCGTCCCCGACCTGGAGCGGCTCGGGGTCGATCATCTCGTCGACAGCAAGATGCAGGGCAACCTGCGGGTGGTCTCGATCCTCGCCGAGGAGGGCATCGCGAGGCCATGACCGAGGCGGTGCTGCTCATCCTCGCGGCGGCGATCGCCACCTCGGTCGCGCAGCGCATCCGCCTGCCTGCGATCCCCATCCTCGTGGTGACCGGGGCGATCCTCGCGGCGCTGCCGGGCGTCCCGGTCCTCGACGTCGAGCGACCGCTGCCGCAGCTCTCCCTGGCGTTCCTGGTCTTCGCGGTCGGGCTCGAGTTCGAGCCGAGTCGACTGAGCGGGCAGCTGCGCGGCGCGCTGCGGATGGGGCTCCTGCAGTTCGTGGTGGTGGGATCGCTCGGGGCGATCCTCGTGATCCTCTTCGGTCACGCCACCATCGTCGCCGCCTACGTCGGGCTTGGTCTGGCGGGAAGCTCGACGATCATCGGCGTCCGACTCCTCGTCGAGCGGGGGCAGATCTTCGAGCCGTTCGGTCGCCTCGTCCTCGGCGTCCTGCTGCTGCAGGACCTCCTCATGATCCTCGGGATCGCCGGGCTTGCCGCGGTGCGCGGCGGTCCGTGGGCGATGGTCGCCGAGGTCGGCACGGCGATCCTCCTCTTCGCGGTCGCGTACGCCATCGTCCGCCTCGTCGCCCCGCGGGTCGCCCGCGGCATCGACCACGATCCCGAGGTGCAGATCATCGCGGCGCTGGCGGTGCTGTTCGCCTACCTCTCGATCGCGTGGCATCTCGACCTTCCCTTCGCGGTGGGGGCGTTCCTCGCGGGCGTCTCGCTCTCGGTGTTTCCCGTGGGCGGAATGGTCCGGGCGCCGATCGCCCCGATCGTCGGGTTCTTCTCCGCGGTGTTCTTCGTCTCCCTCGGAAGCTCCCTGACGCTGCCGGTCGGACGCGACCTCCTGCTCGCGCTCGCGGCGCTTGGGCTCGTGCTCGTGGCGACGCCGCTGACCGTGGCGGTCGCCTCCCGCGGGCTCCGCCTGCCCCGCCGGGAGGCGATCGAGGCGGGCATCCTGCTCGGGCAGTGCGGCGAGCTCACCCTCGTGCTCGCGGTGCTCGGCTACGCGCAGGGCGAGCTCGCGGGCGGGATGTTCTCCGCGATCTCGCTGGTCACCGTCGTCTCGATGATGCTGACCCCGCTGCTCGCCACCGACCGCATGGCGTGGTGGCTCGTCGGTCGCCTCGCGCCGCCGACGCCGGCGCCGCTCCCGCCACTGGCGGGGCACGTGGTGCTGCTCGGATGCGGCCGGAACAGCCGCATGCTCCTCGACCTGCTGCGTGTCTCGAACCCCGACGTGGTGGTGGTCGACCGCGATCCGGGCGTGGTCGCGGCGCTCCGCGAGGACGGCGTCCGCGCGATCTGCGGCGAGGCGGCGGACCCCGCGATCCTCGACGCGGTGCACGCCGCGGGTGCGCGGGCGGTGGTGTCGACGATGCGCCGCCACGCCGACAATCTTCGGATGCTGCGGCGGCTTCATCGCCCTGGCGGACCGCTGATCCTCGTTCGGGTCTTCTCCGACGAGCACGCCGACGCGCTCGTGCGGCACGGCGCCACGGTCGTCTCCGAGAGCGAGGTCGCCGCCGCGGAGGCGGTGCTCGTCGCGGGCTCGATCGCGCGGGCGCTCGAGCCCGCCGCGACGACCTAGCGGCGCGAGGTCGATCCGCCGGGCGGCTCGGCGGGGTCGCTGCGTCGGGTCCTCATGGATCGTCGGGACGCCGCGAGCATCCTCGAGGCGCGAGGAACATCGTGCCCGACCTCCTTCGACGATCCGGTCCTCCCCGAACGAACTCCACTCGAACGGTGCTCCGGCTCAGGCCGCGACGCCGACCACCGGCTTCTCGCCGGCGCGAAGTCTCGCGAAGCGATCCTCGTTCGACGGCTCGCCCCGCTCGATCGCCTCGAGCTCGGCGAGTTGCGCCTCCACGCCCCCGATCGAGCTGTAGGCGCTCTCCAGCTTCAGGCGATCGGTCGAGGCGTCGCGGACGGACTCGGCGGTCTTCCGCCGGATGGTCACCGCCGCCTTGCCTTCGATCGGCGCGAGCCGCTCGGAGAGATGGTTCACCATCCGCCGGAGCACGATCGTTTGCTGGTACTGCCGGCGGAGCTTCCGCGTCAAGGTCGCGCCGCGCTCGCGGAGCTCCTCCCCCGCCCGACCCGCCTCGCGCGACTCCTCCTCGAGGCGGGTCCTCGTCGCCTCGAGGCTCTCGATCCGTCGCTGCCGCTCCGACCACTCGCGGCGGACCTGCAGCACGAACATCCCCCAGCCGCTCAGACCGCCCACCGCGAGCACGAACTCGATCCATGAAGCCATGACCGCGACTCCTTGAGGTCCCTCCGGGCGTCACAGTCCCCCCGTCTTGCCAGGTGATCGACCCACGGTCCCCGCCGCTTCAGGCGCGTCCGCCTGATCCGGCGAGATCGCCGCCGGGGGCGAGACGGGGCAGCTCGAGGAACCGCACCCCCGCCTCCGCGAAGACCGCCCGGCTCTTCCCGATCGACTCGAGCCACGGCTCGTCGCCCGGCTTCGGCTCGTACGCGACCACCACCTCGATCCCCGCCTGCACGATCGCGATCGCGCAGTTGATGCATGGGAAGAAGGAGGAGTAGATCGCGCAGCCCTCGGGCGAGACCGCGTTGCGGGCGCACTGGACGATCGCGTTCATCTCGGCGTGCACGATGAGGTCGTACTTCGCCGGTCGCTCGAGCCGCTCGGGACGGTCCTCGACCGCGCGAGGAAGCCCGTTGAAGCCGGTCGCGATGATCTGCTTCGCCGGCGACACGATCGCCGCGCCGACGCCGCGGGAGGGATCCTTGCTCCAGGTCGCGACGAGCTCGCTGAGGGCGAGGAACCGTCGGTGCCACTTGTCGCTGAAGTCGAGGCTCATGCTGGATCGCCTAGTGCGAGCACGCCGACGCCGGCACCGCCTGCCGCTCGACGCCGGGACCGGACCACTCGAGCACGACGTCGTCCTGCCCGCTCGCCTCGAAGAAGCCGACCTCGAGCCGGTGCAGGCCCTTCTCGAGGGCGATCCGACCGGTCCGCTCGGTCGCGGAGTGGAGCCCGTCGTTGTCGATCACGAGCTCGCCGTCGATGAGGAGGCGGCTGCCGTCATCCGAGGTGAGCCGGAACTCCCAGACGCCGGTCGCCGGCACCTCGAGGAGCCCGCGGAAGCGGAGGGCGTACTCGTCGCCGCGCGGTCGCGCCGCGACGCCGACCCGCTCGACCACCTGCTCGGAGACCGGCGCGAGCGTCGCGAAGTCCGGCACCTGCCGGAAGGTGCCGTGGTAGGCGCTCGCGACGAGCCCGGGCTGGGAGGTGAGGACCGCGATCGCCGGCTTCGGCACGACCCGCGTGACGCTCGCCCGCGAGACCCCCGACGCCGGAGCCCGGTTCAGGAAGCACGCGGCGAGGATCGTCGCCGAGTCCGTGAGGCGGATCGCTCCCTCGACCCGCTGCGACGCCATGGTCGGCGCCGAGCCGTCGAGGGTGTAGCGGATCTCGACCTCGTCGCTCGGCGAGGTGATCTCGACCGCGAGCTCGTCCACGAAGATCGCGCCGTCGCCCGGCGCGATCGCGGGCGGTCCCACCACCACCGCCTCGCCCTCGATGTCGAGGACGACGACGGTGTCGATCGGATCCGGCAGCGTGCTCGGCAGCGTGATGACGACGTCGGCGCCCTCGCGGCGCACCGGCAGCGCCCCCGCGCCGGGATCGGCGAGGAAGTACGCCCCGCGGTCGCCCACCCCCTGCATCGCGATCGGCATGTTCATCAACCCGGTGAGGCGAAGCTCGCCGGACGCCGGTCGCTCGAAGACGTGCAGGTAGAGCCGCTCGTCGGCGACCTCGACGACGTGGAAGTCATGCGGCGGATCAAGGTCAGTCCCCCGCGGGAGGCTCCGCCGCGTGCAGCGACCCCACGGCAGGTCGCCGAAGCAGCTCGCGCGGGTGCCGTGGATGCTCTCGCCGTTCAGGTCCATCCACCGACCGATCGCCGCGAGGCGAGCGATCGACTCGGGCGGGAAGTTGCCGCGGGCGTCGGGTCCGACGTTGAGGAGGAAGTTGCCGCCCTTGCTCGCGATGTCGACGAGCTTCCGGATCAGGTCCTCGACGCTCTTGAACTCGAGGTCGAAGGACTGGTGACCCCACGAGCGGTTCATGGTCATGCAGGTCTCCCAGTCGACCCCGCTCGGAAGCCCGGTCGGCGGGATCTCCTGCTCCGGCGTGCCGAAGTCGCCGCGGAAGCCGCCCGCGCGGGTGAGCCCCGCCATTCCCTCGCGCCCCACGTCGACGCGGTTGTTCACGATGATCGCGGGATCGGCGGTGCGGACGAGGTCGTAGGTCGCCGCGCCGCGGGCGTGGGTCCAGGTGTCCTCCCACTCGCCGTCGAACCAGAGGACCGCCGGGCGATATCGATCGATCAGTTCCTTCACCTGCGAGTGCATGGTCGAGACGTAGCGCTCGAAGTCGGCGCCTTCGGTCGGGCGGTCGTCCCACGCCCGGCGCGGCAGGTAGTCCGGATGGGTCCAGTCCATGATCGAGTGGTAGAAGCAGAGCACCACGCCCTCGCGGCGGCACGCCTCGGCGAGCTCGCCGAGGACGTCGCGGCGGAAGGGCGTCGAGTCCACGTCGAAGTCGGTGAACTCGCTGGGCCAGAGGCAGAAGCCGTCGTGATGCTTCGAGGTGATCACGAGGTACTTCATCCCGGCGTTCCTCGCGATCATCGCCCACTGCGTCGGGTCGAACTCGACCGGGTCGAACTGCTCGCGGAGCGGCATGTACTCATCGGGATGGATCCGCGCGGCGTTGAGGATCCACTCCGCGCCGCCGGTCCGCTTGCCCTTCCAGGTGCCGGAGGGGATCGCGTAGAGCCCCCAGTGGATGAACATCCCGAACCTCGCCTCGCGCCACCACGCCATGCGGTCGTCGCGCTCGGCGGGCGACTCGTCGAGCGGCGTCGCGACGCGGCGGGGAAGGTCGGCGGGCCACCACGGCTCCTCCTGGGCACGCGACGCGGAGGTCGCGGCGGCGATCGACGCCAGAAGAAGGACGGGGGCGAGATCTCGGGCGGCGTGGCGTCGGCACGGGGTCATGAGGCACCTCCCACGCCGCGAATGTAGCGGCACGCCGCGCCGGGCGGGTCCGCGGTCGCGGACTCGACAGGGTCCGGGGAGTTCCCGGGTTGCTCGGTCTCCGGACCTCGAGGGCCGCCGCCGCGCTCGCGTCATCGTCCGGGTCGACCACCTCGCGACCGGTACGATCGCCTCGACCTCGCGCGACGAGCCGAGCGGCGACCTGCGGCGCCCTCTCGTCGGTCCTCTCCCTTGCGCTCTCGGAGCCCGCCATGCCGGACCTGCTTGCCCGCCGCGCCGCTCGACGCAAGAGACGCGAGGTCTTCGCGGGTCTCGCCGGCGTCGCCAGCCTCGTGTTCGGCTCGACCTCCCTCGTCGGCGCTCCGCCGCCGCGGGCGATGCCGGTCCCCGCCGGATGGAACGAGGTCGACCCCGAGGGACTCGGTCGCCACGACGGCTTCGCGTGGTACCTGCTGTCGGTCGAGATCCCCGCGGCATGGTCGCCCGGCGACCTCGAGCTTCGGCTCGGCACGATCGACGACGCCGACGAGGCGTTCGTGAACGGGACGAGGATCGGCGCGACCGGCTCGATGCCGCCGAGCGCCTCGAGCGCGTACCAGACCGAACGGACCTACGCGGTTCCGGCGGCGCTCGCGGCGCCCGGCTCGACGATCCTGCTCGCGGTGCGGGTCCACGACTTGGGCGGCAACGGAGGCATCTGGAGCGGCAAGCCGCTCCTCGTCGGGTCTGACGGGGCGATCTCCCTCTCGGGCGCGTGGCTTCTCCTCCGCGGCGACGAGCCCGGCGACCTGCAGCCTTCGCGCGCCGCGGCGCTTCGCGCGGAGCTTGCGACGCTCGCCGCGGCAGCGGAGCTCGTCCCCGCCGGCACGCCGGTGCGCGGCTGGACCCGTCCGAGCAGCGCGACGGGACCCGAGGGTCTCGTCCTCTGGTATCAGCAGCCCGCCTCGCGCTTCACCGAGGCGCTTCCGATCGGGAACGGTCGCCTCGGCGGCATGGTCCATGGCGATCCCTTCGGCACGATCCAGCTGAACGAGGACTCGCTCTGGGCGGGCGGACCGCTCGAGCGCGACCGCCGCCCGCCGCCGGGCACGCTCGCGGAGGCGCGGCGGCGCTGGTTCGCCGGCGACGTGCTTGGATCACAGCGGCTCATGCAGGAGCACTTCATGGCGGAGGACCTCGTGCGGAGTCATCAGACCCTCGCGACGGTCGCCACCTGCTGGCACGACGCCTTCGAGTCGATCACCGAGTATCGCCGCACGCTCGACCTCTCGACCGGGATCGCCGAGACGACCTTCCTCGCAGACGGGCACCCCACCCGCTGCCGGATGTTCGCCAGCGCCGCCGATCAGGTCGTGGTGGTCCGCTGGGAGACCGAGCATCCCGAGGGGCTCGTCGCGGCGATCGGCTTCGGACGCGAGGCGCTCGTCGATGGTCGGCTCGAGCAGTCGAACTCGGAGGACGAGGACGGCACGCCGCTCCGCTTCAGCGTCGTCGGCGCGACGGCGGTGAACGGCGAGCACCGCGGCGTGCGCTTCGCGATGGGGCTCGGGCTTCGCGCGGATGACCCCGCCGCGCCGGAGTTCCCGGCGTCCCCGCCCGCCCGCTCGCTCGGTCGCTTCGCCGTCTCGTGGGAGGTGGGGCGCCGCACCAAGGCGTACACCGTGGTCATCGCCGGCGAGACCGACTTCGCGCGGCGCATCGGTCGCGCGGATCGTCGCTCGCCCGCGGATCTCGGCGGACTTCCGCGCGGTCCCGAGGAGATGGCGCTCGAGATCGCCCGCGCGGCGCTCGATCGTCCCTTCGACGAGCTCCTCGCCCGACATCTCGCGTCGTTCGAACCGGTGATGGCGCGGGTCTCCCTCGACCTCGGCTCGACCGCGCAGGCAGGGAAGCCGACCGACACGCGGCTCCGCGAGCTCCGCGCGGGAGCGGAGGATCCCTCGCTCTTCGCCCTGTACTTCCAGTTCGCCCGCTACCTCCTCGTCTCCTGCTCGCGACCGGGCACGCTGCCCGCGAACCTGCAGGGACTATGGAACGAGCACGTCGCGGCGCCCTGGAACGCCGACTACCACACCAACATCAACATCCAGATGAACTACTGGCCCGCCGAGGTCGCGAACCTCGCGGAGTTCCACGAGCCGCTCGTTGACTTCATCGATCGCGTCGCCGTCGAGGGCGCGAAGACCGCCAGGATCACCTACGGCGCCGACGGCTGGGTCTGCCACCACACCTCGGACGCCTGGGCGTTCACCGTGCCGATCGGGCTCACCGTGTGGGGCATGTGGCCGCACGGCGGCGGCTGGCTCGTCCGCCACCCGTGGGAGCACTACCTCCACTCGGGCGACGAGGTCTTCCTTGCCGAGCGGGCGTTTCCGCTCATGCGCGGCGCGGCGGAGTTCTACCTCGACTACCTCGTCGAGGATCCCGCGACCGGTCGGCTCGTCGCCGGACCGAGCTCCTCGCCGGAGAACACCTTCATCACCGACGAGGGTCAGCACGCCGACATCGGGATGGGGAACTCGATGGACCAGGAGATCATCTGGGACTGCTTCACGAACCTGATCGACGCCGCGACGGTGCTCGAGCGGCTCGACGATCCGGTGGTGGTCGAGGCGATCGCCGCCCGCGAGCGACTCGCGATGCCGCAGATCGGCGACGACGGTCGCCTGATGGAGTGGTCGCGACCCTTCCGGGAAGCCGAGCCGGGGCACCGCCACATGTCGCACCTCTACGGGCTCCATCCCGGCGCGCAGTTCACGCTCGATGCAGCGCCGGAGATGCTCGCCGCGGCGCGGAAGACCCTCGAGTTCCGGCTCGCCCACGGCGGCGGTCACACCGGCTGGAGCCGCGCGTGGCTCGTCAACTTCTTCGCGCGGCTCCGCGAGGGCGACGAGGCGTACGCGAACCTGCGCAGGCTCCTCGAGAAGTCCACGCTGCCGAACCTCTTCGACGACCACCCGCCGTTTCAGATCGACGGCAACTTCGGCGGCGCCGCGGGTCTCGCCGAGATGCTGCTGCAGTCGCACCTCGAGGACCGCACCGCCGGCGACGCGTTCGGCCCGGGCCGGCCGCCGCGCTTCATCGTCGAGCTGCTTCCGGCGCTGCCGCCGGCGTGGCCGCAGGGATCGGTCTCGGGCCTGCGCGCCCGCGGCGGCGTGCTCGTCGAACGACTCGCCTAGAGCCCCGACTCGATCGAGGTCCAGATCCGCGGCGAGCGCCGCGACTCGGTGCGGATCCGGCCGCCCGCGGGCTGGGCGCCGATCGGCGCGGCGCTGGACGCCGACCGGGCGGTCGCGCTGCCGCTCGGCCCCGATGGCCGGCGGGGCGATGGCGTTCAGGCGGGAGGGGTAGGCGGCAGCCCACGGTGGACCGGGGCGGCGGGACGAGGGGCCGGACTGATGTGTGGCCGCCCTCGGCTCCGCAGTCGCCGCCACCGCACGGCTCAACCGTCTGTCACACATGAACTTGGCGTTGCTCCCGCAGAGCGGTCTCTCGTCGCGATGGATGCGTGCCCACGATCCGGCGGCCGCGATGGCCAACGCGTGTCGTTGCGACATCTTTCCATTTCTGTAATCGTTGCGTCGACCTCCGGCGATTCCACATGGAGTCGGTTCTCCGTTCTCCCCCACCTCCCAAGGAAGTCTCATGACCACGCTTGGACTCTCGGAAACATCGCTCGCGTTGAATGCAGGTCTGTCGATCGAGGGGATCACGATGTATCTCTTCTGGATCGGCACCGTCGCCATGGGCGCCGGCACGATGTACTTCTGGCTCATGGCCGGCAGCGTGCCCAAGGCCTACCGCACCGTGATGGTCGTGGCGGGCATCATCACCGCGGTCGCGTGCTTCCACTACTACCGCATGTCGGGGATCTACCTCGAGCAGGTCGCCGCGCTCTTCAACGCAGACGGGACCCGGATCGAGGGCAAGACGATCGCCCAGTTCCCGACCGCCTATCGCTACATCGACTGGCTGATCACCGTCCCGCTGCTCGTGCTCGAGATCCCGCTGCTGCTGAACCTCGGCGGGCGGGCCCGCGGGCTCTTCCGAACCCTCGTCGCCGCCTCGGTGGTCATGCTCGTGTTCGCGTGGATCGCGGAGGAGTCGGTGGTCGGATCCGGCGGCTGGTGGATCAACTACCTGATCTCCTGCGCCGCGTGGCTGTACATCGTGTTCGTGCTGTACACGAAGGTCAACGACCAGATGCAGACCCAGCCGCCGTCGATCGTGCAGTCGCTCAAGACGCTGCGGCTGTTCATCCTCGTCGGATGGACGATCTATCCGATCGGCTTCCTGATGGCGCTGGGCGGACCCGAAGGCGAGTCCATCCGGGAGATCTGCTACAACGTCGCCGATGTGATCAACAAGGTGTTCTTCGGACTCGTGTGCTACCAGGGCGTCAAGGCGCTCGCCGACCACGACGGCGGGCACTCGACGACGGCCGCACCGAGCCGGAACTGAGGTTGGTGAAGCAGGCGCTGTCCATGCGGGAAGTGCCTGATGCGGATGCCGCCGGCGACCGCTGGCTGGCGAGTGCGACGGCGGGCGGCCCCTCGTGGGCCGCCCGCCCTTTTCTGCTGCTGCTCGTGGGGATCGCGGCGGTCCTCGTGCAGCCCGAC
Organism: Phycisphaerae bacterium; assembly: GCA_016873275.1. Lineage (GTDB taxonomy): Bacteria > Planctomycetota > Phycisphaerae > Phycisphaerales > SM1A02 > VGXO01. The sequence continues at coordinate 20,777 of VGXO01000045.1, forward strand.
GCCGGCGCGGGCGCCTGGCTCTGGGTGGCGGCGCTGCTCGTCGTGGGCATGCCGCACGGCGCGTACGACCTCGAGGCGATGCGCCGCCTCGTGGGCGACCGCGGCCGGATCGGGGCGCTCTTCGCGGCGTACGCGCTCGTGATGGCGGGGTGCGTCGCGCTCCTCGTCGCGGCGCCGGTGTGGTCCCTGGTCGGATTCCTCCTGCTCGCCGCGCATCACTTCGGGGTGTCCGACTCGGTCTGGACCCGCGGCACCATCGTCCGCGGCCCCTTGGACCATCTCGCGGGTCTCGGGCGAGGCCTCTGCGTGATCGCAGCGCCGTTCGTCTTCGAGCCGATCGCGGCGTGGGCACCTTTCGGCGAGATCGCCCTCGCGATCCGCGATACTCCGCCGCCGAACGCCGGTGCGATCGCCGCGGCGGCCACTGTCGCCCTGTGCATCGGCGCAGTGCTCGTCCTCGCCACGCCACTGTGGCGGCGCCACGACCGGTGGCAGATGCGCGAGGAGTGGCTGACCGTCGGTGCCTACCTCGCGATGGCCTCGGACACCCCGCCACTGCTCGCGATCGGCGCCTACTTCATGCTCGTCCATGCCGCCGGCCACTGCGGTCGGGCCCGCGGTGTCGGCGATCCGCTGCGCCGGGGCGGTCCGGTGCAGCGGCTCGCCAACGCGCTGCGGGTCCATCGCGACTCGACGTGGCTGCTCGTTCCGTCGATCGCCATGGTCCTCGCCGGGGCGTGGTTCCTCGGCGGCTTTGGCGCACGACCCATCGCGCTCTCCTTCCTGCTCTTCTGTGCGGCGGCCACCCTGCCTCATCACCTGCTGTGGCTCGGGTGGCGGTTCGGCGTGGCGCCGCGGCGCGCCGCGTGACCTGGGATCTCGCCGTAGCGCGGGGGTCGATCGAGGTGTGGCGGCGGTCGGCGTGACCTTCGCGAGTCACCCTTCCCAGCCCCGCCAGTCCGCTCGGCGTCCGCTGGACCCCCACCGGCTTTCCCACGGAGTTCGCAGAACCTCGGTGCGGGCGTGGCCGATCCCTGTTAGACCGACCCCGCGGGCCAGCCGATCGATCCCGTTGCGGTCGGCTCGTCCGCCGCACTCGATCCGCCACGCCGACCCTCATGGTCACGATCCTCCAACTCAGCGTCGGCAGCCTGCTCGGGCAGAACGTGCTCGATGCCCTCGACGGTCGGCGCGACCGGGTGCGGGTCGTTGGGCTCAACACGATCGCCGCCTCGCCGAGCGTCTTTCGATGCGATCGGGTGCACCGGTCGCCGCCCGCTGCGGACGAGGCGTTCGGGCCCTTCCTTCGCTCGACGATCGAAGCCGAACAGCCCGACATCGTGCTGCCGGGGCGCGATGGCGACCTGGGGCCGCTCGCGAGGCTCGCCGAGTCCGACCCCTCCCTGCGAGACCGCATCCCGATCGGCTCGATCGACGCCGCTCGCATCGTGAGCGACAAGGTCGCCATGTGGCGGTTCGCGGCCGCGCGGGGCCTGCCCTTTGCGGACTCCTTTGCGCTGGACGATTTGGCCTCGCCGAAGGCCGCGCGTGCGTGGGCGGCGTCGCGCTATCCGATTCTCGCAAAGCCGCGCACCGGCTCGGGATCGCCGGGCATCCGAATCCTCTGCGACGAGAGGCACCTCACCGCACTGCTCGCACGCGGCTCCGGCGGAACGCTGCTGCAGCAGGTGGTCGAGTTCGGCGAGGACCGCTGTCGCGAGATCGAGGCGCAACTCGCGTCGATCGAGTGCGGTGTGCCGCTCTCCTTCGACCTCCACGACCCGGCGCAGCACACCGGGTAGGCGCTGATCGGGCCCGATGGACAGGTGCGCCGCGTTCTCGCCTCGATCAGCGGCATGTCGTTCGGGCATCCCGTCTCGGTGCAGGCCTCCGACGACCCCGACCTCACGCAGCCTCTGGCTCGCGATCCGCGGGCGGCGCTCGTGGAAGGGCCGCACGGCGGGGGGGTGAGGGCGGCCAAGGTGCGAGAACCTCGAAGCGGACGATTTTGGCTTGCGTTTTGCGTAGCGGGTGCCGATCCCGGCGGTACCCTCGACCCGCGGAGTCTCCCATGCGCCCGAATCGACCTTTCGGCTGGATCGTGATTGCTGCCCTCTCGTTCGGCCTCGTGCCCGTCGCCTTCGGCCAATCGTGCCGTGAGGACCTCAACGGCGATGGCGTCGTCGACAGCCCCGATCTCGCCCTGCTCCTCGCGGCGTGGGGTCCGTGCCTCGTCTCGATCGACTCGTTCACGCCGCCGCAAGGCGCTTCCCTTGGCGGCACGACGCTCACCATCACCGGCTTCGGGGTCGGCACCGCGACCGGCGTGACCGTCGGCGGCGTCGCCTGCACGGGCTTCACGGTACTCTCGTCCTCGTCGGTGCTGGCGGTGACGCCGCCCGGCGCGATCGGTCCGGCCGCGGTCGCGGTCGTCACCCCGCAGGGCACGATCACTGCCGCGACGCCGTTCCAGTACGTGCAGGCGTCGATCCTCGCGGTGACGCCGCCGACCGGTGGCTACAACGGCGGCACCGCGATCACGATCACCGGGAACCACCTCAACGGCGTGACCGGCGTCCGCGTAGGCGGCGTGCCCGCGACGAACGTCGTGCGGATCGACTCGAACACGGTCACCGCGGTCACTCCGCCCGGCTCGGTCGGCACGGTGGCGGTGACGATCACGACCGCGAAAGGCACGGCGACCGCGGCGGGGGCGTTCACCTACGCGCCGGTGAACGTCCCGGGCTGGGCGACGCTGCTCGAGGCGATGCCCGATCCGGCGGTGGTGACCGACGCTTCGCGGCGGCAGGGGATCGAGGCGACTGGCTTCGCGTGGCGGGTGCGGGACGACGCGAGCCAGATCGAGATGGTGCTGGTTCCGCCGGGTACGTTCAACATGGGGTGTTCGGCGTCGAATCAATACAACTGCGAGAGCGGCGAGATCCCCGTCCACGCGGTGACACTGACCGCCCCGTTCTATATCGGTCGCTACGAGGTGACGCAGGCGCAGTGGACGGCGGTGATGGGATCGAACCCGTCGGGTTTCACGAACGCGAGCGGCCAAGTCCCTGCCGGTCAGGTCCCGCTCCGACCGGTGGAGCGGGTCTCGTGGAACATGATCCAGGCGTTCAACGCGGCGACGGGCCTCAGGCTGCCGACGGAGGCGGAGTGGGAGTACGCGTACCGGTCGGGCACGACGACGGCGTTCCACCCGTTCTCGGGGCATCCGAGCGGGACGAACGACGACACGCTGGTCGGGAACATCGCATGGTTCACCTCGAACTCGAACAGCCAGACCCGTCCGGTCGGCGGAAGGCAGGCCAATGCCCTCGGCCTGCACGACATGAGCGGGAACGTGTCGGAGTGGGTGGAGGACATCTACGACGGCACCTATTACGCGTGGAGCCCTCCGGTCAATCCCGCTGGGCCGGTTTCCGGTTCGGTTCGCGGTTTGCGTGGCGGCTCGTGGATCAGCAACTCCGGCCAATGTCGCTCGTCGCTTCGTGGCAGCGGTACGGCCTCCCAGGTCAACAACAACTTCGGGTTCCGTGCCGCGCGGACGCCGTGACGGTTCCTTTCCTCTCCCTTCTTTCCATCTTCCCTTCCCTCGGGCCCCGGGAGGCCACGGCGGCCGCGCTCGCTCCGGGTGCGGAACGACGAGGCCATGCCGTCCGAGGGGCGTCGTGGACAGGCACGACTCAAGACAACGAGGACCGGTCGAATCGGACGCTACCGCCTACCCCCCCGCCCCCCGCGCAGCCGACCGGACGTGTTTCAACCCTTGGCTCCAACGCAGACTTGGGGGGCGATTGCGGACACGAAGGTGCCAGTCCCGTGTCACCGACCGCCTCGCGGTCTGTGCCTGTCCACGACTGCCGCTCCGTCCATGCCGTCCACGACTGCCGTACCCCGCGCGGTCTGTGCCTGTCCACGACTCCCCCCTGTCCACGACTCCCCCTGTCCACGACTCCCACGCCTCCCCGCGCGGTCCCTGCCTGTTCACGCACGACTGCCGTCCGTGCCTGTCCACGACTGCCGTCCGTGCCTGTCCACGACTGCCGCGTGCCGACCGTTTCGTCCGAGGCGGTCAAAGACCGACGCCCCGGTCGGTGACCGGGGCGCCGTCAGTGCCATGATGAGACTTGATCGGACTCGATCTTGATCACGCTCGGTCGACCTCGCTCAGGTCGTGCTCACGCCCGAGCTGGTCGCGAGTCCAGCGTCAGCCGGTCCAGCCCGCGAGCATGATCGCCAGGTCGATGCCGTTCACGGTGCCGTCCTCGTTCAGGTCCGCCGGACCACCGCCGCCCCACGCCGCGAGCAGCGTGGCGAGGTCGGTGCCATTGATCAGACCGTCGCAGTTCAGGTCGCCCGTGGTGCAGCCGGTCTCGACCACGATCATGCCGTTCGCGGAAGCACCGTTCTCGTCGGTGAACTCGACCTCGATCTCGGTGCCCTTGAAGGAGGCGGGGATCGTGTACTCGAGGCGGGCGACCCCCTTGGAATCGGTGATCGCAAGCCCGAGCATCTCGCCCTGCACGACCACCCACACCGCACAGCCGGCGTTGACGCCGTTCTCCGAGACGCTCACCGCCGAGACCTCGACCGTCTCGCCCCGCTCGCCGCTCACGGTGCTCGCCTCGACGAAGTTCTCGCCTACCTCGAGCTGCCAGAAGCCCGGCACCGAGCGTCCGGAGACGCCATCGGTCGCGGCACCGAAGACGATGCCGTTGCTGCCGACGCCGGAGGGAAACGCGTAGCGCTGCCCTTCAGGCATCGCGAGCGGCGTGAAGACCCCGTTAGGCCATGCCGCCGCCTTGATTCCGAAGCTGCCGTTCACGTCGCCGTAGTAGTAACCCGCGACGATGCCGGTGCGGCTCATCGCGGTCGCCGACGCGCCGCTGAAGAGTTCCGCCGGGACCTGAAGCACGTCGATCTGACCATCCGGCATCACGAGCGCCGGCGCCAATCGCGAGGGGGAGCCGAAGTACCCATTGATCAGCACGCCGCCGAGGTTGTCGATCGAGATGCCCTTGGTCTCAAGCCCTTCGCTCGGGACGATCGAGACGCCCTCGGAGTCCCAGCGAACCGCCGCCGACGGCGTCCCAGAGCCCGCCTGACCGCGCACGGTGCCGGTGATCTCGCCGGAGGAGTTGATGCTGTTCGCGAGGGTCCAGACGACGCCATCCGGAACCTCGAAGTCGGGAACCGGGAGCACCTCGAGCTGGAGGTCGAACCAGCGAGCTGCAAGGTAGTTGCCGTCTGAGATGACCGAGCCGACGACCACGCCGGCCTCGTTGATGTCGTTCGTGAAGCCGCCCTCGCCAAGATCGGGCAGGACGAATCGCTCGCCGTCCAGCCAGACCACGGGGGTTCCGTAGGGACCCGACTCCTGGAACTCGATGCCGCAGATGTCGCCGTTCGAGTTGATCGAGATGGCGTAGCCGCCGAACTCATTGGGCAGAACGACCGGCGTCGAACTCGGGGTCTCCCACACGACCGGAACGTAGGGATAGGACCCGTCATCGACGCGGACCGCGCCGACGATCCGCCCCGCGGCGTTCACGTCCGAGGGGCTGCCGCCGAGACCGAAGTCAGCGAGCGGCTGGAAGGGAACCTCGGCGACCGCGGATGCGGCGATCGCCGCGACTCCGACTCCAACGCTGGTGAGCACGATGCGACGCATGGAAGAGCCTCCGTTCACTGGGTCGGGAACCGCAAGCATTCTGGGAGTTGAGAGAGTGCCGGATAACCGGCTGGGAGTTGTTGCTTCGTGATGCGACGCGGGCGAGATGCCAGAGAGAGAGAATCTTGAAGATCGCGGAAGATCGGACGATCGCGGGAAGATCGCGGACAGGCAAAGGGGCTCGCGCGGGAGGGCGAGCGCGAGGATCGCGGACAGGCACCGAATGCGGCTTCAGGCGAGTGGCGAGGTCCATCACCGGCGCGGACAGGCGAGGATCGCGGACAGGCACCGAATGCGAGGATCGCGGACAGGCACCGAATG
>VGXO01000046.1 GCA_016873275.1 Phycisphaerae bacterium
GCAGCGGCACCGAGAAGGCGTTCACCCCGGGCTCGAGCGTGATCGTCATCGAGTCGCTCGGCGAGCCCGGATCGAGGTCGATCCGGCGGTCGTCGTGCAGGAGCGAGAGCCGTCCCGTCGTCGCGCGTCCGCTCCGCAGGAACATCCGCAGGTCCACCGTCTGACCGCGCCGCGCCCGCGTCGGCACCCGCAGCTCCTCGAACACGACCTCGCCATCCGCCCGCACGCGAAGCGGCAGCACGTCGATCGCGACGCCGTTCGCCCGGGCGAGCTCCGCCGCCTTCAGCACGCTCTCGGCGGTCTCGTTGCCATCCGAGACGAGGAGGATCCGCGAGGCGCTCTCCGAGGGCAGGATCGCGAGCGCCATCGCGATCCCCTCGGCGAGGTTCGTCGCATCGTCGGCGCCCGCGTGCCCCGTGATCGAGAACGCCCTCGAGGGCACCGTCGAGGGCTCCGGCAGCGCCGCGACCTCCGCGTCGCGGGCGGTCGTGACCACCGCGAGGCGGTCCTCCGGACGCTCCCGCGCCTCCGCGGCGAGGCGCAGGAACTCCTCCGCCTCGAGGCGCATCGTCCGGGGCACCGAGCGGCTCGCGTCGGCGACCACGACCACCGTCAGGTGCTGGCCGCGCCGCACCCAGCTCGGCTCCGCAAGCGCCGCGGTCACGAGGGCGATCACCACGGCGCGGAGCGCGAAGACGCACCAGCGCCGCGTCGCGCTCATGGTGCCCGCCGCACGACGGGCGAGCCACCACGCGATCGGCACGAGGACGAGGAGCGCAAGCCATCCCGGATGCTCGAATCGAAGAAGCTGCGTGCTCATCCGCGACCGCTCCGAGTGCCGCCAGCGGCGGTCGTGGACTCGTCGGCGATCGCCGACCTGCCTCGATCCTGCCTCAGCGGATCATGCCATGCGGCAGCGTCGAGCGTCCCGACCGCCGCCGCGAGCACCCACGCGATCGCCGCGGCGCGACCGGCGGATCGGAGGGGTCGCCACGCGAGCATCACCGCTCCCGCCGCGATCGCGCCCATCGCGGTCATCGCGAGCGCCGCGAGCAGCACCGACTCGCCGCGCTGGTAGTGGATCGCGTTCAGGACCGCCACCGCGATCCAGCCGTCGCCCGGAGGCTGCAGCCGCGCGGTGAGATCGATCTCGCCGAGGGCAAGCGACGCTCCCACCGCCCCCGCCGCGGTCATCGCCGCGACGAGCCGCGGTCGCTCCGCCCGCATTACCTCGCCGAGGCGGCGCGGACCATCGATCGCGCGGAGGTCGAGCGCCGCGTCGCGACGCCTCGCGAGCCACCACGCCGCCGCCGCGGCGAGGACGCCGAAGCGACCGACATGACCCACGACCACGATCGCCGCGGACTCATAGAAGGAGTCGAGCCAGGAGCGGTTCCACGCCGAGATCGTCGCCGCGGCGACCGCCGCCGCGGGCAGTCCCGCGAGGACCGCCCAGACGACCGACTGCACGATGGCGACGGTGCGGGCGAACCGCGAGCCATCCCGCCAAAGGAGGAGGAGCCCCGCCGCGAGGAGCGCCAGCACCGTTCCCGAGGCAAGCGCCGTCCCGAGCGTCGTCGGCACCGCGTCGGCGTGGAGCGATCCGAAGGACTCGAGCGAATCGCGCGAGATCCCCGGCTCGCGGAGGAGCCCGCCGACGAGGAGCGCGACGGGCGCGGCGCCGAGGAGTCCGACCACCGCCGCCGCGACCACGCGGAGCCCGCGGGAGGGTCGCGGCACGACCTCCTCCGGCGAGGTCTCCGGGCGAGGAAGGGTCGCCGCGAGCACGAGGAGCACGATCCCGGGCAGGATGCCGATCGCGCCGAGCCGGATGATGCCGCCAAGGGGCGCTCCCTCCGCGTCGAGCGTGCGGAGCTCGAACCCGAACGTCCGCACCCCCGCGAGGTCGAAGGCGACGGTGGTGCCGGCGAGGAGCATCATCGCCGCGATCGCGCCACGAAGAAGCGACGACGCGTCCTCGCGGAGCGCGCCCCGCAATCGCTCGCCGAGCGACCAGCCATCGAGCGAGGCAAGCGCCGCGGTCGAGCCGCGCGGCGGTCCCTCCGCGGCGAGGCTCCACGCGACGATCGGCCAGGACGCGGCGAGAAGCCCCGCCGCGAGGACGCCCTGCCGAAGGAGCGCGGTCGCCTCCGCTCGCCCGGCGAGGTCGCCGAGGAAGGTGCCCGGACCGGTCGACTGCCAGAGCCCGTAGACGAGGAGCCAGTGCGGCACCGTCAAGGGAAGGATCGAGAGGAACGCCCAGATCCCACGACGCCGCGCGAGCACCCGACCCGGCGCCCAGCCGACGACCGCCGCCGCGAGCGCGACGCCGCCGGTCCAGCCGAGCGTGCGCCAGAGCGCGTCGCCGTCGATCACCGCCCGCGCATCGCCCCCCTCGCCGAGCGCGACGACCGCGCCCACGAAGGGTGGCGCCGCGGCGACGAGCAGGATCGCCGTGACGAGAAGGATCGCGGCGGTCGTCGCGGACCGCACCTCAGCCGGCGCTCCCCTCGGAGGGCGCTTCGCTCGCGGGTCCCCCGCCGCTGCCCTCGGTCGCGGGCGCGGACTCGTCGCGCGATGACTCTTCGAGGTCCTGCTCGACCTCGCGCGGCGCCGGAGCGACCCGAACCTCGCTCAGTCGCCTCACGGTCTCCGCGACGGCGCGATCCATCGCCCGCGCCGCCCGGGCGAGGTCGATCCGAAGCGGGTCCGCGACCGCGACCTCCTCGAGGCGGTCGGAGGTGATCGCCTCCGCGTGCGCGAGGGGGATGTTCCGCGAGGGCGAGGCGAGGAGCGCCGCCTCCACCTCGGCGGAGAGCAGATGCTCGAGGAGCGCGATCGCCGCCGCGCGGTTGGGTCCGCCCCTCACGAGCGCGGCGGTGTTGGGCACGACGAGCGTCCCGCCGCCCTCGCGCTCGTCCGGCGCATGCCGCGGCAGCACGAAGGCGACCGCGAGACCGCGGTCCCGGGCGATCCAGACGTCGTCGGTGTCGGTGAGCCCCACGTCCGCCTCGCCCGCGGCGACCGCCTCGACGACCGCGGCGTTCCCGCCGGGAAGCAAGCGGACGCCGTTCTCCGCGAGCCCCTCGAGGAACGCCTCGAAGTAGCCGGGCATCACCTCGCGGCTCCAGTACGCCTCCATCGCCCCGACGTGCCCGCGGGTCGTGCCGAAGCGCGGATCCGCCATCACGACCCGGTCCTTCCACCACGGTCGGACGAGGTCCATCCAGGTGCGCGGCAGCCGTTCCTGCGGCACGCGGTCGGGCGCGTAGACGATCACCCGCGCCCGCCCCGCGAAGGCGTGCCAGCGCCGCGACTCGTCCCGCCACGCCTCGGGATGCGACGCGGCGACGTCCTCCGGAGGCGCGTCGAGGAGCCCCTCCTCGGCAAGCTGCACCGTCATGAACGGCTCGCTCGACCAGAGGAGATCCGCCTGCGGGCGGTCCTTCTCCGCGCGGATCCGATTGACGAGTCCGGTCGTCTTCGTCGCCTCCGCGTCGAACCGCGCGTTCACGCGGATCCCCTCGGTCCGCTCGAACTCGGCGAGGATCGGTCGCGCGACGTGGTCGTCGACCGAGACGTAGATGGTGACCTCCGGACGATCGTCGCCGCAGCCCCCGAGCGCGAGGATCGTCCCGCCCGCGACGATCGCCGCCGCGAGGCGCGCACCGAGGCGCGACGGACCGATCACGATCCGGAGCCCTTGGGGGAGTCCTTCGCGGGCTCCTTCGGCGTCGGCGCAGCGCCACCCGCAGCCGGCGTCGATCCCCCGCCCGGGGGCGTCGGCGCGCCCGGGGTCGCCGGACGCACGAGGCGGCGGAGCTCGCCGAAGTAGTGGCGGTGCGCATCCCGAAGATGCGGCGGGACCGGGTCCTCGGCGCCCGCGTCGGCGGGAGCGCTTGCCTCCGCGGCGCGATCGATCCGCTCGAGCGGGACCTGCGCCTCGCCCACCGTCACCTCGCCCTCGATGAGCGAGCGGGCGATGACGTCGCCCGGTCGCATCACGCCGCCCTCGCGCACCACCTCGGTCGCGGTCTCGGTCTCGGTTCGGGGCATCTCGCCGCCCGCGCCCTGCCCGCGACCGCCCATGCCCGCTCCCTGACCGCTGCCGCCGGCGCCCGGTCGGAGGAACCCCTGGCTTCCCATGCCGCGGGCACGACCCTGGCACTGCGACTGCGCGGCGCGCGCCTGCCGCAGCATCGCCCGCATCTCTTCCGCCTCGCTGAGGGTCTGCTGCGCCTGCGCTCCCAGCGAGGCAGGCACGGTCTGCTCGCCCTCGGTGCCCTGCCCGGACTGCCCCGGGTTCTTGCACTGCGACGCCATCTGCCGCATCGACTCGGACATCTTCTTGGTCTGCTGCGATGCCTGCCGTGCCGCCTGCGCCGCCTTCATGAGCGCCTCGCGCTCCTCCTGGCTCATCGACTGCATCCGCTCGAGCGCCTCGCGGAGCCGCGCGAGATCCTCCGGGGTGAGCTCCCCCGCGAGCGCCGGATCGACGCCCGCGGCGCGAAGCTGGTCGTCGAGCGACTCGCTCGACTGGGCAAGCGCCGCGAGCTGCGCCGCGAGCGACTCGAGCTCCGCGGCGAGCGCCTCGCGCTCGGCGTCGGTCATCTCGCCTCGCTCGAGCTTCTCCCGCAGCTTCTCGATCTCCCCCGACGCCCCCTGGAAGTTCCCGAGGCGCATCTCGAGGGCAAGGTCGCGGCTCGCGCCCTCGCTCGGGACGTCGAGCTCGCTCATGCGGCTCGCGAGATCCTCGCTCGCCATCGCCTCCGGTCCTTCGAGGAGCTCCGAGAGGCGCTCCTCGAGCGCCGTGACCTGCCGGATCGCCTCGAGGCGGATCTCCTCGGGGTCCTCAAGCTCCGCGAAGAGGTCCTCGGAGGGCGACTCGCCCGCGTTCGCCTCGCCGAGCATCGCCTCGAGCTCCGGCTGCTCGGCGATCGACGCCTGCAGCTCGTCGATCGCCTGCCGCGCCGTCTCCCGCGCCTCCTCCGCGGAGCCCTCGGCGACCGCGCCCTCCGGCGACCACGCCGGGACGAGCCACTCGACGAGCGCCGCGAGGACGACCGCCGGAATCGCCCACCACCACCCCCGCGGGGCATGGGCGGGAAGACCTCGCCGAAGCGTCGCCTTCGGCGCCGGACCGCTCGTCGCGCGGAGCGCGTCGGCGACCGCGGCGCGGGCGAAGGGATCGTCGCGACCCTCGCTCGCGAGCGCGACCGACACGCGGTCGCGGAGCCCGAGCACCCGATCGACCTCGATCGCCGCGGAGAGGTCGCTCGGCGGCCGCCGAAGCGACCGTGCGATCATCGCGAGAAGCGCGACCCCGCCGAGCACCGACGCGGTGATCCACCACGCCGGCATCACGCCCGGAATCGCCTTGCCGAGACCAATCGCGACCACCGCCGCCGTGCCCGCCGCGAGGAGCGGCACCGACGTCGCGTCGAGGAGCCGCTGTCTCCAGAGCCTCCGCCGAGCGATCGCGATCAGTCCTCGCCAGTCCTGCATCGGAGGGTTCCTTCCGTGCCTCGCCCGCCGCGGTGCGCCGCAGACCACGATGGTCCTCGCGGACGCGGCGGATGATAGCGCGAGCAGGGGCCGCCCCCGGGTCGCGCGGGCGCGTCGTGCGCCGCGTCGTCGGGGGTCGTCGGAGCGGTCAGGAGCCGCTCGGTCGCGAGGCGTCCGATCCGCCGGAGTCCTCCGTCGTCGCGTCGGCGTCCCGGACGCCCGTGCGGCGGTAGTTCGCGCGGCGCCGCGCGTACTCCGTGGGCGCGACCGGCAGCTGCATCGGCTCGCCCGCGGACCATTGGCGGTGGAGCCGCTCGAGGAAGGGCACGCACCAGCGGCAGCCGGTTCCCGCGCCGAGGCACTCCGAGAGCTGGCTCGCGACCACCGGCTCGGTGCGGCGGACGAAGTTCGTGAGCTTCCGCAGGCTCACGTGGAAGCAGAGGCAGACCTCGTCGTCGGGGTCCATGCCTCGGGGCGTCGCCTCGTCCGGTTCCGGTGGCACGGCGGGGAGCGTAGCGGACGAATCACGAGGACCGAGTCCTCCTCGATCGAGCACCGCGAGGTCGGGCTCGCGTGTTCCGGAACTCCTCCTCGACCGAGCGCAGCGAGGTCGGGGAGGCGTGCTCCGAAACTCCTCCCTGACGGAGCGAAGCGACGTCGGGGAGGTGCCGAGCGAACGAAGTTCGCGAGGCGGAGGGGACGTCCGATCAACGGACTGCCCGCCTCGCCCAGCGCGCGCCGCAGCGCAGACGACCTCGTCCCCCGCCCGCCCCGATCTACACTCCGCGCTCTCCCCCGGAGCCCGCGAAGCCATGAGCGATCGACCGATGCACCTCGCCTCCCGCTGCATCCACGGCGGACAGGCGCCCTGTCCTTCGACCGGCGCCGTGATGCCGCCGATCTACGTCAGCTCGACCTACGCGCAGGCGTCGCCCGGCGAACACCAGGGCTACGAGTACAGCCGAAGCCACAACCCGACCCGCTTCGCGCTCGAGCGGCTCATCGCGAGCCTCGAGTCGAGTGGGCTCGCCGAGGGGCATGACCGCACCCAGGGCGGCTTCGCGTTCAGCTCGGGGCTCGCGGCGACCGCGACCTGCCTCGAGCTCCTCGACGCGGGCGACTCGATCCTCGCGATGGACGACCTCTACGGCGGCACGAACCGCCTCCTCAACCGGGTGCGGGCGAGATCGCAGGGACTGAAGGTGATCCACGAGGACCTCTCCGACGCCGCCCGCGCCGCCGCGGCGATCGCCCGCCACCGCCCGAAGATGGTCTGGGTCGAGACGCCGACCAACCCCACGCTCAAGGTCTGCGACCTCGCCGCGATCGCCCGCGCGAGCGCCGCGGTCGGCGCCATCGTCGTCGCCGACAACACCTTCGCGACGCCGATGCTGCAGCGACCGCTCGAGCTCGGCTGCGACGTGGTGATGCACTCGGCGACCAAGTACCTCGGCGGGCACAGCGACGTCATCGCCGGGGTCCTCGTCACCCGGCGGGCGGACCTCGCCGAGAAGCTCCGCTTCATGCAGAACGCGATCGGCAGCGTGCTCGGACCCTTCGACTCCTACCTGGTGCTGCGCGGCATCAAGACGCTCGCGGTCCGGATGCGGCAGCACTGCGCGGCGGCGAGCGAGATCGCCGGCTGGCTCGAGCGGCATCCCAAGGTGGCGAAGGTCGTCTATCCCGGGCTCCCGAGCCATCCGCAGCACGCCATCGCCGCGCGGCAGATGTCGCTCGACGGCACGCCTGCCTTCGGCGGCATGATCACGATCTTCCTGAAGGGCGGGCTCGCGGAGAGCCGGCGGCTCCTCGAGTCGGTCGAGGTCTTCGCCCTCGCGGAGAGCCTCGGGGGCGTCGAGAGCCTCATCGAGCACCCCGCGATCATGACCCACGCCTCGGTGCCCGACGCCCAGCGGGCGACGCTCGGGATCAGCGACTCGCTGGTGCGGCTCTCGATCGGGATCGAGGACGCCCACGACCTCCGCGCAGACCTCGAGCAGGCGCTCGCGAGGGTCTGATCGATCCGTCGCCGCCGCCGCCGATCACTCGACCGTGCGGCGCGGGGCGACGATCACGCTGAGCTGATACGGCCGACCGCGGCGGCTCGTCCGACCATCCTCGACGATCGACTCGAGCTCCTCGACCACCTTGGCGAGGCGCCTTGCCCGCTCGTCGTCGATCCAGGTCACGTCGTGGCGGGCGTGGAAGCGATCCGGCTGCTTGACCGCCCGCCCATCCCGGTCGCGGAAGAGGTCGCGGATGAGGCGGCCCGCCATCCGAAGCGCCGCGTGCTGCAGTCGCACGTACTCCTTCACGCCCTGTCCGGTCGCCGGATCGAAGCGGGGCTGGGACGCCGCGTCGGAGAGCGAGAAGAGCTGCTCCGGTCGCCGCTTGCCCGGTCGCTTGCCGTCGATCCGCAGCAGACCGGCGCTCACAAGCACCTTCACGTGGCGGTAGAGCGCCGTCGCCCGGCGACCGCTCAGGCGGGCGAGGTCCGCGATCGAGCAGGGTTGCTCCGCCTCGGCGAGCGTGAGCAGCTCCAGGCGGATCGGCGAGGTCATCGCCCGCCACTGCGACGCGGTCCAGATCGGTGAATCACCCCGACGACGAGACGTCATGTCGAACCCCCGTGTCCCGATGGACCCCCCGCCAACCCGACCCCGAACGCCGGGACCCACGACCCCGGTCCGGGGATCTTCGACGCCCTCGACCCGATCCGTCAACTTCTTGGTGGGGAAGTTCGTGCTGACGATCGCCGGACCTCGCGGCTCCGACCCGGTCCTCAGCGATCTCCCTCGAGCCAGAACGCGATCCCGCCGGCATCGACCTCGGGCAACGGGCTCCACCGGTCGAACCAGGCGCTCGCGGCGAACCCGGACCGCTCCGGATCGAGGATCGCCCGCTCGAACTCGAGAAGCCGCCGACGCTCGTCGAGGCGGAGGAGCGGCGGTCGCCCGGACCGGATGTCCCGTTCGATCCGGTCGAACCCGCCCTCGATCAGCGGATCGACCTCCTCGATCGCGAGCCGCACCTCGGCAAGCGCCGCGAGGCGCGAGGCGTCCTCGACCTCGCCGCGGCGGTAGCGCGAGAGGAACTCGCCGACCGATCGCGCGAGTTCCGGATCGGCGACGTCCCGCGGACCGCGGTCGAGCGTCGCGAGCAGCCTCGCGAGCCGCCGCCGCACCGGCTCCTCCCCCGCGGTCGCGACCGCGAGGCGAAGCGCCGGCACGCCGAGCGATTCGTCGAGCCTCACCGCCTCCGCGAGGAGGCGCCGGCTCTCCCGCGACGCCGCGAGCGAGATCGCGGGATCCGGATGATCGGCGAGCGCCGCGACCTCCTCCGCCAGCTCGAGGAGCGCCATCGCCCGCGGGGCGGCGGACGCCTCGAGGTCCGCCCGCCGCGCGTCGATCCACGAGGGAAGCGGCGGCGCCGCGGATCCGGCGGCGAGGGCGACGATCAGCCCGAGCGTCGCCCTCACGTCGCGCCCCCCTTCCTCGCGGCGAGAAGCTCGAGCTCGCAGAGGAGCGCCTCGAGGTCGACCGCCTGCTCGAGGCTCGACTCGGCGCGCTGCCGGCGCTCCTCCGCCTCGGCGAGGATCGCCCACGTCCGATCGGCGAGCGTCGCGTCGCCCCCGACGATCGCGAGCGCCCGCAGCTCCGCGAGCGTGGCGAGCTCGCCGACGAGCCGCTGCGAGGCGCCCTCGGCCGCGGCGAGCCGCAGCCGGCGGCGGGTCGCGATGCGCTCGGTCGAGAGCGGCGCGTCGCCGAGGGGAAGATCGATCGCCTCCCGCATCAGGCGATCGACGAGGGATCCGAGCGCCGCGACCGGATCGGTCGGCGCCGTCGGGGGCTCGGTGCCGGGAAGGAGCAGCTTCTGCCTCGCCGCGACCGACGCGGCGTGCTGCGCCGCGAGCGCGTCGAGGCGGCGCGACTCCGAGGGCAGGCTCGCGAGCAGCATGTCGAGGATCGCCCGCCGAACCTCCCGCGGCGCCGACTCGTCGTTCGGCGGCGGCAGCGCCCGCCCGGAGGCGCGGCGCAACGTCGCGATCAGGATCAAGTCCCGCTCGAGCCCGACCGAGAGGTCGAGGAGCTGCTCGAGGACCGGCGTCGACTCCGCCTGCGTCTCGATGAAGACCGCCGCCGCCGCCTGCCGCACCTCGGGGGCGTCCTTGAGGAGCGCCCGCGCGAACGCCCTCGCGTCCTGCTCGCCGAGGTCGACGCCGCCGCGGTCGCGGAGACCCCGCACGAGGTCGATCCGCGCCTCGCGGTCGCTGATCGCCGCCTTCATCCCGTCGGCGAAGGCGCCATCGGAGACCGGAGGACGCCGCGCCGCGCGGGGCGGATCCGGCGGCGGTGCGCCGCGCTCGGTGAGCGCCCGCTCGATCGACTCGAGCGCCGCCCGCGAGGGCGTCTCGCCGCCCGCCGCGCCGAGGATCGCCTGATGCAGGCGACCCGCCTCGACGAGGAGCGCCATCGTGCCGAGCACGGAGCCGCGGGGACGCTGCCGGAGGATCTCGAGAAGCTCCGCGGTGCGGCGCCTCGCCTCGGGATCGATCGAGGAGGGCGGCGGCTCGACGACGGGCCAGGTCCCCCGCATCGACTCGAGCCACGCGACGCGGTCGGGACCGCTCGACGCCGGTCCCGGCACCCGACCACCCGCGACCTCCCCGAGCCCCGGCACCTCGAGCAGCACGCTCGCCACCTTCCACGTGGCGTCGGCGTCAGGGAGCGCCGCGCCGGGACGCATGAGGCTCGAGAGCACCTCCGGCAGCGGCGCCGCGAGCACGTCCCGCGCCGGATCGAGCCGGCGCACGACCGTCGAGAGCAGCACGAGCCGGCGGTCGAGGTCCTCGCCGGGACGCCAGCCCTCGAGGAGCGCCCGCACCGCCTCGAGGTCCGCCGCCGCGCGGAGCCCGCGGGGATCGAGCGAGCCCGTCGCCTCGAACCATGATCGCCACGAGCCGACCGAGTCCTCCGCGATCGGATCCTCCCCCTCCCTTCCGACCCACGCCCCGAGCACCCGCGCCGCGGTCTCCTCGAAGGGCGAGGGCGCCGCCCAGCCTCGACGCGCGGGAAGCGGCAGCTCGTCGAGGCGGCGGCGCAGGCGGTCGCGCACCGTGCTCACGAGCCCGCCGCGCCGCGCGACGTCGGCGAGCACCGCGGCGCTCCACGCCGAGCCCCAGATCCCGAGCCCCCGCGCGGTCGTCGGCTCGATCGGACCAAGACCCTCCATCAGCGCCTCGCCCGCGGTGATCGTCTCGACCGCCGCGAAGCACTCCGCCGTCGCGGCGAGGATCTCCCGCCGCCGCGCGACCGGCATCCGCGGCCAGCACCGCCCGGGCGCCTGCTGGATCTCCCGCCACGACGCGAGGGAGGTCTCGCTGGGAATGCCCTTCTCGCCGCGGATCCGCTCGGCGAGGTCGCGGAGGCGCGGCGCGGTCGCGCCGACGTCGATGAGCGCCGCCGCGACCCGCACGCCGAGGTCGCCATCGATGACCGGCTCGAGCAGCGACTCGGGCGTCCACGGCGGCACCGCGTTCACCTGATGCCGCGCGACGACCGTCGCCGGCGCCGCGCTCCGCGCCGGCTCGAGCGAGGGCGCGTCCGCGGGCAGCTCGACGTCGTCGGCGAACCGCTCGTCCACGCCCGCGGGCACCTCCTCGAGCGCGTCCGGCGCCGGTCGAAGAAGCCAGAACGCCGCGCCGAGAAGACCGAGGAGGAGGACCGCGCCGAGGGCGATCGGGAGGGCACGCCGCCGACCGCCCTCCAAAGACGGGGCGGGCGGATCGGAATCGACGATCCGCTCAAGCTCGTCGAGGAGCCGGGCGAGCTCGCCCTCGACGCCGCTTCCCCGCCGCACGAGCCGCCGCGCCGTCCGCCAGCGGGGCGGGTGGCGGCGGCGAACGCGGAGCGAGCCGGAGGAGACGATCGTCCGCAGCCGGGCGAGGAGCGCCTCGGGCGAGAGGCGGTTCGACCGCGCGACGGCGGCGAGGCGGAGCGAGGTCTCGTGGTTCAAGCCGCCGCTCGAGCGGATCGCCTCCGCGAGCCCCGCATCGACGAGCTCCCAGCGCGACGCGGGCGGCAGCGTGGTGGTCGCGGGCGGTCGATGGAGGAGCCTCTCCGCGGCATCGAGGATCGCGGCGCGGGCATGCTGCGCCGAGGGATCGCCCGCCGCGGGATGCGACTGGACCTGCCGCCAGCGGCGGCGCGTCGCCTGCTCGACCCGCGCGACCGTCAGGGCACCGCCCTCGATCCCGAGGACCTCCCGCGGGTCCGCGCCGACCGCGCAGCCGAGGAAGCGCCGGCAGGACTCCTCGCGAGGCGTCATCGCCGACCTCCCGGCAGCATCTCGTCGAGCCGCGTCAGCCGCTCGCCGGTCTCGCCCTCTTCCCAGGTCGGATCGAGCACCCGATGCTGGTCGAGGACCGCCCGAGCCTGCGCTGGGTCGATCGCCATCAGCGCCTCGACCTGCATGACCTTCGCCCGCCGCCAGGCATCGCTCCCCCGCGGCACGCCCGCGAGGAGCCGCCGCGCCGCCTCGAGCGACCGCTCCCACTCGTCCGCCGCCGCCGCCGCGAGCGCGAGCGACTCGAGCGCCGCGGCGTCCGAGGGCGCCGCGGAGGCGAGCCTCGCCGCCGCCCCGAGCCAGCGCGTCGCGAGCGCCTCGCTCGGGTCGAGGCGCCAGAGGATCGCCGCCGACTCGACCGCGAGCCTCGCCGAGGGCGCGACGTCCGTCGAGCCATCGGCGAGCGCCGCGAGGTGCGCGACCGACTCGTCGAGGACGAGCGGCGCGAGCTCCTCGCGCCGCGCCTCGTCGCGCCAGGCGAGCGCGAGGCGGCGCAGCCACTCCCGCCGCGCCTCCGCCCCCCACGAGGCTCCCGCGATCTCGACCGCCCGGCGCCATCCGTCCGCCGCGCCCGCCGCGTCGCCGGCGAGGAGCGCGACCTCGGCGCGATCGCGCCACCATCGGGCACGCTCCTCCGTCCCGAGCGGGATCCGCTGCGGATCGAGGAGCTCGAGCAGGCGCCTTGCCCGGACGAGTCCCTCCGAACCAAGGAGGAGCGACGCCTCCGCCACCTCGAACGCCTCGCGGCGGGCGTCGTCCGAGGGCGAGCCGCCGAGCTCGAGGCTCGTGGGTCCGCCCTCCACGATCTCCGCGGCGATCGCTCGACGGAGCTCGTCGCCCGCCGCGGGAAGCCGCCGCGCGAGCGCCGCCCGAGCCCCCTGCCGCACCGCCGGGTCGCCGCTTCGGGCGAGCGCCCCGAGCGCCTGCGGCGGCGCATCGTCGGCGCCGACCCGCACCGCCAGCATCGGGCTCCGCGGATCGTCGGGGTGCGCCGCGAGGAAGCCGCGGGCCGACTCGCGCCAGCGTCGGGATGCGTCCTCGTCGCCCTCGCGGGCGAGCCGATCGAGCGCGACGAGGCGGAGCCACGCGATGCGCGAGGCATCCCCCGCCGCGTCGTCGGGCGGGATCGCGTCGAGCCGCTCGATCGCCGCGACCGCCTCGCCCGACTCGATCGCCGCGCCGATCGAGGCGATCTCGACCGACCGCGCCGCGATCGGCGGCGCCTCCGGCGAGATCGACGCCCAGCGGAGCCGCTCCGCGGCGCGGCGGTACTCCCGCTGCGCCTCCGGCGAGTCGGGCGGAAGACCCTCGGCGATCTCGAGCGCCTCGAAGCCCTCGACGGTCGCGCCGAGGAAGCCCTTGGGGCGCCACTCGCGACCGGAGCGACCAAGCGCCGACAGGAGCGCGAACTCCTCCCGCACCGCGAGCCCCGAGAGACCCCGCTCGGCGAGCGCCGACCACTCGAGGTCCCGCTCGGCGCGGCGGATCCCCGCGACCGCCGCGAGACGCCACCACGCCACGCTCGCGGAGCCATCCCGCGTCCACGACTCGACGAGCCCAAGCGCCGCGAGGCGGTCGCCCGCCGCGACGAGCATCAGGAGCTCCCACGCGCCGCGCGCCGCCTGAAGATCGGGATCGACCTGCGGATCGGAGAGGATCGCGAGCCACTCGGCGGCGTCCACCGAGTCGCCGCGGATCCCCTTGGCGATCGCGAGCCCGAGGATCGTCTGCGCGAAGCCGAGGTCGCTCCGGCGGTCCTTGGAGACGTCCGCGGGTCGCGGCTCGTCCACGCCGGCGTCGAGGAGCGGCAGCAGCATCGCTTCTCCCGCCGCCGCGACCTCGCGGTCCCCCGAGAGGAGCGCCGACTGCACCATCGCCCATCCCGCGAGGAAGCGACCGCGGAGGATGCGGTTCTCGAGGATCGCGATCCGCTCGGCAAGCAGGTCGGCCTCGACGCCGCTTGCCCGCAGCGACTGCGCCGCCGCGGCGGCGCGGGAGGAGTCCGCGTCGTCGGAGAGGAAGGACAACTCCTCGCCGAGCGCCGCGAACCGCGCCGCGAGCCCGACGGGATCCTCGACGCCCGCGATCGCCCCGCGGACCTCGTCCGCCGCCGCCGACGCCGCGAGGTAGCCGCCGGTCGCGATCGCCCAGCGGAGCGCCGAACCCTCGGCGGATCCGGCGGTGGCGAGCAGCCGCCTCGCTCGATCGACCCGCGCGAGGCGCCGCGAGGGCGCCAGCGGCTCCGCGAGCCACGCCTCGACGAGGGGCGCCGCGCGATCAAGCCACGCCTGCCGCGCCTCGCGGTCGAGCCCGGCGGTCCGACCCGCCGCCGACTCCGCGAGGATCGCCTCCACCGCGTCGAGGGCGAGCCCCTCGGCGTCGGATCGCTCGAGGAGCTTGGTCACCTCCGGAAGACCAAGCGGCTCGTCGGCGGCGACGGCGGAGACCGTCGCCGCGATCGCCGCGGCGAGCGAGAGCGCCATCGGTCGGCTCGACGCGCCCGCGCGGCGCTCACGAGCCGGGGTCATACGCCACCTCCGTGAAGCCCGCGTCGCGGGCGATCTGGATCGCGGTGGTCACCGCCTCGACCGAGGGTCCCGACGAGGCGAGCACCCGCACCTGCGAGCGCGGATCGAGCTGCCGCAGGAGCGCGAGCAGGCTCGCCCGCTCCGCCACCGCCCGCTCGCCCACGCGGTACCACGGTCGTCCCGGCTCGCCGCCCACCTCGATCACCACCGGCTCGAGGTCCGCCGGCGCGACCGCGGCGCCCTCGCCGGCAAGCGACGCGTCGAGGCGGCGCTCGAGCCGATCGGTCGCCGCGGTGACGAGGAAGTAGCCGAGCAGCAGGAACGTGGCATCGAGCATCGTCGCGAGGTTGAGCGCGAGCATCGGACCACGGCGGCTCGGGGCGCGGAACCTCACGGCGCGTCGGCTCCCGCGCCCGACCGATCGACCGGGGGATCCACCGCGAGGCGGACGCTCGTCCCGCCCGCGTCGCGGAGCGCCCGCACGAGGGCGTTGAGCGACTCGACCCCCGCCGCGCGGTCCGCGCGGACGACCGGCGCCTCGCCGCCGCTGCGGCTCGCGAGGCGGCGGAGCTCCTCCAGCGACACCTCGCGGTCGGCGACCTGGATGGTCCCATCCGCGAGGAGGTTCACGGTGAACGCGCTCGCGGCGCGGACCTCCTCGTTCGAGCCCTCCTCCCGCGGGAGCTCCAGCAGCTCCTCCGCGGTGCGGGCGAGCTGCGTGGTGGTCAGGAAGAAGATCAGGAGCTGGAAGACGATGTCGATCATGGGCGTCATGTCGAGCGCGAGGGTGCGCTCGCGCCGACCCGCGGCGGCGAACTTCATCGCGGGGCACCCTCCGCGTCCTCCTCGCCTGGAGGGCTCTCGAGGAGGAGCGTCAGCCGGTCGATCTCCCGCGCCGCCTCGGAGGCGACCGCGTCGATGCGGTTTCGGAAGTAGGAGAAGAGGATCACGCAGGGAATCGCGACGACCAGTCCCTGCAGCGTGGTGATGAGGGCGAGGCTGATGTTGCCCGCGAGGCGCTCGTAGTAGTCCGGATCGCTCACCGCCGAGGTCGCGACGGTGTCGAAGGCGCCGATCATCCCCTGCACCGTGCCGAGGAGCCCGAGCAAGGGCGCCACCGACGCGATGACCCCGAGCGCGTCGGTCGCGCGGTAGAGCCGCGCGGTCTCCTCGCCGCCCGCCTCCTCGATGGTGCTGCGGAGCTCGAGCGCCCCGAAGCCCGAGCGGAGGTAGCGGGTCAGCCCCGGCGCGAGCACGCGGGTCAGGAAGTTCTCGTGCTCGGGAAGCAGGCAGTGCTCGAGCGCCTCCTCCGGTCGGCCGCGGGCGAGGAGCCCGCGGAGGCTCGCGACGTCCTCGGCGGGGACGAGGACGGCGCGGCGGATGCGGACCGCGAGCACCACCGCCATCGCGACCGCGACGAGACCCAGCACCAGGATGATGATCCCGACCACGCCGCCGCCGACGAGGAACTTCGATGCCGCCGGCGCCTCGACCGCGGCGTCGGCGATCGCGACCGCCGCGTCGGGCGGCGGGGCCGCGATCGCGAGGGAGGCGGTGGCGAGGATCGGGACGACGAGCAAGGCGGGGGTCATCGCAGGGTTCCTTCGACGCGGACGTGACGGAGGGCGTCCTCCTCGAGGCGCTCGGCGAGGCGATCATCGCCCTCCGCGCGGAGGATCGCGGCGGCGCGACGGATCGCGAGGTCGCCGCCGACCTCGCCGCCGAACCGCGCCGGAATGCAGAGCCACTCGAGGAGACCTCGGCGGCGGAGCGCCGGATCCTCGCTCGCGAGGAGCCTCTCCCCGATCTGCCCGTGGAGCCAGCGGGCGACCGCCGGATCGACCCCCGCGAGCCGCGCCTCGCGACCGGCGAAGGCGTCCTCCGGCGAGGTCACCCGCAGCGCCGAGACCTCCGCCAGCGCCCGCCGGAGCAGGGTGTCCTCGCGACCGACGAGGATCGGCGCGGCGCTTCCGAGAAGCGCGGTCGCGACCAGCGCCGCCTCCGTCGCGACGACGGTGTCGGCGAAGGCGGCGAGTCGCGCCGCGAGGACCGTCCGTGCCTCGATCGGCAGCGACCATTCGATCGGGAGGAGCGGAACGCCGCTCGGCCAGCCGAGTCCGCCGATGCGGGGGGCGGGCGCGACCGCCTCCTCGTCGAGCGCCGTCCCCTCGCGCTCGAGCCGCATCGCCTCGAGCGCCGCGACCGCCGCGCCACCAAGGTCGCCCGCCTCGATGCGGGTCCGCAGGAGCCCCTCCGCGATGATCCGCCGAAGCGCCGGATCGAACGCGGCGGCGGTCGCCGGCGCCGCCGCCTCCTCCGCAAGACGCTCGAAGAGGGGCGCCGCGAGGGCGTGCTCCCCGCGGGCAAGGCGGGTGCGGGCGCGCCAGGTGCGGGTGCCGCGCTCGAGCGCGCCGGCGGGCGCCGTCGCGCCCTCGAGCCCGCGGAGCTCGTCCCACCTCGCCCGCGACGGCACCACGCGATCGCCCGCGTCGAGCTCGACGTAGGCGATCCCGACCTCGTCGAGCGAGAGGAGCCGCACCGACCGCGACTCGCCGTCGCGCCACTCGAGGCGCACCGGCGGCGCGGACGCGTCCTGCGGCCCGGCGGCGACGAGCGCGAGCGCCACGAGGAAGCCCGTCATCGTCCGCCCTCCACCGGCACGAAGCGGAAGATGCCCTCGGAGTCGCGGGCGATCTGCTCGAGCATCTCCCGCCCGGCGTCGGTGCCGAAGGCGACGGTGTTCACCACGGTGTCCCGACCGGGACCGTTGAGGCGCCGCACCAGCGCCGGGGTGTCGGGCGGGACCTCGCCATCGGTGAGGAAGAAGATCGCGTCGGGCGGCGGATCGAGGGCGAAGAGCCGCTCGAACGCGGCGGCGGGTCGGGTGCCTCCGCCGGTCGAGACCTCGAGGTCGAGCCACCGCGTGATCCGCGCGAGGTCCTCCGGCGTCGCCCGCTGCCAGGACCGCTGGAAGGGCGGGATCACCGCCTCGCTCGAGAAGAGCGCGACGAAGAACCAGGCGTAGTCGGGAAGCCCGGAGAGCGAGCGCTTGAGCTCCGCGAGGGCGACCCACAGCCGTCCCCCGCTCTCCATGCTCGCGGAGACGTCCACCACGTAGCCGATCCTTCGTCCCCGCGCGGAGACGCCGAAGAAGGTCGTCCCGCCGGGTCCGGTCGAGTCGACCACCGGTCCCGAGTCGCCGCTGCCGGCAAGCCGCGGCGCCTCGAGCGCCCGCCCGAAGGTGCCGCGCGAGGCGGGCAGCGGCGCGAACTCGCTCGCCGAGGCGCTGGTGGTCGCCTCCGCCTCGAACTCGACCTGCGAGGACGCCTCGAGCGGCGGCGCTGGCGCCGGGATCGAGACGAGGAGCGGCGCATCCTCCGCCGGCGGCGACGAGGCGGCGCCCGACCAGAGTCCGCCGAGCGACCAGACGAGCAGCACGTTCGCCGCGAGCGAGACGAGGACCGCGACCGCTCCGAGGGCGATCGCGCGACGGCGGAGCCGCTGGCGCCGTGCCTCGCCGAGCGAGGGCGCGATCGCGCAGAGGCGGCGCAGCGCCTGCAGCACTCGCAGCTGGATGGCGGGGGCAGGGTCGGGGCGGCTCATCCTTGAGGGCGCCGGAGGGTCGCGGGCGGAGCAGGTCGCGCTGAACCGAAGGGTCGATGGTCGACCGTCGAGGTCGATGGTACGGGTACGCCCCCGCGGCGACGAAGGACTTGACCCCCGCCGGGGCAGGCAGTCCAATCGACCGACGGAGCGTCGCCGCAGGAGCGAAGCACCGTCCGCCGCGCCCCCCAAGGTCCGCGGTCGCCCCTCCGACGGGTGGGGCGACCGGTCACGTCCCTCCTGCCCGGAGCCTGCCCGTGCCCCAACGCTTCCAGCGCGTGGTGCTCAAGATCAGCGGCGAGAGCTTCGGACGCCCCGGCGAGCTCGGGATCGACCCCACCGAGCTCGCGGCGATGGCACGGGAGATCGGCGATGCCGCCGGGACCGGGGTGGAGCTCGCGGTCGTCTGCGGCGGCGGCAACATCATCCGCGGGGCGGAGATGGCGAAGGCGGGCACGATCGACCAGTCCACCGCCGACTACATGGGCATGCTCGGCACGGTGATCAACGGCATGGCGCTGAAGGAGGCGCTGCGGGTCGTCGGCGTCGAGAGCCGGGTGATGTCGGCGATCGCCCTGACCGCGGTCGCGGAGCCGTTCATCCGGGCGAGGGCGCTGCGGCACCTCGAGAAGGGACGGGTCGTGATCCTCGTCGCGGGCACCGGCAATCCCTTCTTCACCACCGACACCTGCGCGAGCCTCCGGGCGATCGAGCTCGGGGCGCAGGTCCTCCTCAAGGCGACCAAGGTCGACGGCATCTACGACTCCGACCCGCGGAAGGACCCCAAGGCCCGCCGCTTCGACGAGCTGACCTTCCCGGAGGTCCTCGAGCGCCAGCTCGGGGTGATGGACCTCACCGCGATGACGATGTGCATGGAGCACGACCTGCCGGTCTGCGTCTTCGACTTCCGCACCGCGGGCAACATCCGCCGCGCCGTGGCGGGCGAGCGGATCGGCACGATCGTCCGCTGCGGCGCCCCGACCCCCGCGGCGACCCGCTGAGAGACCTGCAAGGAACCGATTCCCATGGACGAGACCCTGGATCTGGACGGCGTCGAGCTGCAGTGCCTCGAGCGGATGGAGAAGTCGGCCGAGCACCTCCGCAAGGAGCTGCGCGGTCTCCGCACCGGGCGGGCGAGCACGGCGCTGCTCGAGTTCATCAAGGTCGACTACTACGGCAGCTCGACCGACCTCCGCGAGCTCGCGGCGATCAGCGTGGCGGAGGCGACGCAGCTCCTCGTGAAGCCCTTCGATCCCGGCTCGAAGAGCGAGATCGTGAAGGCGATCGAGAAGTCCGGCCTCGGGCTCAATCCGCAGGTCGAGGGGGGCGTCATCCGCATCAACGTGCCGCCTCCTTCCGCCGACCGGCGGCGGCAGCTCGCGACGCAGGTGAAGAAGCTCGCCGAGGACGCGAAGATCGCGATCCGCAACGAGCGGCGGGACGCGAACAAGCTCATCGAGAAGCTCGCCGCGGACAAGTCCGCCGGCGTCTCCGAGGACGAGGCGAAGCGGGCGAAGACCCGCATCGACGACCTCACCAAGAGCTCGACCGACTCGGTCGACGAGATGTCGAGCAAGAAGATCGCGGAGATCGAGGAGGTCTGATCCCATGCCGGCGTCGATCCTGCGTAGCGCGGCGATCCTCCTCGTCCTCGCGGGCGCCGCGTCCGCGTCGGCGCTCCCGCAGGTCGCGCCGCCCCCGGCGCGGGCGGAGGTCCTGATCGACCGCGACGACGTGGTGATCACGTCGAGCTGCCTGCTGCGGCTGCCCGCCTATCCGATCCCCGACCTCGACGGCGACGGCGTCGTGCAGGTGGTGGGCGACGGGATCGTGGTCGAGCTCGACGGCACCCTGCGCGGCGCGCCGCTCGGAGCGGCTCCCGACTCGATGAACGGCTTCGGGATCGTGGTCACCGGCGACGGCGTGACGATCTCCGGAGGCGCCGTCGCGGGCTTCAAGGTCGGCGTCGCGCTCCTCGCCTCGAACGGCTCGACGGTCGAGAACCTCGACCTCTCCGACAACTTCGCGGAGCGCCTCCGCTCGACGCCCGAGCGGGAGGATCCCGCGGACTGGCTCTCGCCCCACGCGAACGACGACGGCGAATGGGCCCGCGCCTATGGCGCCGGGCTCCTCGTCCGCGACTCGCGGGAGGTGGTGGTTCGGGGCTGCAAGGCCCGCCGCACCCAGAATGGGATCCTGCTCGAGCGGGTGGTCGACTCGAAGGTCCTCGGCAACGACTGCTCCTTCCTCTCCGGCTGGGGGCTCGCGATGTGGCGGTCGAGCCGGAACCTCGTCGCCCGCAACGCCTTCGACTTCTGCGTCCGCGGCTACTCGCACGGGGTCTACAACCGCGGGCAGGACTCGGCGGGAATCCTGATGTTCGAGCAGTGCGAGGAGAACGTGATCGCCCTCAACTCGGCGACCCACGGCGGCGACGGTCTCTTCGCCTTCGCCGGCCGCGAGGCGCTCGGCGAGGCGCCGCCGCCGGCGGGCGCGGGCGAGGACTGGCACCGCGGTCGCGGCTGCAACCGCAACGTGATCGTCGGGAACGACTTCTCCCATGCCGTCGCCCACGGGATCGAGATGACCTTCTCGCGGGAGAACCTCATCGCCCGCAACCTCCTCGTCGACTGCGGGATCTGCGGCGTCTGGGGCGGCTACTCCTCGGGGATGGAGATCCGCGACAACCTGTTCCGGCGGAACGGATTCGCCGGATACGGCGGCGAGCGCGGCGGGGTGAACATCGAGCACGGGCAGGACAACCGGATCATCCGCAACCGCTTCGAGGAGGACGCCGTCGGCGTGCGGCTCTGGTGGGACGAGGATCCCTCCCTCGCCGGCACGCCCTGGGCGAAGGCGAACGGCACCTCCTGCCGCGGCAACCTCATCGCGGGGAACGCCTTCGTCGGCAACGGGATCGCGATCGAGCTCCTCGCCGCGGAGGCGACGACGATCCTCGACAACCTCATGGGACCGTCCGCGGCGGCGCTCGATGGAGCGGGAGCCATCGAGTCGATCGACGAGGCGAGCCGGTCGTCGCTCCGCCGCGAGGGCGAGTGGCCGAACGAGCGACCGGGAGTGGGCGGGCTCCTCGATTCGATCCCCGGCACGCGGCGAGAGAAGCTCGAGGCGGCAGCGCTCTTCCCGGCGCCCGCGGCGCCGGGCGCGACCGGCTCGCGCGAGCGGATGATCGAGGTGCTGCTGCCCGGGACGCCGCTCGATGGTCGGCTCGGCGCGCTGCTCGCGGCGGTCGATGAGGTCCGCTTCGATCCCACCATCGCGAGGACCGCCGCTCCCGGGCGAGGTGGACTCGCTGGGCGTGACCGGATCGTGATGACCGAGTGGGGTCCGTACGCGTGGGACCGCCCCGCGATCATCCCGCGGAGCACGACGCTCGAGACCGTGAAGGCGCGGCTCGTCGGCGGCGGCAAGATCACCAACGTCACGGTCTTCGGCGCCGGGTCGCTCCGGACCCGGCTCGATCCGGAGACCGGCGACTTCGAGGTCTTCTGCGAGCGTCCCGGCATGGTCTGCCCCTTCCGCGCCCAGGTGACCCACGAGCAGGGCAAGCTCTTCCTCGAGGGTCTCCTCGCGTATGCAGAGTGGAACATCCGGCTCTTCCGCTCGAGCGTCGATCCCCTCGCGGATCCCGCCGGCTGGCGGGCGCTCGCGGGAGGCTCCGACGAGGAGTTCCTCGCCCGGGGCGGCGCGATCGCGGTGCTTCCGATCATCGACCTGCCCTTCGGCGGAGGTGGTCCCGCGGAGATCGCGGCGCTCGCCGAGGTCGCCGGCGGACTCCCCGCCGACGACTTCGGGCTCGTGGCGACCACCACCCTCCGCTTCCCCAAGGGTCGATTCCGCCTCTCGGTCACCTCCGACGACGGCGTGCGGCTCCTGCGGGGCGGCGAGGTGCTCGTCGAGCAATGGGGTCTCCGCGGCGCGTCGACCGACTCGGTCGAGCTCGACTTCGCCGAGCCCACCGACGTGCCGCTCGCGATCGAGTACTTCGAGCTCCGCGGCGCCGCGACCCTGAAGCTCGGGATCGAGCGGATCCCGCCGCCCTCCGCGGGCGGTTGACGCCCCTGCGCCGCCCCCCGACGATGGCGGCGTGCGTTGCCCCCACTGCGCCGTCGACGACGATCGGGTGATCGACAGCCGAAGCATCGACGGCGGCGGGGTCATCCGCCGCCGGCGGGTGTGCAACGCCTGCACCCGACGCTTCACCACCTACGAGCGGACGGAGAAGACCGCCCGGCTGATGGTGGTGAAGAAGGATGGCTCGCGGGTCCCCTTCGACGCGCAGAACCTCCTGAAGGGCCTGCAGGCCGCCTGCGGCAAGCGACCGATCCCCGAGCAGGCGAAGCTCGATCTCTGCCGCGAGGTCGAGGACTCGGTGCACCGCGACTTCGAGCGCGAGGTGGCGAGCGTCGAGATCGGTCGGCGGATCGCCGCCCGGCTGCGGTCGGTCGATCCGGTCGCCTACATCCGCTACGCGAGCGAGTACTACGACTTCCGGAACCTCGAGGACTTCCGCCTCGAGCTCGCCGAGCTCGAGCAGCGCCCGCAGCCGACGCCCGACCAGCCCGCCCTCTTCACCGATCCCGACGGCGCGCCGCCGCGCCCCCGCTGACGCCATGCCCAGCATCCGACTGCCCGACGGCTCCATCCGCCGCTACGACCGCCCCGTCACCGCCGCCGAGGTCGCCCGCGACATCGGTCCCGGCCTCGCCAAGGCGGCGCTCGGCGCCAAGGTCGACGGCGAGCTCAGCGACCTCGCCCGCCCGCTCGAGCGAGACTGCGCCTTGGCGATCGTCACCGCGAGGAAGCGCGAGGGCGGCGCCGATCCGGACGGGCTCTTCCTCATCCGCCACAGCACCGCCCACGTGATGGCGGAGGCGATCTCGCGGCTCTTCCCGCACGCGCGGCTCGTCTACGGACCGCCGCTCGAGACCGGCTTCTACTACGACATCAGCGTCGAGGGCGGTCGACCGATCTCCTCCGACGACTTCCCCGCGATCGAGGCGGAGATGGCGCGGATCATCGCGGAGGACCGCGCCTTCACCCGCTACGAGATGCCCGCGGCGCAGGGCATGGAGAAGCTGCGGGCGGAGGGCAGCAAGTTCAAGCTCGACAACGCCGAGCGGGCCCGCGAGGCGGGAAGCGCGAGCCTCAGCTGGTACGCGACCGGGGTGCCCGGCACGGACTGGGAGGACCTCTGCCGCGGTCCGCATGTGCCCTCGACCGGCCGCATCGGCGCGTTCAAGCTCATGAGCCTCGCCTCGAGCTACTGGAAGGGCGACGAGTCGCTCGACCGCCTGACCCGCGTCTACGGCACCGCCTTCGCGACGAAGGAGGAGCTCGCGGCGCACCTCACGCAGCTCGACGAAGCCAAGAAGCGCGACCACCGCGTGCTCGGCAGGCAGCTGCGGCTCTTCCACGTCGACGAGATGGTCGGGCAGGGACTCATCCTGTGGACGCCGAACGGCTCGATCGTCCGGCAGGAGCTCCAGAACTTCATCAGCGAGGAGCTCCGCAAGCAGGGCTACACGCAGGTCTTCACGCCGCACATCGGCAAGCTCGACCTCTACCGCACGAGCGGTCACTTCCCCTACTACCGCGAGAGCCAGTACCCGCCGATCGTCGAGCACGAGCAGATGGCGGCGCTCGCGAAGGAGGGCTGCTCCTGCGCGGACCTCGCGAACCGGCTCGAGAAGGGCGAGGTCGACGGCTACCTGCTGAAGCCGATGAACTGCCCGCACCACATCCGGATCTTCGCGAGCCAGCCGCACAGCTACCGCGACATGCCGGTGCGGCTCAGCGAGTTCGGCACGGTGTACCGCTGGGAGCAGTCGGGCGAGATCGGCGGCATGACCCGCGTCCGCGGCTTCACCCAGGACGACGCCCACCTGTTCTGCCGCGAGGACCAGGTGGCGCAGGAGCTCCTCGGCTGCTTGAGCCTCGTCAAGCTCATCTTCGGGACGCTCGGCATGCACGACTACCGCGTGAGGGTCGGCCTGCGCGACCCCGACAGCGCGAAGTACGTCGGCGACCCGCGGAACTGGGACAAGGCGGAGGATGCCTGCCGCACCGCGGCGAGGACGCTCGGCGTCCCCTTCAGCGAGGAGCCGGGCGAGGCGGCGTTCTACGGACCGAAGATCGACTTCGTCGTCAAGGACGTGATCGGCCGAAGCTGGCAGCTCGGCACGGTGCAGGTCGACTACAACCTGCCGGAGCGCTTCGACCTCTCCTACATCGGCGCCGACAACCAGGCGCACCGCCCGGTGATGATCCACCGCGCCCCCTTCGGCAGCATGGAGCGGTTCATCGGCTGCCTCATCGAGCACTTCGCGGGGGCATTCCCGCTCTGGCTCGCCCCGGAGCAGGCGAGGGTCCTGCCGATCAGCGAGAAGAGCGCCGAGTACGCCCGCGGGCTGCATGCGGCGCTCGCCGGCGCG
Source organism: Phycisphaerae bacterium (assembly GCA_016873275.1). Classification (GTDB taxonomy): domain Bacteria; phylum Planctomycetota; class Phycisphaerae; order Phycisphaerales; family SM1A02; genus VGXO01. The sequence goes on from VGXO01000046.1 coordinate 24,437, forward strand.
GGGCTCCGCGCGTCGATCGACGAGTCGAACGACCGCATCCAGGCGAAGATCAAGTCCGCGAGCGAGATGAAGATCCCCTACCTCGCGGTGGTCGGCCCGCGCGACGCGGAGTCCCGCCGGGTGAGCGTGCGGGCGTTCGGCATCGAGGCGAACCTCGGCGAGGTCGGGCTCGACGAGTTCGTCGATCGCCTCGTCCGCGAGCACCGCACCCGCGGCGCGGAGACGCTGCGGGGAACCCTCGGGCGATGACCCGCCCGCCCGTGGTCCGATCCTGCTGAGCCGCTCGACGCGGAGCCCGCCATGGCGAAGTCAAGCTCGCTCGCTCGCGCCCTCGAGGACGCCCAGGCGGGTCGGTTGGACGCGGCGCTCGCGGCGGTCCGCCTCCACATGCGTCGCTATCCGCAGGACGGCGAGGCGATCAGCATGCTCGGTCTGCTGCTCGTCCAGTCCGGCGAGGTCGAGCAGGCGATCCACCACCTCGCCCGCGCGGTGAAGCTCGCGCCCTCCCTGCCCGGAACCCGCAACAACCTCGCGAACGCCCTCTTTCAGGCGGACCGATTCGCCGACGCGGAGCGAGAGTGGCGCACCGCCGCGGAGCTCGATCCGACCTACGCCCGCGCGTGGCTTGGGCTCGTCGCCGCACGGACGGCGCTCGACGATTCGGCGGGCGCCCTCGACGCCGCCCGCCGGGCAAGGTCGCTGCGGGCGGAGTGGCCGGAGCTTGACCGCAGCGAGTCCGCCTCGCTCGCCGCCGCGGACCGCATGGAGGACTCGGTCGCCCTCCTCGAGCAGGCGGTCGCGCGGGATCCCGGCTCGGCGGCGCTTCGCGGCAGCCTGCTGATGCAGCTCAACTTCCTCGACCGCCCGGCGCGGGAGATCGCCGACGCGCATCGCGGCTACGCCGCCTGCGTGCGGGTCGCGCCCTCGCCGCCTCCGCTCGACCGCGATCCCGAGCGACCGCTGCGGCTTGGCGTCCTCTCGGGGGATCTTCGCTCGCACTCGGTCGCCTTCTTCGCCGATCCGATCTTCCGCCACCTCCCGGAGGGATGGCACCTCACCGCGTTCTCGACCTCGCGACCGACGCCTGCCGACCCGCTCGCGGCGGAGTTCCGCCGCCTCGCGGGCGCCTGGTGCGATCTTGCCGCCGCCTCCGACGAGGTGATCGAGCGGACGATCCGCGAGCGCCGCATCGACGTGCTGATCGACCTCTCGGGACACACCTCGACGGGTCGGCTGGCGGTCCTCGACCGCAAGCCGGCGCCGGTCATCGCGACCGCGATCGGCTATCCCAACACCACCGGTCACCCATCGATCGACCTCCGGATCGTCGACTCGATCACCGATCCGCCCGGGTCGGAGTCGCTCGCGACCGAGCGCCTCGCCCGGATCGATCCCTGCTTCCTCTCCTACCGCCCTCCCACGGACGCGCCGGAGCCGGCGCTGCCCGAGGCGGGTCGACCGATCACCTTCGGCTCCTTCAACTACCTCGCGAAGATCAGCCCGAGCACCCTCGCCTTCTGGCGCGGCACCCTCGACGCCTGCCCCGGGTCGCGGCTCCTCCTCAAGTCGCGCTCCTTCGGGGATCCCGCCGCGTCCTCCCGCTTCCTCGATCGCGCCGCCGCGGCGGGAATCGCCCGCGAGCGGATCGAGGTCCTCGCGTTCACGAAGGGCGTGCCCGAGCACCTCGCGCTCTACCGCCGAGTGCACGTCGCCCTCGACGCGCTCCCCTACAACGGCACCACCACGACCTGCGAGGCGCTCTGGATGGGGGTGCCGCTGGTCACGGTGCTCGGCGACCGCCACGCGGCAAGAGTCGGGGCGTCGCTCCTCCACGCGGCGGGACTGCCGGAGCTCGTCGGCTCCACGCGGGAGGAGGCGGCGGGGATCGCCGCCTCGCTCGCCGCCGATCGGGCGAGGCTCGCGCCGCTCCGCGCCGGACTCCGCGAGCGGCTGCGGACCTCGCCGCTCCTCGACGGCGTCCGATGGGCGTCCCGCCTGCACGCGGCGCTCCGCGAGGCGTGGAGGCGGCGCTGCGGGTCATGAGCGGCGAGGGGGGCGGTGATCTCGCGCGGTCGAGCGTGGCGACCATGCCGGATCTCCCGGTCGAGGCGAGACCGGACTCCGGCTCGACCTCGCCGCCTCG
>VGXO01000047.1 GCA_016873275.1 Phycisphaerae bacterium
GGTCGCGCTGGCGGAGGATCCCGCGACCGCGGTGGGCGAGATCGAACGAGGTCTGCTTGTCCTCCTTGGCGTCGAGCGAGGCGACGGCGCTCCCGACGCAGCATGGATGGCGAACAAGCTCGCGAGCCTGCGGGTGTTTCCAGACGCGGAGGGGCGCATGAACAGGTCGGTCCGCGACGTCGAGGGATCGATCCTCCTCGTGAGCCAGTTCACCCTCTGCGGCGACTGCCGCCGCGGGCATCGACCGAGCTTCGTCGAGGCGGAGGCACCCGAGGTCGCGGAGCCGCTCGTCGAGGCGGTCGCGGCGTCGATCCGCGCCGAGCACGGCGTGCCGGTCGAGACCGGTCGGTTCCGCCGCGAGATGCTCGTCTCGCTCGTGAACGAGGGACCGGTGACGCTCGTCCTCCGCTCGCGCGAGCCGCGGGGCTGACGGTGCGACGCTGAACCCGATGGTTCGCCACGTCGAGAACAGCGAAAAAGAGCCCGCCGCAACGCGTGGTCGCGACAGGCTCCTCGTGGGGGCTCGGGCGTGATGGACGCGTCGCCGCGTCCGGCAATGACTACGCCCCTCGCTCGAGGTTGTTGCAGCGCTCGCGCGACTTTCGACCGCGCCGCGATCGATCGGTCGCCTCTCGGACCCCGATCAGGGACGGATGCGATCGATCACTGCCTGCAGGTCCGACCAGACCTGCCGCCGCGTCTCCGGCGTGTAGTTGCGCAACAGGTACGCCGGATGGAACGTGGGCATGACCGGCACCTCGAGGTCGCCGGCGCGATAGCTCGCCCAGATGCCGCGGAGCCGCGTGATGCCGACTTCGGTGTCGAGCAGGAGCTTGGCGGCGGGACCGCCAAGGGCGACGATCGCCCGCGGACGGACGATCCGGACCTGCTCGACGAGGTAGGGACCGCACGCCTCGACCTCGTGCCGCAGCGGCGTGCGGTTGTCGGGCGGACGGCTCTTCAGGACGTTCGCGATGTAGACGTCCTCGCGGGCGAAGCCCATCGCCCGGATCATGTCGTCGAGCTTCTGCCCGGCTCGACCGACGAACGGCCGCCCCGTCTGATCCTCGGTCTCCCCCGGCGCCTCGCCGACGAACATCACCGCCGCGTCCGGACTCCCCTCGCCGAAGACGGTCTGGGTGTGCGCGGTCGCGGTCGTGCAGTGCGGGCACTCGCGGTCGTGCCGGGCGCGGAGCTCCTCGAGGAGCGCCTGCTTGGAGCCGTCCCCGCCTGAGGTCACCGTCACGGTCGACGCCTGCGAGGGCGGTCGGCTCGGCGAAGTCATCTCCGTCGTCGTCGCCGTCGCCGAGGTCGCGGGAAGCAGGACCGCCGAGACCCCGAAGTCGAGGTCCGTGCGGACGACCTGCCTCGCAAGGCGCCGGCTCGATCGCTGCTCAAGGGACATCAAGACCTCCGACCTCGGCGGCGACCGTCGCGTCGCTTCCCTCCGCGAGGGCGAGGATCGCGACGCCCGCGACCGCCACCGCCGCGCCGAGGATCGCCCGCCAGCCGAGCCGCTCGCGATCAAGGAGCCGGGAGAAGGGAAGCACCAGGACCGGGCTCATCGCCATGAGCGTACTGGCGACGCCCGCGTCGAGCCGTCGGACCGCGATGAGGCTGAGCCAGACGCCGACGACCGGACCGAGGATCGTGCCGCCGAGGATGCCGAGCACGGCGGGGCGACCGAGCCGCGGCGGACCATCCTCGCGCCTCGAGCCGACGAGCCACGAGCGCGGACCGATCGCGATCCACGCGAGCCCGAGCACGGAGGCGCCCGCGGTCATCCGGACGAGCTGCGCCGCGAGCGGCTCGATGTCGCCGCCGACCATCCCCTCCTTCGCGAGCACCACGCCGAAGCCCTGCGCCGCCGCCGCGAGGACGCCGAGGATCAGTCCCCGCGTGCGGACCGCCTTCGAGCGCACCGGACCGCTGCCCTCGGGGGTCCGCTCGGAGACGACCCACGCGATGCCGCCGAGCGTCGTCGCCATCCCGAGGAGCGCGAGCCCACCGAGGACCTCGCCGAGCATGAGCCAGCCGAGGAGCGCCGCGAAGACCGGCGCGAGCGTCATCAAGAGGACCGCGAGGCGGGGACCAAGATCGACGAGCGCCCCGAAGAGGAACTGATCGCCGAGCGCGAGTCCCACCAGACCGCTCGCGGCGAGCCAGGCGATCGCCGAGGGCGTGGCGTCAGGCCAGGGCGATCCCAGGATCAGCAGGTTCAGCGCGAGCAGCGGAATCAGCGCGAGGAAGCTGCGGATCAGGTTCACGGTGCCGGCGCCGAGGGCGCGTCCGGCGGCGGCGAAGCAGAAGCTCGTGCCGACCCAGCAGAGCGCCGTGCCGAGTCCCGCCAGTTGTCCGGCGATCGACGGCGGCACCAGCGCGCTCGGGTCGTTCATGAGGATCCGCGCCTGCCGCGTCGAAGGTCCGACGCGACCTCACGTCGTCCCGCGCCGACGGCGAGTCAGTCCTGCTCGTCCTTCGCGCTCGAGAACTGGAACATCGACTGCGTGCGCAGCACGAGTCCGCAGTCGCTCCGCAGGTGATATCCCTGCATGTGCACCTCGTCGCGGTAGCGCTGCATGTCGAGCACGGAGAGGTTGTTCTTCCCCTGCTCGTCCTGCCACTGCACCATGAGCGAGTTCACCGACCGGGCGTGGTCGAGCATCTCGCGGTAGGTCCCGACGTAGAGGTGCTCGGAGAGGGTCTCGGTCTGCATCGAGGTCATGAAGGTGACCGCGTCGGAGAGCTTCTCCTCGTGGTCCCGCTCGCCGGCGCAGGGAAGCGTGGTCGCGAGCCCCTTCTCCGGCAGGTGCTCGAGCTGGTCGGTCACGAGCTCGCAGACGCACTCCCCCTCGTGCTGCATCCGCAGGGCATGACCGCCGCGGAAGATCCACGCCTCGAACTCGTAGCCCTCATGGACCAGACGACGCCGCCCCTCGATGGCGAAGAACTCCGGGTGGAGGGCGCGGCGGTACAGCAGCATGTTGTACGCCTGGAGGCTCGTCATCTTGGATCCAAGGGACATCTCGACTCCTTCGAAATGGGGACCCGTGCGGTCGACGGGCGAGGACGATCCGTGCCCGAGGGAGGCATTCTTGCGACCGACTTCGTGAACACAAGCACAAACATCCAACTTTGCCACCCCCACCGGTGGCGTTCCAGGGAATCACCACCTCCAAAGGTTGGGGGTGGATGGTGACACCAAGCCACCACCCCCGGCGAGCGGGGGTGGTGGGTGCTGCCGCTAGACGTAAGCCGAATCCTGTGCGGGGACCGCCGAGGCGATCCCGTGGCGACCATTTCTCTCGGGGCGCCGTTGCCGACGCCCTCTAGCACGCGACCCGCCCATGTCCCGCGGACCGCGGTGAGGAACGCTCTTGGAAGCCAAGGTCGTTCCGAGGGGCTGCTTGCGCTTGCACGCGGTGGGGTTTGCCGTGCCCCGGGCGTCGCCGTCCGGGCGGTGCGCTCTTACCGCACCGTTTCACCCTTGCCGCCGCCGAAGCGGAGGCGGTCTGTTCTCTGTGGCACTGTCCCTGACCCGCAGCGGGGTCGGTGGGCGTTACCCACCACCGTCGTCCTTTCGTGTTCGGACTTTCCTCGGCCGGAGTGATCCGGACGCGGTCGCCTGTCTAGCGTCGTGACTGTACGCGGGGAGGACCCCCGCGACCAGACACGCGCGACCGCGAACCGCGTCTCCGACGCGGACGCCCCGCGGCTCACGCCGCCTTGATCTCGCCGATCTTCACCCGCAGGTAGCCCTGCCGGTGCCCCATCTTGCGGCGATAGCCCTTGCGGCGCTTGTACTTCGCGATGCGGAGCTTCTCGCCGAGTCCCTCGCCGAGCACCTCGCCGACCACGCGGGCACCGGCGACATAGGGGCGACCGATGGTCGCCGTGCCGGTGCCGCCGCCGATCGCGAGGATCTTCTCGAAGACGATCTCCCGGGTGCCCTCGGGGAGCTCCCGGAGGTCGAGGTCCACCACGTCGCCGGTGGACACCTTGATCTGGCTTCCGCTGTCTTCGATGATCGCGTACACGGTCGGGTCCTCTCGTCGAACGGCGTGGGTCCCTTGGGACCTCCCCCGAGAAAGGGGAATCGCGGAGTATAGGGAATGCCCGGGTGCTGCCAAGGGTTCGCGCGGGAATCCCCGTCGCCCGGTCAGACCACCCCCCGACCCCGCCTGATCTCCCGAAGCGGGAGCCACAGGCAGGGAACCGCCGCGACGAGGAGCCCGAGACCCCACCACCGCTCGCCCGGGACGCCGGCGGCGGATGCCCCCCCGTCCACCCGCGCGAGGAGGATCGTGCCCCCGCCGACCACGAGGAGCCAGATCCCGATCGTGACGCTCGCGGCGAGGAGGAGCGGTCGACCGAGTCCCCCGCCTCGGGCGACCTCCGGGCACCTCGCCGCGACGGCTCGCCACCCCGGTCCCGAGGGGCGGACCCGCCGATAGAAGCGGTCGAGGACCTCCGGACTCGTCGGCGAGGTGAGCCAGGTGACTGCGAGGGCGAGCGCCGTCGAGAACCCGAGCGTCAGCGCGAGGCGCGTGCCGAAGTGCTCGTCGGGGCGACCCGGCACGATCGCGATCGAGTCGAGGGAGGTCACGTGCCAGCCGATCGCGAGCGATCCCACGATCGCCGCGACCTCCGACCACGCGTTCACCCGCCACCAGTACCAGCGAAGGATCAGGACGACCGCGGAGCCGGACATCACCACCGCGAGGAACTTGTAGATCGCGAGGATGTCGTCGAAGCCCGACGCGATCACCAGCACGCCGAGGACGACCGGCAGCATCAGCAGCCGCCCGAGCCTCACGTCGCGCCTCGCCAGCTGCGGCTCCCGCGCGTCGGCGTCGAGGCGCTCCTCGGCGGGCAGCCCGCCGGAGTTCCCCCGTCGCCGCATCGGTCCGATGACGTCGTTGATGAGGTAGGCGCCCGACAGGTTGAGGTGCGTGTCGAGGGTCGACATGAACGCCGCGAGCATCGCCGCGACGAGGAGTCCCTTGAGTCCCGGTCCGCAGAAGCGGTCGATCATGGTCGGGTACGCCGCCTCCGCGTCGATCGTGCCGGGCGGCAGCACCGCGAGCGAGCCGATCGCGACGAGGATCCACGGCCAGGGTCGGATCGCGTACTGCGCGACCGCGAACCAAAGGAGCGCAAGCACCCCCTGCCGCTCGTCCCGTGCCGCGAGGATCCGCTGCGCGACCGCGCCGTGCCCGGGCGCCCGCGCCCACCACGCGACGAAGAACCAGGTGGCGATCGTGAACTGCATCGCGCCGCTGAAGGAGGAGTCCGGCAGCACGCCGAACGCCCGCTCCGGATCGCGCACGTGGACCGAGGCCGCGTCGATCATCGGTCCCAGCCCGCCGAAGGAGCCCGCGACCGCGAAGGCGAGCCAGCCAGCCCCGAGCATCGCGATCGCGAACTGGACGACGTCGGACCACGCCACCCCGTGGAGACCGCCGAGGAGCGAGGTGAGCACGGTGAAGAGCGCGACCGCGACCACGATGGTGGTGGTGATCGGAAGATCGATGCTCGCGGCGCCGAGCGGGATGGTCCACGCCGCCCCCGGCGCGAGCCCCAGCATCACCGCGAGGACCTTGCCGAGCCCGATCGAGATCCCCGCGATCACGCAGGAGCCGACGAGGAGCCCCTCGTAGGCGCCCTCGACCACGCGGAGCACCCGCGCGGAGCGCCCGTCGTAGCGGAACTCGATCAGCCCCACGTCGGTGACCATGCGGCTTCGCCGCCACATCGACGCGAACAGGAAGATGCCCGCGGCGTGCCCCGCGGCGAGCGACCACCACCACCAGTTCTCGCCGACGCCCCCGTCGCGGACCATGCGGGTCACCTGCAGCGGCGTGTCGCTCGAGAAGGTCGTCGCCACCATCGAGGTGCCGGCGACCCACCACGGCAGGCTCCGCCCCGCGAGGAAGAACTCCGTGCCGCTCAAGGCGGCGCGGCGGCGGAAGAAGAGGGAGATCCAGAGCGTCGCCCCGAGGTAGGCGGCGATGACGAGCCAGTCGCCGAGGACGAGCCCGAGTCCGGCGCCGGACCCGTCGCCCGTGGCGGCGAGGATCATCCGAGCCGCGTCCGCAGGCTGCGCATGCGCTCGAGCGCCGTGTCGATCGTCTCGTCGGTCTTGCAGAAGGCGAAGCGGACGAGGCGGTGCCCATCCTCCGGTCGGCTGTAGAAGACGCTCGGCGGGATCGCCGCGACCTTGCAGTGCTCGACGAGGTGGTAGCAGAACGCCCGGTCGGTCTCGAAGCCGAACCTCGAGTGATCCGCGAGCACGAAGAACGTTCCCTGCGGTCGGTAGACGGTGAAGCCGATCTCGGCGAGCCCGGCGCAGATCCGGTCGCGCGAGCGGCGGTACCGCTCGCGGAGCTCCGCGACGTAGCCCATCCCCTCGCGGAGCGCGACCGCCGCCGCCTCCTGCATCGGGGTCGTGGCGGTGAAGTTCAGGAACTGATGCGCCGAGCGCACGCCGCGGGTGAGGGGCTCGGGCGCCGCGGTCCAGCCGATCCTCCACCCGGTGCAGGAGAACGACTTCCCGAGGCTCGACATCGTGACGGTCCGCTCCGCCATGCCGGGGAGCGTCGCGAAGTAGACGTGCTCGCCCTCGAAGAAGAGGTCCTCGTAGACCTCGTCGGAGAAGACGAGGCAGTCATGACGCCTAGCGCACTCGGCGACCGCCTCGAGCTCGCGCCGGTCGAAGACCCGCCCCGACGGGTTGTGCGGGCTGTTGACGAGGATCGCCCGCGTCCGCGGCGAGCACGCCGCCTCGAGCGCCTCGGGCGTGAGGCGGAACTCCGGCGGTCGCAGCGTCACGTAGCGGGCGGTCGCTCCCGCCATGGCGACGGCGGCGGGATAGCTGTCGTAGAAGGGCGCGATGAGCACTACCTCGTCGCCGGGGTTCACGAGCCCGAGGATCGACGCGGGAATCGCCTCGGTCGCCCCGATCGTCACGGTGATCTCGCGGTCCGGATCGAAGGAGAGCCCGTGGGTCCGGTACCGATCGGCGATCGCCGAGCAGAGCGAGGGCGTCCCCGCCATGCGGGCGTACTGGTCGAAGCGACCATCGCGGATCGCGCGGCAGGCGGCGTCCTTGATGAAGTCCGGAGCCGGGAAGTTCGGAAAGCCCTGCCCGAGGTTCGCGGCGCCGTGCTTGAGCGCCAGCGCGCTCATCTCGGCGAAGATCGTCGCGCCGAAGGGCTTCAATCGGTCGGCGACCCGGGAAGCGGCGGTCGCGGAAGGCGCGGTCGTGGCATGGGGCGTCATGCCCGCAGCGTAGCGGCGGGGACGCGGGGCGACCCGCGCTCCGTCACGGCTCCTCGAGGATCAGCCAGACCGTGGCGAAGAGCTCCATCTCCCCGGGAAGATCGCCATCCCAGTTCGCGATCGCCTTGCTCCGACCGCGTCCCTCCCACAGCGTCCGACCATCGAGGTTCGCGAGCGCCTTGGTCCGACCCCGCCCCTCCCAGAAGACGCCGTTCGAGTCCATCGAGAAGAGCGCCTTCGTCCGACCTCGCCCCTCCCACGCCACCTTGTTCGAGTCGACCGAGAGGATCGCCGTCTGCGCCCCGCGACCCTCCCAGAGCACCCTGCCCCGGATGTTCGCGAGCGCCTTGGTCCGACCTCGCCCCTCCCAGAAGGTGTCCTTCGCGAGGTTGAAGATCGGCGTCGTGCGACCGCGTCCCTCCCAGACGACGACCGAGTCATCTCGCGCGGGGGTCGCGACCGCCGACGCGGCGCTCGCGCTTGCCCACGCCGCGACCACGAGCGAGAACGAGAACGAGAACGAGAACGAGAGCGAGACCGCGATCGAGCTCGCCCGCGGGCTCATGATCGGGCTCACGAGCGAGCCGACGAGCGAGCCGACGAGCCGGAGGAGTCCGGCGTGACGGTCGCGACCCCGACCGACCGACGTGGCGCTGGAGCACGGATCGACGCAGGTGATCGGCATGAAGGAGCCTCCGGACTCGGCGCGACATCGCGCCGAACCCCGGAGCCTAGGAGCGAAGCCGCGACCGGTCTTCCCCGACCGAGTCCACTCGCCGCGTGCTCTCCCGCGGCGACCTCGCGTGCGGCGTGCGGCACTCCTCCGCCGCAGGTCCCTTCGTGCTGCGTCCGGTCTCGGAGCGTCCTGTCTTGCCGCGTCCTTCCGCCCGCTGCTACCCTCTCGCCGTTCGCGGGAGTAGCTCAGTGGTAGAGCGTCAGCCTTCCAAGCTGAATGTCGCGGGTTCAAGTCCCGTCTCCCGCTTGCAGGTCGCGGCGTCGCGTGGAACGCGCTGCTCCGGGCGTGGAAGGTCGGACGTGTAAAGTCGGGCGCGGGAGCTCGGGCGCGGGGGTCCGGGCGCGGGAGGTCGGACGGCTCGTGTCTAGGTCGGAACCCCACGTCGCGAGCGATCCTTCCGATTCTCCTCAGGAACTCCTGCTGCTTCCGGCGCCTCGCCGACTCGAGCGCCGTCCGGGGCGTGCCGCTCCCGACGCGCCGCGGCGGGTGATCCGCGACGAAGCCATCGCGGCGGAGGCGTATCGGCTCGAGATCGACCCGAGCGAGATCCGCCTCATCCATGCCGACGACGCCGGTCGGAGGCACGCCGAGGCGACGCTTGCGCAGCTGCCGGATCGACCCTGCCTCCGCATCGAGGATGCGCCGCGGTTCCCCATACGCGGCGTGATGCTCGACATCAGCCGCGACCGCGTGCCGACCCGCGAGTCGCTCCTCGAGCTCGTCGATCTCCTCGCCTCGTGGAAGATCAACCATCTTCAGTTCTACGTCGAGCATGCCTTTGCCTACCGAGGGCACCGCGAGGCGTGGGAGGGCTGGGATCCGCTGACCCACGAGGACGTCGCGGCGGTCGCGGCGAGGTGCGAGGCGCGCGGCATCGACCTCGCCGCGAACCAGAACTGCCTCGGGCACCTGCACCGCTGGTTCCGGCTCCCGCAGTACGCGGCGATGGCGGAGATGAAGCCGGGCGAGCCGTGGGACTTCAACGGGCTGGTCATGAAGGAAGGTCCGTTCAGCCTCTGCCCGTCCGATCCGCGCAGCCTGCCGTTCGTGCGGGGTCTCCTCGAGGAGATGCTGCCGCTCTTTCCCTCGCGGCTTGCGAACATCGGCTGCGACGAGGCGTTCGATCTCGGGCAGGGTCGCTCGCGGGAGGTGATCAGGACGCGCGGTCGCGCCGCGGTCTACCTCGCCTGGGTGCGCGAGGTCGCCGCGATCGTGCGCGAGCTCGGCAAGCGACCGCAGTTCTGGGCGGACATCGCCCTCGAGCATCCGGAGTCGCTCGGCGAGCTGCCGGAGGACCTCGTCGCGCTCTGCTGGGGCTACGAGCCGGATGCTCCGTTCGCTCGCTGGGTCGAGCAGGTGCGGGAGGTCGGACGCTCGCCCTGGGTCTGCCCGGGCACCTCCTGCTGGCGCACCTGGACCGCGCGGACCACCGAGCGCCGCGAGAACCTGCTCGCCGCGGCTCGCGTGCCCGCCGATGGCTTCCTCGTGACGGCGTGGGGCGACCTCGGGCATCGCCAGCCCCCGCCGGTCACGCTGCATGGGCTCGCGGAGGCGGCGCACCGCGCCTGGTCGGGCGAGACGCCGTTCGACCCGCGGGCAAGCGGCGTGCATGCATTCGGTCACGCGGACCTCGGCCCGTGGCTCGACGCGCTCGGGGACGCGGACCGATCGCTTCGGACCCTCGCGAGGCGACGAAACGCCTCCGAGCTCTTCGTGGACCTGCATCTGCCCTGGTCGGCGCCTGCGCCGGGGGCGGCGGGCGACTACGAGTCCGTCGCCGCGACGATCGACGACCTCGCTCGGTCGATGCCTCCGGCGGAGGCGTTGGTCGAGCGCGAGCTTCGATGCGGGCTTCGCTTCGCCTCGATCGCGGCGACGCGGGGCGCGATCCGCCGCGGGAGACCGGGCGACCGCGCCTCCCGCCGGGCGCTTGCGGCGGCGCTCCGCGACGCGATCGAGGAGCGCCGGGAGCTCTGGCTTCGCAGCGCTCGACCGGGCGGTCTCGAGTCGAGCCTCGCCCACGACCGCGCGGTGCTCGAAGACCTCGAGCAAGCCTGAGGGACGCGGAGGCGGGACCGGAGCTTGATCGAAGGAGCTCGAGCGGCGGAGCTCGATCAGCCCAGCACGCCTCGGGAGTCCCTCGAATCGGTATCGTTCCGCGTTCCTTTCCGCGAGCGAGCTCGCGGCTTGATCCGGCGCTCGCCGGTTCGAGGTGCCCGAGGTCCCATACGCGTCTCCTCGCGCGTCCCTCCAGAGACCACGCATGCGATCCAGACTCGCCGCGCTTGCCGCCTCGCTCGCGTCCGCCCTCGCCGTGTTGACCTTTGCCCAAGACGCGCCGCCGGCGGCGACGCCGGGGTCCCCGGACTCCGCGGCGCCCGCCTTCGTGCGGATGACCACCTCGAAGGGCGACATCGTGATCGAGCTCGACCGCGCGAAGGCGCCGATCACGACGGCGAACTTCCTTGCCTACGTGAAGAAGGGGCAGTACGACGGCACGGTCTTTCACCGCGTGATCCCGAGCTTCATGATCCAGGGCGGCGGCTTCGACGAGCAGCACGTCGAGAAGAAGACCGGCGACCCGATCGTGAACGAGGGCACCAACGGGCTCTCGAACCTCCGCGGGACGATCGCGATGGCGCGCACCAACGACCCCAACAGCGCCCGCGCGCAGTTCTTCATCAACGTGGTCGACAACCCTCGTCTCGATGCCGCGCCCGGTCGCGCGGGCTACGCGGTGTTCGGTCGAGTCGTGCGCGGCATGGACGTCGTGGAGTTGATCCGCGACGTGCCGACCGGCACGAAGTCCGGCACCATGCGTGGTCAGACCATGCCGATGGCGGACTGGCCGATCGAGGAGATCGTGATCGTGAAGGCGGTCGAGGTGCCCTCGCCCGATGCCCCGAGCGATCCGCCCGCGGCGGCTCCGGGCGCGACGGACTCAGCGACCCCCGCGGCTCCCACCACGCCCGCCGCGTCGAGCGGCGGCTGAACATCCGTCCGACGATCGAGCCGGATCCAGTCGACGCGTCAGCGGAGTTCCGCCGCGACGAGCTTCCTCGCCTCGTGGTGGCACTTGTCGAGTTCCGCGCGGATCGCCGCGGCGTCGAGCTTGATCCCCTTCGTGCCGAGGTCGCCGAGGACCTTGGCGATCACGTCGTCGTCGCCGGGCTTCTCGAAGTCGCTCTTGACGACCGTCGCTGCGTACTCGGTCGCCGCGTCGCCGGCGAGCCCAAGCTTCGCCGCTGCCCAGAGACCAAGCAGGCGGTTCCGCCGCGCCGTCACGCGGAACTGGACGTCTTGGTCGTGCGAGTACTTCGCCTCGAACCCCTTCAGCCGATCGTCGAATCCGGACATGGTCGCGGGCTCCTGAGTCCTCCCGCGGACCCTTCCAGGTCGCCGCCGGGGAGGCGAACGATAGCCGGGACTCCCCCCGCCGTGGTCCGCGTCGAACCCCGCCTCAGCGGCGGTCGTCGGCGCTGGAAGGAACGAGAAGCGCGAGCCCGACCTTGATGTCGATCACGGCGCCCCTCCGTTGCGCCTCCGCGAGCCAGTCGAGGAGCCGACTCCTCGACACGGCGTGGACCACGATCTCCTCCGTGCCGACGCCGCCCCCCGCCGCGACTCGCTCGACGCCCTCGGCGACCATCAGCGTGACCATCTCGTCGGTGAGTCCGCTCGAGGCAGCGCCCCGCCAGAGCAGGCGGAAGGAGCAAGCCCGGCAGCCGGTCTCCTCGAGGAGCTCCCGCGCCGCCGCCCGCTCGATCGTGTCGATGCCCGCGAGTTCCGGCTCGTCGCCGACGAGTCCCGCCGGCAGCTCGATGGTGCGGGCGTTGACCGCCGGTCGATCCTGCTCGACGAGGAGGAGCTCGTCCTCCGCGGTCCAGGCGACGATGCCGACCACCTCGGAGCCGGTGAGCCGCGTCACGAACTCCCAGCCGCCGCGGTCGATGAGCTCGAGCCGCCGACCTCGCCCGAGCGAGCGGTCCGTGGACGGGGGTCGCTTGGTCATGACCGGGAGGATCCTCACGCCGGCTCGATGCGGCAAGGCGCCGGCGCCGCCCGCACCGCGGACGCAGTCATGCGAGTCATGCGAGTCATGCGAGCCGCTCGACGCGATCGACCTGCCGCATGAGGAGATGGAGCCTCACGCGATCGCCGCCGCGCGGCGGCGTCGCGCAGGCTGCAAGCGGTGCCCGCACCAGGGCGACCTCGCGCCCGTCGGGCGAGACGACCAAGTCGAGGTACTGGTCGCCGTGGATCGAGACCGGTCGGACCTCGCGGACCACCACCTCGATCACGCCGACGAGCGGAAGCCATGCCGGTCCGTCGCCGAGGTTCATGCGCCCTCCGAGGGTCGGGTCTTGCTGATCACCCGCACCTGCGCGAACTGCCGGTGACCCTCGGGACCTCCGCGGAAGCCGTAGCCCGACTGGCGGGCACCGACCCAGGGCGTTCCCTCGGCGCCGCCGCAGCCGCGGTTCACGCCCACCATGCCCGAGGTCAGCCGCTCCGCGACGCGGGTCGCCCGGGCGTCGCTCCCGAAGACGGCGCCCCCGAGGGCGTAGGGACTGTCGTTCGCGAGGCGCACTGCCTCCTCCTCGTCGCGGAAGCTCATCACGCACGCGACGGGTCCGAAGGTCTCCTCGCGCATGATCGGCATCGCGTGGTCGAGATCGACGAGCACCGTCGGCGGCACGAAGTTCCCCTCGCCCGCGGTGCCGCCGAGCAGGACCTTCGCCCCCCGCCTGACCGCGTCCTCGATCTGCCGAAGCACCATCGCCTTCTGCCTCGCGTTCACCATCGGTCCGACCGCGACGCCCGCCTCGGTGCCCGCGCCCTGCCGCAGACCCCGCGCCTTCTCGACGAGGAGCGCGGTGAAGCGCTCCGAGACCGCGCGATCGACGTAGATCCGCTCGGTGCTCACGCAGACCTGACCGGCGTTTCGGAAGCAGTTGCGGGCGGCGAACGCGGCGGCGGCGTCGAGGTCGGCGTCGGCGAGGACGACGAGCGGGTCCTTGCCGCCAAGCTCGAGGACGACCCGCTTCAGCGTGCCGGCGGCGGCGGAGAGGATGTCCGCGCCCGCGGCGCGGCTCCCGGTGAAGACGACGAGGTCGACGTCGGCGCGGACGAGCGCCCTTCCCTGCGCCTCGTCGCCATGGACGACCTGCAGCACCTCGTCATGCCCCGCCGCGCGGAGCGCCTCGCGGATCGGCGCCGCCCAGCGATCACCGACGAGCGGCGTCTCCTCGCTCGGCTTGAAGACGATGGCGTTCCCGGCGAGGAGCGCGGGCAGCACCGAGTCCTGCGCCATGAGCACGGGGAAGTTCCACGGGGTGATCACCGCCGCGACGCCGAGCGGATCGAAGCGGAGCTGGCTGCACGTGCGGGCGTCGCTTCGGTCGATCGGGGCGAGGCTGCGGGCGATCTCCGCGAGGTCCTCGAGGTAGGCGCTCGCGCCATGCTTCGCCTCGCCGATCCCCTCCGGAAGAGGCTTCCCCATCTCGCGGGTGACGAGCGTGCCAAGCGCCGAGCTATCGGCGGATAGCGCCTCCGCGGCGCGGGCGAGGATCTCCCTTCGCTTCTCGAGGGGGACCGCGGACCACGCGACCTGCGCCCGCCGCGCCGCGGCGACGACCGCAGGAATCGACTCGACCGGCGTGATCGGGACCGCGCCCACCACCTCGCCCGTGGCTGGATCGACCGACTCGAGGACCGTGCGGGGAGCGGTCGAGGGAGGCGTGACGGTGGTCATGGAGAAGCTCGGGGAGGGCGACGCGGGTGAGGACGGGCCGGTGAGGATATTGAGACCCTGATGAGACCCTGATGAGACCGTGGGACGAGACCAGCGATCCCCCCTGCGCCGAGACCCGCACGCCGGGGGGGGCCTCCCCCCGGGCAGGCACTGCGTGAGGTCTTGATCGAACTTGCTCCGGCTTCGACCAACCTCGGTCAGGCGTGATCAGTCTTGCCGAGGCTTGATCAGGGGGGACCAACCGCTACACTTCGCCCCTTCGGGCCGCGGTTGACTCGATCCGCTCGATCGAGGCGTCGCGTGGGGCGTGCGTCGCGGCGACGCACGTTCCAGCCTTCGTCAAGCCGCGGTCCCGGACGCCGGTTCTCCCGGACTCCGCCCGCGTCGGAGTCCTCGGTCGAGGTCGGCGGACCTCCTCCAACGCATGGCTGAAGTGCCCTCGGGCCGAGGCGGTGCATCCCCGCCGGACAAGGTCTCTTCGCAGGGCTCGATATTCGTTCGCGACGGTCTCGGACCGCCGATCGAACCTCGCCCCCGGCTACGATCCGACCGTCCTTGATGGCCCGTGGTGTAACGGTAGCACACTTGGTTTTGGTCCAAGGTGTCCTAGTTCGAATCTAGGCGGGCCAGTGGCGCGGACCACCGCGCAGAGCGCCTGGACGGCGTCGCCGTCAGGGTCACGTGAGTTCCTCGAAGTCCTCCCCGACAACCTCGCCCGTCGCGATCGTCCTTGCCGCCGGCAAGGGCACGCGGATGAAGAGCGATCTTCCGAAGGTGCTTCACCGCGCCGCCGGCGCCAGCATGGTCCGCTGGGTGGTGCGGGCGCTTCGTGAGATCGGGGCGGGTCCGATCGTCCTCGTGATCGGTCACGGCGCGGACCTCGTCCGGCAGGAGTTCGCGGGCGACGACGACCTCCGCTTCGCCCTTCAGTCCGAGCAGCTCGGCACCGGTCACGCGGTCGCCTGCGGGCTCACGGCGCTCTCCCCCGAGGAGGCGAGGCGGGACGTCATCGTCCTCTGCGGCGATGGACCGCTCGTCCGCGGCACGACCCTCGCCGCGCTGATGCAGGCGCATGGACGAAGCCATGCCGCCGCCACGCTCGCGACGAGCCGCGTGCCCGATCCCACCGGCTACGGTCGCATCGACCGCGACGAGCGAGGTCGCTTCCGCGGCATCGTCGAGCATGGCGACGCGACCGAGGCGCAGCGGCGGATCTCCGAGATCAACCCGAGCGTCTACGCCTTCCGCGGCGAGGTCCTCGGCGCGGCGCTGCCCCGGCTCGGTCGGGCGAACGCGAAGGGCGAGATCTACCTGACCGACGTCTTCTCGCTGCTGCTTGCCGACGAGCACGCGGGTCGCCTCGCGTCGCCGGCGGTCGAGGTCGTCGCGGCGGTGCCGCCGGAGGAGGTCCTCTCCGTGAACACGCCCGAGCAGCTCGCGGAGGTCGACCGCATCCTCCGCGCCCGCGGAGCCGCCGCCGGAGGAGCCCGGGCATGAGCGCGAGCGACCGCGAGCACCTCAAGATCTTCTCGGGCACCTCGAACCAGCGGCTCGCCGCGGCGATGTGCGACCACCTCGACCTGCCGCTCGGGCAGTCCTCGGTCGAGCGGTTCCCCGACGGGGAGCTGATCGTCCGCCTCCAGGAGGACGTGCGCGGGCGCGACTGCTACGTGGTGCAGTCGACCTGCGAGCCGGTGAACTCGAACCTCGTCGAGCTGCTGATCTACCTCGACTGCCTCCGCCGCGCGAGCGCCAAGCGGATCACCGCGGTGATCCCCTACTTCGGCTACGCCCGGCAGGACCGCAAGGACGAGGGACGCGTGCCGATCACCGCGAAGCTCGTCGCGAACCTCATCGCCGAGGCGGGCGCGGACCGCGTCCTCTGCATGGACCTCCACGCGGCGCAGATCCAGGGGTTCTTCGACCTGCCGGTCGATCACCTCACCGCGGCGCCGGTGCTGCTCTCCTACTTCGAGTCGATCCGCTCGGCGCTCGGCGACTGCGTGGTCGTCTCGCCCGACGTCGGCAACGTGAAGGTCGCGAACATGTACGCGAACGCGCTCGGATGCGACCTCGCGATCATCGACAAGCGGCGGAAGAGCGGCACCGAGGTCGTCCTCAAGAGCCTGATCGGCGAGGTCGCCGACCGCACCGTGCTGATGTTCGACGACATGATCTCGACCGGCGGCACGATCTGCGAGGCGGCGCGGCTGGTGAAGGACCGCGGCGCCCGCGGGATCCACGTCGCCTGCGCCCACGCCGTCATGGCGGGGCTCGCCCCGCAGCGGCTCGCCGATGCGCCGATCGACCGCGTCGTCGTCACCGACACCATCCCCGCGGGCGACCGCCTCGCCGCGCTCGGCGACCGCCTGGTGGTCCGCAGCGTCGCGGTGCTCCTCGGCGAGGCGATCCACCGCATCCATCACGACCAGTCGGTGTCCGCCATGTTCCGCAGCGGCATGGGCACCAAGCGCTAGGACCACCACTCGAACCTTCATCCGTTCCGTCAGGAGACCCACGTCATGAGCCATGAGACCCCCACCCTGCTCGCCCAGACCCGCGACCGCCTCGGCACCCGCCAGGCTCGGCGCCTCCGCGCCGCCGGTCGCCTGCCCGCCGTGATCTACGGTCACGGGCAGGATCCGCTCGCGGTGACGCTCGACGCGGTGGAGACGCTTCGGTACCTCCACCAGGGCATCCACGTCTTCAACGTGAAGAGCGGCGCGAGCGCCGAGACCTGCCTCGTCCGCGACCTGCAGTTCGGTCACCTCGGCGACGACGTGATCCACGTCGATCTCGCCCGGGTGAACCTCGACGAGGAGGTCAAGGTGAAGGTCCGCCTCAACTTCGTCGGCGCCCCCGCGGCGGCGGCGAAGGCGGGCGTGGTGCTCACGCACGTCATGAACGAGCTCGAGGTCCGCTGCAAGGTGCGGGACATCCCCGAGGTGGTCCGCGTCGACCTCGAGAAGATGCCGGGCGACGCCCTGACCCTCGCCGACCTCGCGATGCCCAAGGGCTGCGTCGTCGTGGGCAACCCCGCGGCGCTCGTCGCGCACCTCGAGTACGTCGCCGAGGAGGCGAAGGGCGAGGCGACCGCGGTCGCCGCGACCACGACCCCCGAGGTCATCACCGCCAAGAAGGAGACCCCGGAGGAGGGCGCCTGACCAGCGCCGAAGCCGTGAAGCTCGTCGTCGGACTCGGCAACCCTGGATTGGAGCATCGCGGAACCCGCCACAACGTCGGGTTCGACGTGGTCGATCTGCTCTCCTCCCGGCACGGGAGCGGCGGTCGCCTCGCGCGGTCGAAGTTCCAGGGACTGCTCGAGGAGGTTCCGGTCCGCGGCGAGCGGGTCCTCTTGCTGAAGCCCCTGACCTACATGAACCGCTCCGGGCTCTCGACCGCGGAGGCGATCCGCTTCCACAAGCTCGACCCCGCCGCGGACCTCATGGTCGTCGTCGACGACATGGCGATCCCCTGCGGCACGATCCGCCTGCGAGGCGAGGGCGGTGCCGGCGGGCATCAGGGACTCGTCGACGTGGAGCGGGCGCTCGGCGGCGCCAGGTACCCGCGCTGCCGGGTCGGCATCGACGGTCCGGGCGAGCAGAGTTGGTCCGACTACGTCCTCGGACGTCACCGACCGGAGCAGCGTCCGCTCGTCGATGCGGGGATCGCCCTCGCCGCCGACGCGGTCGAGGTCTGGGCGAGCGAGGGTCTGCCCGCCGCCATGAACCGCTTCAACCGTCCCGATCGTCCGGAGTCGGCGGGGACGCCGCGACCCACCCGACCCGACCGTCCCGCCACGCCCCCCGATGCCTCGTCGCCCGGATCCGCCGGGCGCTCACCCTCCTGAGTTCCAACCGACGTCGTTCCCCCCCGTCCCCAGTCTCAAGGCTCTCGTCCTCAACCATCCATCACGGTCGAACCAGACCGCCCCCGATCCAGCCCGTTCTAGAAGGAGTGCACACCATGGCAAGCACCACCCCCGCCATCGACCGCGTCTGCCCCTACGAGGGCATGTTCCTCTTCCCGCAGTCTGCGGCGGCCGACCTCGCGGCGACCGTCCAGCACGTCCGCGACATCCTCCAGCGGGGCGAGGCCGAGGTGATCAGCCTCGTCAAGTGGGACGAGCGGCGCCTCGCCTACGACATCAAGGGCAACAAGCGCGGTCTCTACCTGCTCGCCTACTTCCGGGCGCCGACCAAGAACCTGGCCCGCATCGAGCGGGACTGCAACCTCTCCGAGCTGATCCTCCGGAGCATGGTCCTCCGGGCGGACCATGTCCTCCCCGAGCACATGCTCAATCCCGAGGGCAACCAGCGGCTCCTCGACGAGATCGCGCTGCGTGGTCAGCAGGCGATGGACGAGGAGGACTCCCGGGGCGCGGGCGACGCAGAGCGGGAGTGATCCTGCGTCCCGGCGGGATGCATCCTGCCGACGCCTTGGACCCGTCCGGAACTTCGGCGCCTTGGGTCGGGACCCGACCCAAGGCGGGTATCCTCCGCCCGATCACGAGTCGGGCACCGCCGCCTGAGTTCGTGCAGGATCCCGGGATCGCACGGCGCGTCGGGCGAGCATCGCCCGCGCGAGCCTCCGAGGCGAGTCGGGTCGAGAAAGGAGTCCCTCCATGGCGAGCTTCAACCGCGTCTTCCTGATGGGGAACCTCACCCGCGACGTCGAGCTCAAGCAGACCGCGGGAAATCAGCAGGTCGCCGAGATCGGTCTCGCGGTGAACCGCCGCTTCAAGGACCGCGAGGGCGCCGAGCGCGAGGAGGTCACCTTCGTCGACTGCGAGGCGTGGGGTCGCACCGCGGAGGTCATGGCGAAGTACCTCGCGAAGGGTCGCCCGGTCTTCATCGAGGGACGCCTCAAGCTCGACACCTGGCAGGATCAGTCCGGCGCGAAGCGGTCGAAGATGCGGGTCGTCGTCGAGAACTTCCAGTTCATCGACTCGCGAGGCGGCGGCGGGAATGCCGGCGGTGGCGGCGGCGGTGGCGAGGATCGATCGAGCAAGACCCCTCCCCGCGAGACCGCGACCGCGGTCCAGTACGACGACGCGGACATTCCCTTCTGACCTCGACGCCCGCGAGATCCAAGCGGGCATCAGGGCACGCGGAGTCAGGACACGACGCATTGCCGTGGGAGCCTCAAGCGCACGGCGCTGCTTCGCACGCAGCGTGTCTGGGTGATCGGTGCGGGTCCAGATGGGGTCGTTGACCGTCGACCGAGGCGGAGCGTCGCCGCGGGGTTCCGCCGTCCGGGGCGATAGGTCATACTCCGAGGATGCCTCGATCCTCGCTCGCCGCCCGCCGATCCTTCGCGGTCCGCCACCGACCGCTCCTCATCGTGCTCGCCGTGGTGGTGCTGCTCGGCGTCATCGCGGGCGGTCTCTTCGTCGCCAAGGAGTGGCGCCATCAGGCGTGGCTCGACCGGGAGCGTGCCGAGGGCTTCCGCCTCCTCGAGGAGGGCAAGGTCGCGGAGGCGCTCGCCCCGCTGAGCCGGGTCGTGCGGGCGCGTCCGGACGACCGCGAGCTCCTTGAGACGTTCGCCGACGCCCGGGAGTCGGTGCCGACGAGCGACGGAGGACACCTCCTCGCCGCGATCCGCACGCGGGAGATGATCGCGGAGCTTGACCGCACCGACGTCGACGCGGTGAAGGCGCTCCTTCGCCTCTACGCGATGGTGGGCTACGCCGCCGAGGCGGACCGCACCGCGGACGAGGTGCTGCTGCTCGAGCCGGATGATCCAGACGCGATCTCCGTGAAGATCTCCGTCGCGACCTCGCGTGGACGAACCGCCGACGCGGAGCGCCTCGCGACGCGGCTCACCTCGCTCGAGGACGCCGACATCTCGAGCCTCCGCGCGCGGCTGCAGGTCCTCTCGCAGGAGAACCTCACCTTCGACGAGGCGATTCGGCGGGTGCGGACCTGGACGGTGCCCGCCAACCTCGCCGCCGCAAGGGAGGCGATCCTCGCCGACATGCAGGTGACCCGCGGGCTCCGGGACGACGCGCTTGCGAGCGTGAACGCCGCGGTCCGCCTTCGTCCGACGGACCCGGGGACCGTCGCCGCGATCGCGGACGTCCTCGACCTGCTCGGCGACCCGGCGCGGGGAAGCACCGTGATCGAGGATGCCGTCGTCGCCGGTCGGGACAAGGAGGCGTTGGTCGACCTCGCGATCGACCGCCACGTGAAGGCAAGTCGCCTCGACGCCGCGTCGGCCGAGGTCGCCCGGGCGACCGACCTGCTCGGTCGGGACTCGCGCCGCCTCCTCGAGTGGCGCCTGCGGCTCGCCGCCCTCGGCGTCGCCGATCCCTCGATCGACGCCGCCGCGGAGGCGTATCGGCGGTCGATCGCGGGACTTCCCGCGGTCGAGCGGCGGAGCCGTCAGGCGTGGCTCGACGCGGTCCTCCTCGCCGCGCGCGGTCCGCGCTCCTCGCCGGCGTTCGCGGAGGCGCTCGACGCGGCGCTCGAGCTGGCGCCGGGCGACGTGCTGCTTCGTCTGCTTCGCGGCGAGCAGCGGCTTCAGGAGGGGAACGCTCGAGACGCGGTCGTCGATCTTCGGGTCGCCTTCCAGACCTCCGGAGGCTCGTGGGTGCGGGCGGGTCTCGTCCTCGCGGTCGCCCTCGAGTCGCAGGGCGCTCCGGGCGCGGCGATCGAGGTCGCGAGCCAGCTCCTCGGTCGCTCGGGCAACCAGCTTCCGGTCGTGAGCACCTTCGGAAGTCTCTGGGCGAACCTCGCCGCCACGGGACGCTCGATCGACGACCTCCGGCTTCGCTTCCAACCGAACGGGACCCTCGCGGAGTACCTCGTCGAGGTCCTCGAGCGGAGCGAGGGGGATCCCCGCGTCGCGGTCCTCGTCGCGGAGCATGGCGCCGCGATCGGCGAGGCGGCGCTCGTCGAGCGTGGGCTGGCGGTGCTCGATCGACCCGCGGTGCTTCCGCCGCCGATCGTCGAGCGGCTCGGTCGCGTCGCGGCGAGCACCGGCTCGCCCCGCGCCGAGAGCGCGATCCGACGGCTCGAGGCGGCTGATCCGACCACTCTCGCGATCGCCGCGCTTCGAGCCCAGCGGCTCGCCCAAGAGGGGCGACCGGACGCGGGCTACGAGCTGCTCGCGGCAGCGGTCGCGGAGCCGGGGCGTTCGATGGATCGGGTCACGCAGCTGGGCGTGCTCGCCGAGTTCGCCGGGCGATCCGGTCTCCCGCAGGCGACCTCCCTCCGCGGCGAGCGTCTCGCGCTCCTCCTCGCCGGTCAGGGACCGCCGCTTGCGATCCTCTCCACCGACGAGGTCTGGCAGGATGAGCAGGCGTCTCGATCGACGATCGACCGCCTCGCGGAGTCGCTCGGTCGCGACCATCCCGAGGTGCTCCTGGCGGAGAGCCGATGGACGCTTCTCTTCCGCCGCGACGAGCGGGTGAGGCGCGATCCGCTGGTGGCGTCGCTGCTCGCGCTCGTGGACGCTGGCTCGGAGGATCCGCGGGTGCCGTTCCTCCTCGCGCGGCTCCTCGCCTCGGCGCCCGAGCCGGACGCGGCGCTCATCGAGCGGGCGATCCGGCGGCGGCTCGAGCTGCGACCGAACGATCTCTCCCCCTATCCCGAGCTGGTGCAGATCCTGCTCGCCGGCGGCAAGTCCGCGGCGGCGTTCGAGGTCGCTTCGGAGCAGCTCGCCCGCGCGGGTCGAGACCCCGTTGCCCGTCGGCAGGCGGCGTCCGCCATGCTCGCCGCGGGTCGAGCCGCGGAGGCGGCGGACGCGATGCGGGCGCTGGTCGCGGAGCTCGGCGAGGAGTCGGATCGCCTCGCGCTCGCCCAGTGCCTCACCCAGACCGGGAGCGAGGCGGCGACCGCCGAGGCGGGACGGGTGCTTCGCGAGGCAGCATCGCGCTCGGACGCCACCTCGCGGGCGGTGCTCGCCGCGGCGGACTGGGAGCTCGCCCAAGGTCAACCGGACGCCGCGTGGCAGCGGCTCCTCGCCCGTCAGGAGGCGAGCGGCGACCTCGACATGCCGCTCCTCAAGCTGGTGCTCGGTCTCCAGAGCGGGCGAGTCGAGGACGCCGACCGCGCTGCGGCCGAGCTCCTCGCGCTTCGCCGCAGCGATGCTGGCGCGGTCGCGACGATCGCCACCTGGATGGAGGTCCGGGATCGCCTCGACGAGGCGGTCGCGCTGGTTCGGGAGGGTCTCCTGCGGGACGTCGACCAACCGGAGCTCGTCTCCTGGGCGGTCACCCGCTCCTCCCATCCGGGCTGGCGGCTGGAGGAGTCGCCGGAGCTCCGCGAGGCGCTGGCGAGCGCAGCGCCCGGGCTGCTCGCCGTCGCGGAGCTCGAGCGACAGGCGACGAACGCGATGGGGAACCTCGAGCCATCGCCGAGCGACCTCGAGCGGGCGGTGGCGATCGTCGAGGAGCATCCTCGGCTGCCCGCCGCCTGGCGCCTCGCGGTGCTGCTGCACTCGCTCGCCGGTCGCGGGGAAGTCGCGCTTGACCTCGCCCGTCGGGCGGCGGCGGCGTTCCCGGAGTCCGCGCCGGTGAAGGTCCTGCTCGCGGAGACGCTCCTGCAGTTCGGGCGGGCGGAGGAGGCGAGGCTCGCGGTCGAGGAGCTCGCGCGAACGCCCGGCGCCGATCCCGCGCAGGTCGCGCTCCTTCGGGCGAGCGTCCTGCTCGAGCTTCGGCGACCCGCCGAGGCGCTCGCGGTCGCGGAGGGGGCGATCGCGACCGGTGGTGGCAATCCGCTCCTGGCGACCCTGCGGGGGCGGGCGCTCGTCTCGCTCGGACGCATCGACGACGCCTTGGCGGCGCTGGGCGGGGATCGTCGGGCGCTCCTCGCGATCGCGGCGCGGGCGATCCCGCGTCTCGCCGCCCCCTCGATCGAGCGGCTGCTCGCCGCGACCGAGGAGGTCCGGGCGACGGATCCGCGGATCGACCTCGATCTCGCGGTGCAGATCAGCTTGGCGTTCGCCCGCACCGGTGATCCGGCGAGCCTCGACCTCGCGGACGCCCTGCTTGCCCGCGTGGATCCGGCGATCCCGTCGATTCATCTCGTCCGAGGCGACCTGCTCGCCGGTCGGGGAGATCTCGCCGGGGCGGTCGAGAACTATCGAAGGGCGCTTGACGCGGTCTCTGCCGCCGACCGCGAACGGATGCGGCGGTGGTCGGAGCTCGGCGAGTCGGAGCGGGCATCCCTCGCCTCGGTCCACTCCCTCACCGCATCGGCGCTCAACAACATCGCCTACCGGCAGGTGGAGCTGCGCCAGGTCTCCGAGGAGAGCCTCTCGCTCATCGACGAGGCGAGCCTGCTGATGCCCGATACCCCGGCGCTGCGGGACACTCGTGCCCTGGTGCTGCTCGCCCTGAAGCGGGTGCCGGAGGCGCGGGCGGAGGCGGAGGCGGCGGTGCTTGCGAGCCCCGACGACCCGGCGATGCGGGCGACCCTGGCGTCGGTCCTGCTTGAGGCGGAGGCGTACGCCGAGGCCCGTCGGCAGATCATCGAGGGGCTCGCGCTCCTCGACGCGGACCCGGGAAGCCAGCCGGCGCTTCGGAAGACCCTCGAGCGGCTCGAGCAGCGGATTCCCCGCGGAGGAGAGGCGCCTCCCGAGCGCCGCCAGCAGCTGCCGAAGTATCTCGACGCGACCGGAGGTTGAGCGACCTCGGATGAGCCGTCGGAGTGGGCTTGACCCGCCCCGATGCTTGGTAGACTTCCGCCGCGCTCTCGGCAGGCGAGCGTTCGTTCCCGCCGTGCAGCGCCGTCCGGTCCGAGGACCGGCTTGGGAACGGTCCCACGAGGACCGAAGCGTGCCGACCGTGGAGCCTCCCAGTCCGGCGTCCCTTCCAACCCGTGAGTTGATCGTCCGAGCGGAGAGCGCGGACGCGGTGCGCCTTGCCGAGACCGAGGCGCCCGCCTCGCGGCGCGTTCCCAACGCCTCGATGGTGCTCATCGTGGTCGATCAGCCGAAGTCGTGGCCCTTCGAGGCGCCCGCGGCGGATCAGGATCCGATCGAGGTCGTCGCGGCGCGTCGCTACCTCACCGACCAGCGCTTCGCGAACCTGCCTCGGGCGAAGGTGCTGAACCTCTGCCGCAGCTACCGCTACCAGACCTTCGGCTACTACGTGAGCCTCCTTGCGACCGCCCGCGGGCACCGCCCGCTCCCCTCGATCGAGACGATCCAGGACCTGAAGCTGCAGCCGCTCATCCGCCTCGCCGCGAGCGAGCTCGAGGAGACGATCGAGCGGAGCCTCGCGGGGGTCGAGGGCACGCGGCACGAGATCACCGTCCACTTCGGTCGCTGCGAGGATCCCCGCTTCGAGCGGGTCGCGGCGGCGATCTTCGGTCGCTTCCCGGCGCCCTTCCTGCGGGCGACGTTCACCCGCGATGGCGCGTGGGAGCTCGACGGCGTCCGCATCCTCGGCGGCGGCGACATCACCGACGCGGACCGCCCCTTCGCGATGTCGCAGGCGCGGCGGCTCCTCGAGAAGCCCCCCCGCTCCCGCAAGCCGCGGGCGACGACCCGCTTCGACCTCGCGATCCTCCGCGACGAGCGCGAGGCGACCCCGCCCTCCGACGAGCGGGCGCTGCGTCGGTTCCTGCAGGCGTCCTCCTCGCTCGGGATCAACGCCGAGCTCATCGGTCGCGACGACTACGGTCGCCTCGCCGAGTTCGATGCGCTCTTCATCCGCGAGACCACCGCGGTCAACCATCACACCTACCGCTTCGCCCGCCGCGCAAGCGCCGAGGGACTGGTCGTCATCGACGATCCGGAGTCGATCGTCCGCTGCGGCAACAAGGTCTACCTCGCGGAGATCCTCGCGCGGCATCGGATCGCGACGCCGCGGACGGTGGTCATCTCGCGGGAGACCGCCGGGCTCGTGGCGTCGGAGATCGGCTTCCCCTGCGTGATCAAGCAGCCGGACAGTTCGTTCTCGGCGGGCGTGGTGAAGTTCGAGACGCCGACGGAGTTCGAGGTGGCGGTGCCGCGGATGTTCGAGAACTCCGACCTCCTCATCGCGCAGTCCTTCGTCCCCACCGACTTCGACTGGCGGATCGGGGTGCTCGACGGGCAGCCGCTCTTCGCCTGCCGCTACTTCATGGCGCGGAAGCACTGGCAGATCGCCAAGCAGCGCGGCAACCGCATGGAGTCGGGGGACGTCGAGACGGTGCCGATCGACAAGGCGCCCCCGGCGGTCGTCGCCCTCGGGGTGAAGGCGGCGAACCTGATCGGCGAGGGGCTCTACGGCGTCGACCTCAAGGTCCTCGACGGCAAGCCGGTCGTCATCGAGATCAACGACAACCCGAACATCGACGCCGGCTTCGAGGACGCGATCCTCGGCGACTTCCTCTACGAGCGGATCCTGCGGCACTTCGCCGACCTCGTCGAGGCCGGTCGCCGCCAGCCCGCCTGACCCGCGAGCCCGCGATGCGGATCCAATCGCCCGGCTTCATCCTCCTCGTCGCCGCGACGGCGCTCTCGCGAGGGTGTGACCGCCCGCCTCCGGAGCCGCCGCGGGTCGAGGCGGTGATGGCGCTCAACCTGCCGCTCGAGACCTTCGCGCGGCGGATGGCGGAGGGCGTCATCGCCGTCGAGCGTCCGATTCCCGAGGGCGAGGATCCGCTCGACTGGATGCCGCCTGCGGAGGCGATTTCGCGGGTGCAGTCGGCGGAGCTGATCCTCTCCGGAGGTCCCGGCGCAAGTCCGTGGGGCGAGGTGGTGCCCCTGCCCGCGGCGCGGACGATCGACTCGACCGCGAACGCCCGCAGCCGATTCCCGCCCGAGCGCCAGGGCGTGCGACATCGCCACGGCGGCGGCGCGGAGCACTCCCACGGCGCGAGCGCCGCGCAGGCGTGGCTTGACCTCGGCCTTGCGAGGCTGCAGGCGCGGGCGGTCCGCGACGGGCTCGTCCGCGTGCGCCCGGAGTCGGAGGCGACGATCGACGCCCGCTGGCGCGAGCTCGACGCGGAGCTCTCGACCCTCCACGGCGAGTTCGCCGCGGTCCTCGCCGAGGCGCCTGCGATGGTGGCGTCGCATCCCTCCTACGACTTCCTCGCCCATGCGTACGAGCTCGACGTCGGCAGCGTCCACTGGGAGCCGGAGGACCTGCCCGATGATGCCGCCTTCGCGGAGCTGACGGCGCTCGCCGAATCGAGGGGCGCGTCGTTCATGCTCTGGGAGGCGCCGCCGCGACCGGAGGTCGCCGCGCGGCTCGCCTCGCTTGGCATCCTCCCAGTCGTCGTCGAGCCCGCTGGCGCCGCGGACGGCTCGCGGGACTTCCTCGCGGTGATGCGATCGAACCTCGCGAACCTCCGCGCGGCGCTCCGACCTGCCGAGCCGGGCGGATCGCGGTAGAGGCGAGCGCGTGCTAGGGAGAGTCCTCCCCACGGCGGAGCCGTGGGGTTGGTGGACTGCGAGCGCAGCGAGCAGGACGGAGGGGACCAACTCCGACGGGTTGCGAGCGCAGCGCTGCGCAATCGCTTCGCGAGGCGAGCAACCCGTTGATCGGACCTCCCCTCCGTCTCGCTGGCTTCGCCAGCGAGCCACCTCCCCGACGTCGCTTCGCTCCGTCAGGGAGGAGTTCCGGAGTTCCGGAGTTTCGGACTGCGCGATCTCGACGTGGAGCGCTCC
>VGXO01000048.1 GCA_016873275.1 Phycisphaerae bacterium
CGGGATGCGCCCGGACCAGAGTTCCTCCGCTGCCATCACTGCGGGACCGAGCAGCGGATGCCCCGGCACTGCCCCCAGTGCGGACGAGGGGTCACCGTCTTCGGGCTTGGCACCCAGCGGGTGGAGGAGGAGTTGCTCCACCTCTTCCCCGAGCTCGCCACGCCCGACGCGGTGACTCGGGTCGATTCCGACAGCATGGACGCCCCGGGCGAGTTCCACCGAGTCCTCGAGCGGTTTGGTCGGGGCTCGATCCGAGTGCTTCTCGGCACCCAGATGATCGCCAAGGGTCTGGACTTCCCCGGGGTCCGCTTGGTCGGGGTGATCAACGCCGACACCGCCCTCAACCTCCCCGACTTCCGCGCCTCGGAGCGGACCTTCCAGCTCGTGAACCAGGTCGCGGGACGCTGCGGTCGGGGCGAGGCCGCCGGCCGGGCGATCGTCCAGACCTTCCAGCCCGAGGCGCCGGCGATCCGCCTCGCCGCCCTGCACCGATTCGAGGAGTTCGCAGACCTCGAGCTCCGGGATCGGGACCGGTTCGGGCTCCCGCCGAGCCGCCGCATGGTCCGGCTGGTGATCCGGGACGAGGATCTCGAGCGGGCGGAAACGGTCGCTCGGACCCTCGCGTCATCCCTCCGACCCCTCGCCGCCGAGGGCGAGGTCGACCTCCGCGGACCAGCGCCCTGCCCGATCGCCCGGCTGTCGGGTCGGCACCGGCTTCAGATCGAGCTCCTCGCCGACGAGGCCGGACGCCTGCAGCAACTGCTCCAACGGGGTCGGGAGGCAGGCGTGATCCGACCCGGCGAGTCGCTCGCCGTGGACGTGGATCCGGTCGCCCTGCTCTAGGCGGTCGCTCGAGACATCCGCCTCGAGGGTCGCACGCCGCGGGGTCGGCAATACACTCCCAACCGGCGGCGGCATCGCTTGCCGTCGCCCCAACGGAGTCCCCTGCACCATGGCCCACCATCGGGCATCGCCGTCGCTGAACGGCTGGAACGGCGAGTACGTCGACGACCTGTACCGGCGCTGGAAGGAAGATCCGACCGGAGTGGATCCGGAGTGGCGGGTCTTCTTCGAGGGCTTCGACCTCGGCGTCTCGCGGACCCCGCCCAAGGGCGCCAAGACCGCGCCGGATGGCTCGCTGGCTCGGGCCCACGAGAACCAGTGGCGGGTCGACACCCTGATCCATCACTACCGGGACCTCGGGCACCTCGCCGCCGACCTCGATCCGCTCGGCACCAAGCGTCCGCGCCCGGAGAAGCTCTCCCTCGAGGCGTTCGGGCTCTCGGCAGCGAACCTCGACGACACGTTCGACCCGGGGCTGCTTCCCCTGAAGGCGCCCGCGACGCTCCGCCAGATCGTCGAGCTGCTCGAGCAGACGTACTGCCGAACCGTCGGCGTCGAGTGCATGCACATCCAGGATCCCGCGAAGCGCCGTTGGCTGCAGGAGCGGATGGAGTCGACGAGGAACCGACCGGAGCCCTCGCCCGAGGCGCGGCTGCGCCTCCTCGACAAGCTCATCGAGGCGGACGGCTTCGAGAGCTTCCTCCGCACCCGCTACGTGGGCAAGAAGCGATTCGGGCTCGAGGGCGGCGAGTCGCTGATCCCGATGCTCGACGTGATCGTCGAGTCGGCGCCCTCGCTCGGCGTCGGCGAGATCGTGATGGGCATGGCCCACCGCGGGCGGCTGAACGTCCTCGTCAACGTGCTGCACAAGACCTTCGACCAGATCTTCACCGAGTTCGAGGAGCTCTGGCAGGAGGACTTCATCGAGGGCGGCGGCGACGTCAAGTACCACTCCGGCTACTCGATCGAGCGCACCACCGCGGCGGGCACGACGATCAAGCTCGCGCTTGCCCCGAATCCCTCGCACCTCGAGTTCGTCGACGCGATCGTGCTCGGTCGCGCCCGGGCGAAGCAGCGCCTCGCGGGCGACGCCGAACGGCGGAAGGTGATGCCGCTCCTGATGCACGGCGACGCCGCGTTCGCGGGTCAGGGCATCGTCGCCGAGTGCTTCAACATGATGCGGCTCGACGGCTACAACGTCGGCGGGACCATCCACGTCATCATCAACAACCAGGTCGGCTTCACGACCGAGCAGCGCGACTCGTTCAGCGGCCGCTACTGCACGGACGTGGCGAAGATGGTCGACTGCCCGATCTTCCACGTGAACGGGGACGACCCGGAGGCGTGCGGGTGGGTCGCGCGGCTCGCCCTCGAGTACCGCCAGACCTTCGGCTGCGACGCGGTCATCGACTTCTGGTGCTACCGCCGGCACGGCCACAACGAGGCGGACGAGCCCAGCTTCACGCAGCCGCTGATGTACCGGCGCATCAAGGCGCAGCGACCAGTCCTCGAGCGATACCGCGAGCACCTCGTCTCGAACGGCACGATCACCCCGGAGCAGTTCGAGCGCACCGCCCGCCGCCTCGTCGAGGCGATGGACGAGGCGCAGGTCCGCTCGAAGTCGAAGCCGGTCGATCCCTCGATCGATCCCTTCCGCAACATGTGGCAGGGTCTCGCCGAGGACTTCACCTGGGACGTCGTCGACACCGCGGCGCCGCGCGAGCGGATCGCCGCCGTCGCGAAGGCGATCGGCTGGGCGCCGGACGCGCTCACGCTCCACCGCACGATCTCCAAGGTCCTCGAGTTCCGCGGCTCGCTCGCCTCCGCGCCCGACGACGCCTTGGTCGACTGGGCGACCGGCGAGGCGCTCGCGTTCGGCACCCTGCTCCTCGAGGGCGTCCCGGTGCGGCTGACCGGACAGGACGTCGAGCGCGGCACCTTCAGCCATCGCCACTGCGTGGTCCGCTGCCAGGAGACCGGCGAGCAGCACCTCGCCCTCAACTCGATCGCGCCGGGGCAGGCCCGCTTCTGCGTGCACAACAGCCCGCTGACCGAGCTCGCCTGCGTCGGCTTCGAGTACGGCTACAGCCTCGCCGATCCCCGCATGCTCATCGTGTGGGAGGCGCAGTTCGGCGACTTCGTCAACGGCGCGCAGGTCATCATCGACCAGTTCATCGCCTCCGCGGAGCTCAAGTGGCAGCGCCACAGCGGGCTCGTGCTCTCGCTGCCCCACGGCTACGAGGGTCAGGGTCCGGAGCACTCCTCGGCGCGGCTCGAGCGGTTCCTCCAGCTCTGCGCGGGCGGCAACATGCTCGTGACCGCGCCGACGACGAGCGCGCAGCTCTTCCACCTCTACCGCCGGCAGATGCTGCAGCTCTTCCGCAAGCCGCTGATCACCCTGAGCCCCAAGAGCATGCTGCGGCTTCCCGCCGCGGCGTCGCCGCTCAAGGACTTCCTCGCGGGCTCCTTCCAGCCGGTGCTCGCCGACGCCCGCGTCACGGACCCGGCGGCGGTGAAGCGGGTGCTCCTCTGCTGCGGCAAGATCTTCCACGAGCTCGACGCGGCACGGCAGGAGCGACCCGACGGCTCCGTCGCGATCGTGCGGGTCGAGCAGCTGAATCCCTTCCCCGGCGCACAGCTCCAGGCGCTCCTCGACGGCTTCCCCAACGTCGAGCGGGTGATCTGGGTGCAGGAGGAGCCGAAGAACCAAGGCGCGTTCCGCTTCGTGCAGGCGCAGTGGCTCGACCTCACCGGCGCGTCCCTCGAGTTCGTCGGACGCCCGGAGAGCGCCTCCCCCGCCGTGGGCTCGACCCGCATCCACGCCCGCGAGCAGGGCCGGCTCATCGCCGACGCGGTGGGCGTCGCGCCGAAGAACCTCGCGCTCTCCGAGGCCGACGCCGCCGGCGGCGTGGGCGACGTGAAGTCGGCGCACGCCGCGGGCGCGCGGTAGTCCACGCGAGCAACGGTCCGCGAGTCCGTCCTCTCTCCCTCCCTTCCTTCCTCCCGTCACCGAACGAACAGGTCCCATCGCATGAGCGTCGATCTGCTGATCCCCAGTCCCGGCGAGTCGATCGCCGAGGTCCGCATCGGTCAATGGACGAAGTCCGACGGCGAGTGGGTCGAGAAGGACGAGGTCCTCGCGGAGATCGAGTCCGACAAGGCGACCCTCGAGCTGCGTGCGCCCGCGGCCGGCGTGCTCTCGATCGCCGCGGCATCCGGCGCCGACGTGAAGGTCGGCGCGTCGGTGGGCACGATCGACACCGCCGCCGCGCGTCCCGCCTCGGGCGGGGCGCGCTCGACGCCCGCCGCCCCGGCGCCCGCGGCACCGAACGCTGCTGGTCATGCCGCGCCGTCGAGCACCGACGGCGGCAAGGCGACCTCGCTCGCCCGCAAGATCGCCGCCGAGAAGGGCATCGACGTCGGTCGCCTCGAGGGCACCGGACCAAGCGGACGCGTCACGAAGGCAGACGTCCTCGACGCCGCCGAGGGGCGCGTCGCGCCGCGCGCCGGCGCGGCGCCTTCTCCCGCGACCCCGGGCCCGACCCCGCCTGCCCCAAAGCCCGCCCCGAAGCCCGCCGCCGCGCCGAGCGCCCCGCCCGGAAGCCGCGGCGTGCGCCGCGAGCGGATGACCAAGCTCCGCCTCCGCATCGCCGAGCGGCTCGTCGAGAGCAAGCAGACCACCGCGATGCTCACGACCTTCAACGAGGCGGACATGACCGAGGTCCTTCGCCTCCGCGAGGAGCACAAGGACTCCTTCGAGAAGCGGCATGGCGTGAAGCTCGGGCTCATGAGCTTCTTCGTGAAGGCGGCGGTCTCGGCGCTGCGGAAGTATCCGCGGCTCAACGCCTTCATCGCGGGCGAGGAGATCGAGCATCACGACTTCGTGGACATGGGCATCGCCGTCGGCACCGAGCGGGGTCTGGTGGTGCCGGTCCTTCGGAACGTGGAGTCGATGTCGTTCGCGGAGGTCGAGTCGACGATCCGCGACGTCGCGGTCCGCGCCCGCGACGGCAAGCTCGCGGTCGAGGAGATGACCGGCGGCACCTTCACGATCACCAACGGCGGCGTCTACGGCTCGCTCATGGCGACGCCGATCCTGAACCCGCCGCAGTCGGGGATCCTCGGCATGCACAAGATCATGAAGCGGGCGGTCGAGGATCCGCAGAAGCCCGGAGAGATCGCCCTCCGACCCATGATGTACCTCGCCCTGAGCTACGACCACCGGATCGTGGACGGGCAGGAGTCGGTCGGCTTCCTCGTGCACGTCAAGGAGTGCCTCGAGAAGCCCGAGCGGTTGCTGCTTGGGCTCTGAGGTTCCGATCGATCCCGGTCATGAGCCGGTCCTCTTCCGGGAGGTGATGACCGCGCTCGCCCCGCGCCCGGGGGAGACCTTCGTCGACGCCACCGTGGGGCGCGGCGGGCACGCCGAGGCGATCCTTCGGCAGGTCCTCCCCGGCGGTCGTCTTCTCGGACTCGACCGGGATGCCGAGAACCTCGCCTTCTCGGCGGTCCGCCTCGCCGGTCTGATCGGCGCCGCGGAGGTCCCGCCGATCGAGCCTCGCAACGGCTCGGCGCCCGCAGCCGGTCCCCTGCGGCTCGTGCACGCCGACTTCGCCCGACTCGGCGAGGTGCTTGCCGCGAGGGATCTCGCCGCCGACGGGATCCTCGCCGACCTCGGCATCGCCTCGACGCACGTCGATGACCCGACGAGGGGCTTCAGCTTCCGCGGCGACGGACCGCTCGACATGCGGCTCGACCGCCGCCAAGGTCCCACCGCGGCGGAACTCCTCGCCTCGCTCTCGGAGACCGAGATCGCCCGGGCGATCCGGGTCCTCGGCGAGGAGCCGCTCGCCTCCGCGATCGCCCGAAAGATTGCACGCGTCCGCGAAGCGACGCCGATCTCCACCACCTCGCAACTCGCGGCGCTCGTTCGCGACGCGTACGGATCCCGTGCGGGTCGATCTCGCATGCACCCCGCAACCCGGACCTTCATGGCGCTCCGCATCGCGGTGAACGACGAGCTCGGTTCGCTCCGATCGCTCCTCGCGTCGATCTCCGACGCCGCCGCGTCGCTTGCCGCTGGTCGATCCAGCTGGCTGCGCCCCGGCGCGCGGCTCGCCGTGATCTCCTTCCACAGCCTCGAGGACCGGATGGTGAAGCACGCCTTCGCCGACCTCGCGGCTCGCGGTCTTGCCAGCCTCCCCTTCCGCCGCCCAGTGGAGGCGGGCGAGGAGGAGGTCGCCCGAAACCCCCGCTCCCGCTCCGCCAAGCTCCGCGTCGCCATGGTCGGCGGCGCGGTCGGCGGCGCGCCGCTGCAGGTCCCCTGATCGCCCCGCCCCCGGCACGGATGCCCTCTCATGACCCGTGAACTGAAGTTGACCCTCGTGATCGGCTTTGCCCTGCTCCTCGTGCTGGGCATCCTCATCGCCGACCACTTCTCGCTCGCCGACGAGCGCCGCGACCAGACCGCGGAGAGCTCCCGGCCGCACGACCTCGTCGCGGACCTTCCCCCGGCGACGTTGCGGGAGACGCCGGAGTTGCCGAGCGCACCGCCGCCCCAGCCGCCGCCACTCGCCGGTCGGGACGAGACCCCCCGCCCACAGGGTGCGAACCCCCCGGTGCCGCCTTCGCCCGATCGCACGAAGCCGGTCGATCCGGTGGTCGCGGGTCCGAACGAGCAGCTCTACCGGGTCGCGGAGGGCGACTCGCTCTCGAAGATCGCCGCCGAGTTCTACGGCGACCGATCGCTCTGGCAGACCCTCGCGGAGTTCAACAAGGACCGCCTCCCCAATCCGAACGTGCTCCGGGCGGGTCTCGTCCTCCGCATCCCCGATCGCGCCGTCCTGCTCGGGGGCGAGGCATCGCCCGCCGGCGTCCGCGATCCGCTCAGCCCGGCTCCCGTCGAGACGGCGAGGACCCACGTCGTGCGGGACGGCGAGACGCTCTCGCAGATCGCCGCCGCCACGCTCGGCTCGAGCAAGCGCTGGCGGGAGCTGGTCGCCGCGAACACCGACCGCATCAGCGACCCCGACCGCGTCCGCCCCGGCACCGAGCTCCGCATCCCCGTCGCCCGCTGACGCCGCCACCGCCCACGCGGAGGTCCATCCATGTTCGCGAAGCTCGTCGTCGTGCTGCTTGGTCTCGGTCTCACCTCGGGGGCGCTCCTCGTCAACCGCCAGCACCGCATCGACGCCGCCGTCGAGATCGGGCGGGCCGGCGAGAGGCTCCGTCGGCAGGAGGCATCGCTCGGGCTGCTGCGGGCGGAGGTCGCGAAGGCGGTCCGTCCTGACCTGATCGCCGCGGCGCTCGACGGGCTCTCCATCAAGGACGGGGTCGAGGGATGGAAGGCGATTCCTGGTCGCTTCGACCTCGTGCCCCTGCGTCCTCTTGCGCAGGCCGAGGCAGGCCGCTGATGGAGTCGTCGGTCCCCCCGTCCACGCCCGACCCGTTGCCCGCGTCGGGGGTCCGACCTGATCGTCTGGGTCGCTGGTCCCGCGGCGCGATCCTCGCGACGACGGGCCTGCTCGCCGCGACGATCATCCGCGTCGCCCAGCTCGAGACCGTGCCGAGCGCGGCGCTCTCGAGGCACCTCGACCCGCGGACCACGACCGCGACCCGACCCGCCGAGCGGGGTCGCGTGCTCGACCGACGCGGTCAGGTCGTCGCGATGAGCGTGCTGACCCGCCGGCTCTTCGCCGACCCCGCGTTCCTCTACGAGCAGTCGTGGGCGCCGCAGCGCCGCGCCGCCGAGCGGGGGACCGCCGCGTCCGAGCCGCCGCCGGATCCCTTCGCCGACGCCGCCAAGGCGCTCGCCGCCGCGATCGGCGCCGACGCCGCCGACCTCGAGCAGCGCCTGCGCGACCGCGCGGACTCGCGCTACGTCGTCCTCCTCCCGGAGATCGAGGAGTGGCAGGCCGACGCGGTCGCGGTCCTCGACATCCCCGGGCTCGGGATCGAGACGAGGCTGAAGCGGATCCAGCCCTTCGGCTCGGTCGGCGCCGGGCTCGTCGGGCGGGTCGGCTGGACCGGCGAGGGCAAGGACTCCCGCGAGCACTCGGGCCAGTCCGGCGCCGAGGCGCGGTTCGAGAAGGACCTGCTTCACCAGGACGGTCGCGTCACCTACCTCCGCGATGCCCGCGGACGCAGCCTGCGCGTCTCGGAGGGCGACTACGCGCCGCCGCAGGACGGCGAGGACGTTCGCCTGTCGATCGACATGGTCGTGCAGGAGATCGCCGAGCGGAACCTGCTCGAGGCGGTGAAGAAGTCGAACGCCGGCGGCGGGCAGGTCATCGTCGTCGACCTCGTCGACGGCAGCATCCTCGCGGTCGCGGACGTCCTCCGGACGCGCCCGGGTTGGCGCGAGCCGAGCCGTGATCCGCAGCGGGAGCTCGATCCGGCGCTCGGGCGACCGCGGAGCGTGACCGATCCCTACGAGCCGGGATCGACCTTCAAGCCGTTCGTCTGGGCGTACGCCACCGACCTCGGGCTCGTCCGTCCCGAGGAGGTCCTTCCCACGCCGAGCGGCGAGGCGATGGTGCTGCGGAACGGTCGGAGCGCCCGGGCGATCCGCGACGTCAAGTACTACGGTCCGTCCTCGTGGCGCAAGGTGCTGATCAAGAGCCTCAACACCGGCATGGCGCTGGTGAGCCAGCGGATGACGGCCCGCCAGATGCAGGAATGCCTGCGGGCGTTCGGCTTCGGCGAGTCGACGAGCTGCGGTCTGCCCGGCGAGTCCGCGGGTCTCGTCACCTCCCCGAAGGACTGGAAGATGCTCTACACGCAGGTCTCCGTCTCCTTCGGGCAGGAGATCGGGACGACCGCGATGCAGATGATCCGCGCCTTCGCGGCGCTCTGCGGCGACGGCACGCTGCCGACGCTGCGGCTGACCGTGCCCGAGGAGGGCGACCTGATCTCCTCCGGTCGGCGTGCCGTGTCCGCGCGGACCGCCCGGCTCGCCCGCGAGGTGATGGAGGAGGTCATGCTCGACGGCACCGGGCGGAAGGCGCAGTCCGAGCGGTACCGGATCTTCGGGAAGTCCGGCACCGCGCAGCTCCCCAAGCCCGACGGCGGCGGCTACTTCGAGGATCGCTATCGCTCGAGCTTCATCGGCGGCGCGCCCTTCGAGCAGCCCCGTCTCGCGGTGCTGTGCGTCATCGACGATCCCGACCGCCGCGCCGTGCCCAACGCCTACGGCGGCGGCGCCCTCGCGGGACCGGTGGTCCGCGACATCATGGACGAGGCGCTGGTCTATCTCGGGGTACCGCCCGACAAGATGGTCGAGGCGGAGCCGAGCGACCTGGTCGCGTCGGGCGCCACCATCCGTCCCTGACGATCGCCCGACCTCAGGTCCTCGCGTGCTCGGGCGTGGACGCGGTCGGCGTCGGCGACGAGGTCGCCGAGGCGCTCGGAGCCTGGCGCAGCTCCGGCGCCAGTCCGGCCTGCCACTGCGCCCTTCGAGCGGTCTTGATCGCGAACGCGGCGATGAACCCGAAGAGCACCGCCGCGACGGCGTAGATCACCCGGACGCGGACGATGGTCTCGAGGACCATCCAGGCGAGGGTGAAGCCGAGGGTCGCGAAGGAGGCGGTGATCGCGTACAGCGCGAACACCGCACGCTTCACTCCGCCGAGGCTGCGCCGCAGCTGGTGGTGGATGTGGTTGCTGTCCGCGGTCGCCATGGAGACGCCTGCGAGGCGGCGGCGGAGGATCGCGAGCGCCGTGTCCATGATCGGGACGCTGAAGATGATCAGTCCGGCGAAGACGAGGTGGGTCTTGCCCTCGTCGCCGAACATCAGGATCACCACGGCGCAGAGGTATCCGAGCAGCAGGCTGCCGCAGTCGCCGAGGAAGATCACCGCGGGGTTGAAGTTCCACGGCAGGAAGCCGAGCACCGCGCCGAGGAGGGCGAGGCTCAGCACGATGCGCGATCCCGCGAGGGACTGGGCGTCGGCGCCGCCGGCGTGGACCGCCATCGCGATCGAGATCGCGAGGAATCCGACCGCCATGATCGCGACGGTTCCGGAGAGGAGACCGTCGAGACCGTCGAGGAAGTTCGCGGCGTTGCAGCCGCCGAGGACGAACACCGCGACGAGGAGCGTGCCGACCCAGTAGTAGGCGTCGCCGCTCGTGAGGACGAGCCCGCCGACCTCGAGCCACTCGGTCGAGGGGCTGCCGAGCACCGGTCCGAGCACTCCCATGGCGACCCGGACGCCGACGTCCTGCACCGCGAGCGCCGCCGCTGCCACCAGCTGACCGGCGATCTTGAGGCGCGGATCCCAGCCCCACACGTCGTCGGCGAGCCCGGTGAAGGCGATGGCGATCAGTCCGATCACGATCGCGATCGGGACCGGCTCGAAGCGCACCACCAAAGGCTCGTGGCTCGCGTAGCTGTAGAGGATCGCGGCGATGACGCCCGCGAAGATCGCGGTGCCGCCGAGGTACGCGACCGGGAAGGCGTGGAGCTTCCGTACCGCGTCGGGGCGATCGACGATGCCGTGGCGGACCGCGAGCCGGCGGGCGATCGGCGTGACGACGAGCGCTACCGCGAACGCCACGAAGAAGATCGGGACGTAGGCGTTCAGCAGCGACACCGCCGAGGGCGACGCGGCGGCGACCGACGCGGCGTCGATCGAGGAGTCGGAGATGGCGCGCAGGGGTTCGAGCATGGAGGCACCGATCGGGGCGCCCCCGGAAGGCGTGGACCAGATCGCCGACGGCGGGGTCAGCATGGCGAGCGGCGGGGAGCCTGGTTCCTCAGGTGGCGCGGGGCGAGGCGTAGTTCGCCATCGCCTCGAAGTTCTTGCGGAAGTAGCCGCCCGCGGTGTTCCTCGGGCGATTCAGCACGACGCCGAGGAAGGCGGCCTTCGAGCCGGAGAGCTGCCCGACGAGGCGGGCGACCAGACCGCGCTGCTCCTGCCAGGCGCGGACCGCGAGCACGACCGCATCGACCTTGGCGGCGAGCGCCGCGGCATCGCCCGCGACGACCCACGGCGCGACGTCGATCACCACGACGTCATGCCGCTGCGCCAGGTCCTCGAGGAGCGCAGACATGGTCCCGGTGTTGAGCCGCTCGACCACCCGGTTGACCTCCGAGCCGGCGGGGAGGAGGTGCAGTCCGCCGCCGCAGTCGATGATGGCGTCCTCGCGGCGCCCGGCGCCCACGAGGAGGTCGCCGAGCCCGGGATGCCCGGGCGACTGCCCGAGGATCTCCCCAAGCCGCGGGCGGCGGAAGTTCGCGTCGACGAGCAGAACGCTTCGACCACCCGCGACGAGGGACGCCGCGAGGTTGGAGGCGATGGTCGAGGTGCCCGACTCCGGAAGCGCGCCCACCACCATGATGGTCCGCACGCCCGCGTCGTCGATCTGCCGCTGGATCGCGGTGGCGGTCTGGCGGAAGCTCTCCGCGAGCACGGAGGAAGGCTGCTCCCTCACCACGAGCTCCGCGCGGGCGGGCGACGTCGGGTCGTCCGTCCGCTCGGGGATCACCCCGAGCACGCGACCGCCGGGGAGCGACGCGAGGTCGGAGGGATACTTGATCCGCTGGTCGAGCATCTCCCGCACGAAGAGGAGACCCACGGTGCCGGCGAGCCCGGCGAGGACCGTGAGCGGCACGACCACGTACCACTTGGGGAACGCCATCTCGCGAGGGGTGGTGGATCGCTGCGCGATGGTCACCTTGCGGGCGGACTCGCGGCGACGGAACTGCTCGAGCTCGCCGATCTGCCGACCGACGTCGGTGCGCTCCGTCTCGAGGCGCTCCTTGCGGGACTGCTTGCCCTCGAGCTCCGCCATGTCCGCGGCGAGCGCCTTGAGGCGGGTCTCCTGGACCTCGTACTCCTCGTCGAGGTTCTTCAGCAGACCCTCGTAGCTCTCGATCTGGTCGGTGGTCTCCTTGAAGTCGGCGGTAAGGTTCCGCTGGATGCGCTCGTCGATCGCCGAGGTGCGCTCGGCTTCCGCCGAGCGGGCCATCTGGGCGAACGCCTGGACCTCGGGATGGTTGGGACCGAACCGCTCCCGCGCCGCGGCCTCGCGGATCCGCATGTCGCGGACGTCGGTGCTGAGGCGCATGATCTCGGGATCGCTCTCGGCGAGGCGGCGATCGTCCGAGGACGGCTCGAGCGTGCCCTGCATCTTCGCCTGAGTCTGGTTCCGCTTCGCCTGGAGCAGCGAGAGCATCGACTTGGTCTCGTTGATGCGGAGCCCGAGGTTCTGGATCGCGGAGCGGCCCTGGTCGAGGTTCTCGTCGAGGGCGGTGATGTTCTTGGAGGCGATGAAGGTCGCGATGTCGTTCGAGAGGAGCACCAGCTGCCGATCGATCTCCTTCTCGCGGTCGCGCAGCAGCCGGAGGTCGCTCGCGAACCGCGACGACTCCTCCGCGTCCTTCATCTCCATGTAGGTGTCGGCGATCCGGTTCAGGACGACCGGCACGTCGCCGCCGTTCCCGGCGGTCCAGGAGAGGCGGAAGTACAGCGTGTCGCGGACGTGACCGGACCGCAGGTCCTCGATCAGATCGTCCACGGCGTCGTCGACCACGAACATGCCCGCCCCGTCGCGGAACCACTGGCTCCAGTCGGTGGTCTCCACGTCGCGACCACGCATCGCGCGGGTGAGGACCTCGCGGCTCACGAGGCGCTGCGACTCGGTCTGCGCCATGCGGATCACGATGTCCTCGTTGCGGCTCTCCACCGGCATGAGGTCCTCGGTCCCGCTGACCACCGGCGGCAGCTCGAAGACCACCTCGCCGGAGAACCGCGGGTAGGCGAAGAGGAGCGTCAGGAAGATCGCCGCTCCGACGACGAGGCTCGATCCCCCCACCACCACGAGCAGCTTCCAGTTCTGCCGCAGCAGCCGGATCGGGTCGATCGCGGGGAGTGCGGACGCCGGACGACCGGAGGGGGTCGCGGCGCGGGCGGAGGGCGAGGGTGGGGCGGATCCAAGCCTGGTCATGGTCAGGTCCTCGGTCGATGCACGAAGGATCGAAGGTCGGGTCGGGGAGGGAGCTCGGTCAGTTCAGTCGGGCCTCGAGCGCGTCGAGGTCGGTCCGGATCTTCTCGCTGGGGTCGAGGGTCCTCGCCCGCTGGATGGCGGTGCGGGCCTGCGCGGCGTTTCCGCGGGCCGCCAGCACCTCCGCGAGGTGGTAGTTCGCCAGCGCCGTCGGACGCAGGCGAAGGCTGCGGAGGAGCATCTCCTCGGACTGGGGCAGGCGACCCGCCTTCCAGAGCACGAACCCGTAGGTATCGAGGTACTCGGGAGTGTTCGGCGAGATCGAGAGCGCCCGCTCGATGTGCGGGAGCGAGCGATTCGCGTCCCCGAGGCAGTCGGCGCAGAGGAACGCGAGGTTGTTGAGGGTCTGCGGGTTCGGCGGGCCCATCGACGCGGACTTCTCGAACGCCTCGACGGCGCCGGCGCAGTCGCCGCTCAGGTAGCGAAGGTTCCCGACGTCGAGGAAGAGCCGCGAGGTCACCGCGGGATCCTTGCCGTCGTCGCGGGAGATCGCCTCCTCGAGGAGCGAGGCGGCACGGGGCTGACCCTCGGGACCCGCCGCCGCGGAGAGCTCCGCGAGCCAGCGAAGCTCGGTCGGATGCAACGGGTCGGTCGTGGCGGCTCGGATCAACGCCTCGGCATCCGCGGCCTTCGACGGCGGATAGGTGTAGCGCAGGTTCGCGTACCAGCCATCGAGGATGCCGACTTGGGCTCGACCCTCCGCGACCGCCTGCTTGGCGAAGCGATAGCTCGCGAGGAGACGCTCGCGTCCCTCCCGCTCCCGATCGGAGTTGAAGAGCGCCGCCGCCTCAGCGGACTGCAGGTAGACCGATCGATCGACCTCGGCCTTGGAGCCCGCGAGGATCGCGAGGATCCCCGCGTAGTCCGGAGGACGCACGCGGAGCTGCATGTCGACGAGCCGGTGCAGCGTCGCGGGATTGGGCGCGAGCTCGTAGGCCCGCCCGAACGCGGCCGACGCCCCCGCGAAGTCCCGGCGCCGCAGCGCCAGTTCGCCCGCGTTCTGATGCCACTCGGCGTCGCTGGGATTCCGCTGGATCGCCTCGGCGATGACGGAGGCCGCGCGGTCAAGGTTGTCTGCCCGCATGTGGATCCGGACCAGGCTTCGGCGCGGCTCGGGAAGGTCGGGATAGGTCGACACGAACTGCTCGAGCGCCGCGGCGGCGCCGTTCAGGTCGCCGGCGTCGGCGAGGATGTCGGCCCGCATCTGCGTCGCGGCCCAGCTGGCCGGGTCGAGCCGCATCGCCTCCTCCGCCGCCTGACGTGCCGCCTCGAGCATCGAGGAGTCGCCGCTGAGGCGGGCCCGGGCGCGGAGGCTCGTCGCGAGCTGCAGCGGAGGAAGCGGGCTCGCCGGCGCCTTCGTCCGCGCCTCCGCCACCGCCGCCTCGAACGCGCGATACGCCGTCGCCGCTGCCTCGGCATCGCCGGACGAGATCGCGGCCTGACCGCGACCGTCCGCGATGAGACCCTCGAGCAGCAGCGTCGTCAGGTCGCGGTCGGGAACGGTCGCGAGAAGGCGTCCCGCGTCCTCGAGCCGACCGAGCTTGGTCAGGCACTCGACCCGACGAAGGTCGATGTCCCGGTTGGGATTCCGCTCCGCGACCCGGTCGAGGTGCATCAAGCACCGCTCCCAGTCGAGGCGCCGGAACCAGAAGTCGGAGAGGGCAAGGTCGGCGTCGCGGCGGGCATCGTCCTGCACCGCGATCGCCTTCTCGAACGCCGCGAGCGCCTCCGCCGACTTGCTCGAGTCGACGAGGTACACGCCGAGCGTCAGCCACTCCTCGCTGCCCGCCGCATCGCCGCGCCGCTCGATGGAGTCGCGGAGGAGCTGCTCTCCCTCGGAGGCTCGACCGAGGCGCCGAAGCGACGCCGCGTAGGTCCGCACCAAGGCGAGGTTGTCCGGGTCCTTCGCGAGCAGATCCTGGAAGATCCGGGTGGCGAGGGTGTTCCACCGCTCCGCGACCTGATCAAGCTCGCGCTGGCGATCAAGCGGCGAGAGCTGCTCCCACTGCCCCACGCCGAACCGCACCCGCCCCTCTCGATCGGTGACGTGGATCCGACTCGGGGCGGTCTCCACC
Source organism: Phycisphaerae bacterium (assembly GCA_016873275.1). Taxonomy (GTDB): domain Bacteria; phylum Planctomycetota; class Phycisphaerae; order Phycisphaerales; family SM1A02; genus VGXO01. Next base: position 14,922 of record VGXO01000048.1, read on the forward strand.
AGGAGCTGGGCGAACCCCACGGCGTTCTGCGGGTCGGACGGGTCGATCGAGTAGCGGTCGCGGCGGCGATCGAGCGCCAGGTTTCGGTCGCCGAACTGTCCCTCGAGCGCGAGCCACGAGTCCTCGAGCAGCCGGTCCTGCGGCGCAAGGCGGCGTGCTGCACGGAGCATCTCGAGCGCCTCGGCGTTGCGACCGGACCGCACGAGCAGCGCGGTGCGGCGGCGGATCGCCTCGAGGTCATCGGGACGGCGGGCGAGCGCCTCGGCGTAGGCATCGAGCGCGTCGCCGGGGCGACCGATCGACTCGAGGATGAGCCCCCGCTCCCGCTGAAGGATCGCGGAGGTGGCGCCGGCGGAGACCGCGGCGTCGAGGATCTGGAGCGCCGCGCCGAGGTCGCCGCGGACGAGCTGCACCCGCGACTCGAGGAGCGGCCGGAGCGAGGCATCGCCGGTGGCGGCGGACTCGGCGGCGATCGCCAGGGCCTCGTCGAACCGCTGCGCAGCCATCGCATCGTCGAACCGCGCGGCGATCACCGCGGGAATCGCCTCGCCATCCTGGTCAAGCTGCGGTTTCATCTGCTGTGCCGCCTCCGCCGCGCGGATGGCGAGGTCCGCGAAGCGACGCGCCTCCTCCGGCTGGCTCTCGAGCAGCTGCTCGGACTGCCGCTGGAACTCGCGGCGGGCGGCCTCGAAGGCGGCGAAGAGGTAGCCGGGAAGTCCCGGGTCACCCTCGTAGCTCTGCTCGGTCAGGAAGCGGATCCGCTCGATCGGATCCTCGGTCGAGAGCATCGCCTTGAGCCGAAGCATCGTCGCCTCGCGTGGCTCGAGGACGAGCGCCTCCTCGACGAACCGCAGCGCCTCCTCGTTGCGCTGCGCCTTGAGCGCGACCTGCGCCTGTGCACGGGGCACGCGGGCGTCCTCCGGCGCCTCGGTCCGGAGCTCCGCGAGGATGCGGCTGGCCTCGTCGAGCCGGTCGGCGGCGAACGCGGTCTCCGCCTCGCGGAGCCGCATGCTCGTCGGATCGTCCGCCGCTCCCACCGTGGTGTTCTCGAGCTGGCTCGCCGCGTCCACCAGCTGCCGGGCGATCGCGTTGTCTGGATCGAGCGCCAGCAGCCGCTCGCCGAGCGCCCTCGCCTGCTCGAAGCGACCAAGCTGGGCGGAGATCTCGGCTCGCTGGGCGAGGATCACCGGATTGGAGGGCTGGAGCGCATCCGCCTCCTCGAGGAGCTGCAGGGCCCGCCCGCTCTCCCCGACCTGCCGGGCGGTGAGGGCAGCGAAGTAGAGGGTGTCGAGATCGCGCAGCCGACCTCGGCGCAGGACCTGCTCGAACTTCGCGGAGGCGCTCGCGGCGTTCCCTCGCGCGAACTCGATCTTCGCCTCGCAGGCGAGGCGCATCGTGTCGTCCGCGCCCGCGGTGAGCCTCGCGACGACCGCCAGGCCCTTCTCGAGCTGCGCGATCGCCGCCTCGCGGCCCGCGTCGTCGGTGGCGGAGGCCCATGATGCGAGGTCGATCTCGAAGACCTGCAGCGCCGCGCGGACGGCGAGGTCGTCCTGGAACGCCGACACCAGCCCCACCGCCTGACGGGGAGCATCGATCAGCGCGAGGGCAAGATCGCGCGACCTGTCCGCGTCGCGGAACTTCTCGACGAACGCGAGCAGCTGCGCGTGGAACAGGTCCTGGGGCTGCTCGGCGACGTGCGCCGCGAGGACGGCGATCGCGGGCTCCACGGCGGAGACCCGCCCGGATCCGAGGATCGCACGGACGACCCGGAGCCGGTCCGCGGCGCTGCATCGAGGCGCGACGTCGGCGAGCCGCTCGATGGCGGCGTCGACGGCGTTGGCATCCCCCTCGCCGGACGACAGGCGGTGCTGGGCGAGGCGCAGCGCCGCGATCGAGGTCTCCGGTCCGACCACGTCGCCCCCCGCGGCATCGGCGAGCAGCTCGTCCACTTCGGCGAAGAGCGGCGCCGCCTCGAGCGGGCGCCGGGCCTCGGCGAGCTGGATCGCCTCGGCGAGGCGGAGCTGCGCCAGCGCCCCGACCACGCGGTCGGAGGTGCCCCGCCGATCCCGCAGCGCCTCGAAGTCGTCGATCACCGCCTCGCGCTCGTCGGATCGCAGCGACGCCTCCCGCTGCGTGGTCGCGAACAGGCGGTACTCCTCCGCGAGGTCGCGGGCCGGATCGCCGCTCCCGAAGGACTCCTTCATGATCCGCGCCTGGTCGGCGAGCGCCGTCCAGGTCGCGACGTCGTCGAGGCAGGACGCCCGCTGCGCGAGCGCGTCGAGGAAGTCCTGCCAGCGCTGCGGATCGGGACTGCCCACGCGGGTGCGTCGGTCGAGGAGCGCGAGCAGCGTCTGGTACTTCTCCTGCGCCTCGGTCGCGGTCTTGGGGACGATCTTGAGGAGCGACTCCCGGGTGAGCTCGAGGAATCCGATGTTGCCGGGCTCCTTGCCGAACGCCCTTCCGTAGAAGGCGAACGCGCCCTCCCAGTCGCCGGCGGCCGCGGCGGCCTCCGCGCGGCGGAGGTGGCGGGCCGGACCCCACGGCTGCAGCACGAGGAGGGCACCGCCGAGCACCACCGCCGCGATGGCGCCGGAGATGCCGAGGATCAGGAGGAACTTGCGGTCGAATCGAGCAGCCATGGCGTCACTCCTCGGCGCCCGCGGCGGTCGCGGTCGAGCCCTGCTCGTATTCCGGCCACTTGGGGAGCCTCTTCATCAGATGGGGCAGAAGTTCCGAGACCAGCTCGGAGGCGACCTCGCGGAAGCGCTCGAGGTCGGCCTCGCCGACCGCGGTTCCCTGGGTCGTGACCTGGACCTTGCAGTAGTAGGCGAACTCGTCGGTGAGGCTGAAGGCGAGGCTCCGCACGCCGAAGGCGCTCGGGGTCGCCCGCCCGTTGGCGACGAAGAAGTAGCCGCCCATCTGCCGCCGCCGGCTGTCGCCCGCCGGGCGGAACTCGGTCACGGTCATCTCGACCGGTCCGATCGGCATGTAGACGCGCTCGACCATGCCGGTCACGGGGTGACGGACCTCGACGCTTCGGTAGGGCTCGCCGGTCGAGCGGTTGACGAGATCCGCCTGCTCCTGCCACGAGGAGTCGTCGATGACGAGCCCGACCACCTCGGGCGGGCGGGTCATCTGCAGTCCCGCCGCGTCCCAGCATCGCTCGGGGATGTGCGGGACATCGTCGATCGCGCCGGTGTAGTAGGCGACGTGAAGGCTCGCGAGTCCCTTCTCGGGATCGCCGTCGATCGCGTAGGTCCGGTCGAGGTAGTTGGCGGTGCCGAGCTCCTCGACGAGCGCCTCTCCGAAGCGGGCGTCCTCGCCGATCCGTCGCCATCGGCCGAGCGTGGTGGGGATCGTCGCGAGGGGCGCCCGCATCTCGACGGGCTTCTTCACCACGAAGACGTTGAGGCGGTCGACCGCGACCCGGAAGCCGGCGGCGCCGAGGAGCATCACCGCGCACGCGGCGACGTAGGCGGCGATCACGCTCCGGCGGAAGCGGATCACGGCGCCGCCTCCGGGGTCTCTCCCTCGATCACCATGCGCCGCAGGATCCAGAGGATTCCCAGGAAGATCGCGAGCGCTGGCACCAGCCAGACCAGACCGACGAGGTGGTGGAACTCGCCGGCGGCCATCTGCACGTCGAAGAGGCTGAGCACCCCGAGGGTCACCACGCGGAAGACGTTCACCACGACCGCGACCGGCACGCCGAGCAGCACGAGGGCGACCCGCTGCCACGGACGCTTGAGCCCGGTGTAGGCGATCGCCACGCCGAGGGCGAGGAACGCGAGCAGCATCCGCATCCCCGAGCACGCCTCGGCGACGTTGAGCGGATGCGCGACGCCGTCGCGGAAGACCGTGAGCACGTTGCCGACGCGGTCGGTGTCGATGCCGACGAGGTTGAGCACGATCTCGGCACCCCGCGCCGAGAAGTCCTGCAGGCGGAAGGTGACCACGTTGAGGATGCGGTCGCTGATCGTCTGGCCGAAGACGACGACGTAGGCGATCGGGAACCAGAGGAACCGCATCGTCCGCCACCCGAGCAGCAGCAGGAGCAGGCCGAAGAGGCTGACCCCGAAGGCGAGCCCGCGGGCGTTGTGGTGGAGCGCGAACGCGCCCGGACCGAACGTGCACAGGATGTAGGCGCCGACCCCGAACGCGAGGACCGGCAGGCCGGTCCACGCCGGTCGGAACGGCTCTCTCAGGATCTCGCCGCGGCGCAGCCAGACGAACCACGCCGCGATTCCCGGGATCACCAGGGTGTGACCCCAGTCGGCGGGATGCCGCAGCGCGTAGCGGACCTGCGCACTCAGGAAGTTCCAGAAGGTGGCGACGACCACCGCGAGGAGCACCGCGACCACGACCGCGAGGACCGTCGCCGAAGGCGTCCAGACCCCGGCCGCAAGGCGCGGCACCGAGGGCGCAGGAGAACGTGTCTCGACGACGGACGACGTCATGTCCCCTCCATCGACCAACCCGAGGCATGGCATCGGGTCGGTCGGATCATTCTGGACCGGGCAGACCAGACCTCGCGCTCGCCATGGGCGAGCGCAAGTCGCCCGCTACGCGGATGACCACGAGGGAGTTCGCGCGGATCCGGGCTGCTCATGACGAACGACCCGCTGAACGGCCCCGGCGTGGAGGGAGCCGGTCAGTTGGTGATGGTGACGGTCTCGCGGACCGCCTCCGGAGGCGGTCCGAACACGTCGTTTCCGAAGTTCCGGTCGAGCAGGAACCCGAACCCGTAGTTCACCCGGAAGCCGTTCCGGATGACCGCGAGGGGATAGGCGAGGAAGTCGGTGCCCACGATCACGTGGTCACCCTCGCGCATGACGATGTCCGGCTCGGCGCGGTTGCGGATCGCCGTGATGTTGACGCGGATGGTCGCCTCGCGCTCCGGTCCGATCTTCCGCACGAGGTCGACCCGACCCGGGACCGCGATCTGGCTGAACTCGCCCGCGGCGGTGATCACCCGGCTCAGGGTGATGTTGCCGACGGTCGGAAGGTCATACGGTCCGGGTCGCGAGACGTTGCCGCCGATGTAGACGAGTCCCGCCTCGGGGGCATCGACGTAGACGTAGTCGCCCGGTCGGATGACCACGTTCATCTGTGGATCGCCCCGCTTGAGGCGCTGGTAGTCGATCTCGAGGATCCGAACCGCATAGAGCGGACCCGGGTCGGAGGTCCCGGAGGACGCCGCCGCGCTCCCGGCCGGCGCGAGCTTCACCCACTCCTGACGCCCGGCATCGAAGACCCACTGCTCGCCCGCCGCGGACGGGGCGGTCGAGGGCGGTGCCGGCGTGGCGGTCGCCGCAGGCGCCGCAGGCGCGGCGGTCGAGGTTGCCGGCGCGGCGGGGGTCTCGCCTAGCAGTCCCTCGATGTCGATCGGATCGTCGTCCTGCCGCATGCGGTAGACCGAGCCGACGGCGCCGGGCTTGGTCGCCGGGCGGTCGAGCTGGTCGATCAGGGACTCGATGTCCTCCGCGGGCGTGCCGGCGCTCGCCGGCTCGACGGAGTTCAGGGGCTCCCCGCCGCCCGTCCCGCCCTCGAGCCGGCGGTACTTCGGCTCGAGCGCCGGGTCGAGCGAGCCCTTGCGGATGACATAGACCCGCTCGGTCGTCGAGAGCGTGCCGCCCGCGAGGGCGATCGCGTCGAGCAGGCGGAAGTCCGGCTGATTCAGGCTGTAGATGCCGGCGTTGTTGATCGCGCCGTAGATGATGTACCGGTAGCTCCGACCCTCCTCGAGGACGACCGTCACGAGGGGATCGCGGATGAGTCCTTCGAGCTTCTTCTCGATCTCGGTCTGCAGCTCCTGGATCGTCAGACCACCCGCGCGGATGTCGTAGAGCGTCGGCAGGCGGATGGTGCCATCCTGCTCGACCTTCCGCACGTTCACGCTCGTCTGTCCCGCGGTGACGAGCTCGTAGATCTCGACCCGCACGATGTCGCCGGGCTCGAGCCGGTACTGCGCCTCGCTCGGCGCGAGGTCCTCCGGGATCGGCGCGACGATCGGTCCGCCCCAGCGATCGACCCGCTTCTCGATCACGTCGAGACGCGAGAGCACCGGCATCGAGGTCGGCGTCGTCTCGAAGTAGCCGGTCTGGCTCGGATCCATGAAGTTGTCGACCTCGCAGCCTCCCATGACCGCCGCGAGCAGCGACGCCGCGAGCGTGGCGGTGCGGGGGGACGGACGGCGGGTGCCGGTCGGGATGCTCACGACGACCTCCTGCATGGCGTCGGACGACGAGTCGCCGCCGATCCACGGGCGCGAACCTCGAGTCCAAGTCGTCACGGACCGCGCAGTCCGCGCCGTTGGATCGAGCAGGCAGCATCGGCGCGGCAGGGTGGATAAGTTGAGTCGAGCACGCGGTCTACGCGCAAGGTTGACTTACCGGGCGTTGGCTTCTCGGACCAAGGGGAAGGCACCCCGACCGAGAACCCCGCAGACCGCTCACGCAAGTCGCGCGATCACCTTGCGCACGCGACTCACCGAGCAGCGTTCGCCCGCGGCTCGAGCAACCACTCGAGCACCGCCATGCGGACGGCGACCCCGTGACCCACCTGGCGAAGGACGAGGCTGCGGCGCGGGTCGTCCGCGACCTCGGGATCGATCTCGTAGCCGCGATTCACCGGACCGGGGTGGAGGATCGGCGCCCCGGCCGGCAGCAGCCTGGCGCGACGCCGATCCAATCGGTAGCCGCGCGGATAGTCGGTCGCCACGGCGTCGCCCGCCGCTCGCTCGCGCTGCATCCGCAGCATGATCACTGCAGAGAGGCTCGGCAGCACGGCGTCGAAGTCGGCGGCGATCTCCGCTCGTCGACCGACCGGACCATGCCCGAGCTCGGGCGGAAGAAGGGTGGGCGGTCCGATCAAGACCGGCTGCGCGCCGACCGCCAGGAGTCCCTGCAGGTTGGAGCGGGCGACGCGGCTGTTCGCGACGTCCCCGACGATCCCGACCCTGCATCCCCGCAGGTCGCCGAGCGCCCGCCGGAGGGTCAGCAGGTCGAGGATGCCCTGGGTCGGGTGCTCGTGCCGCCCGTCGCCGGCGTTGATCACGGGAAGTCCCAGCCGCGCGGAGACCAGCGACGAGCCCCCGGACGCCGCGGAGCGGATCACCACCGCGTCCACGCCCATCGCGGCGAGGTTGCGGGCGGTGTCGAGCAGGGACTCGCCCTTCGAGACGCTTGATCCGGCCGCCGTCGCGGCGATCACTCCTCCGCCGAGCCGCAGCGTCGCGACCTCGAAGCTCAGCCGCGTCCGGGTGGAGTCCTCCATGAAGATCATGGCGACGATGCGGCCGGCGAGAGCAGTGCTCGGGACCGCCGCGGGCACGTCGCCGCCGGCAAGGAACTCCTCCGCCCGGTCGAGCCACGCGGTGATCTGACCGCCGGAGACTCCCTCCAGCGCCACGAGGTGCCGCATCGCCTCTCCGGACCGGGCATGGACCGCATCCGAGGGGTTCATGGTCGTCGTCTTCATCCGGCGAGTCCTCCCGCGATCTCGACCGCGGTCGCCTCGAGCGAACGCGGCAGGTCGCCCGCCCTCCCCCGCTTCATCCGGAAGTCGAGGTCGACCGCCTGATGGAGGAGTCGCGCCAGCATGGACGTCGGTCGCCTTCGCGCCGCGTCGAGGATCGCCATCGAGCCTCCCCAGAGGCGGAGGCGACGGGAGATCTCCCCGTCGCTCGAGCCGACCGCCCGCATCGACGCCGCCGCATGCAGCTTCCTCGCGAGGTCGGCGATCGCCCAGGTGAGTTGGACCGGCTCCGCGCGGGAGATCGAGATCAGCTCGCGGGTCTTGGCGAGCGCCTCCGCGGGATCCGCCCGCAGGAGCACCTCCTGGATCAGCCACGCCTCCTCCTCGCGGGATCGACCCACCATGGAGGAGACCAGCTCACGGTCGATGCGGATCGGCGTGGTCGGGCACGCCGAGGCGAGCTTCCCCACCTCGCCGTCGAGGCGACCGAGGTCCGATCCGATCCGCTCGACGAGGAGCTCCGCGGCGTCCTGAGCGAGCTCCGCGTCATGGCGGCGGCGGGCGCGGGCGATGCACCAGGCGATCGCCTTCTGCTCCGAGACCGGATCGCAGCGGACGATCGCCCCGCGCGGCTCGATCAGCTTGTCGAGGTTGCCGGGACGCCAGGTGCCCGCCCGCAGGAGGAGCGTCGCCTGCTCGGCGGGCGAGGCGGCGTACTGCTCCATCGCCCGGCGCTTGGCGTCGCCGGTCAGGAACCGCTCGGCGTCGTCCACGATCACCAGCTTGTGCGGCTCGAGCAGCCCGAAGGTGCGGAGCTCGTCGAGGACCGCGGTCGCCGAGGCTCCCGCCCCGTCGAACCGGACCACGCCGACGTCGCCATGCGCCTCCCGAAGCAACTCGGTGATCCGGCGGGTGTGCTCCCAGAGAAGGAAGAGCTCCTTCCCATGAAGCACCACGATCCGCATCGAGACGTCCGGCTCGAAGGCGCCATCCGACGTTCTCCTTGCCGCCTTCGCCATCGGGGCGGATCATAGCGGTCGATGCGGGCGATCCGGACGACCTCGCGATGATGCTGAGCCTGCGCGTCGTCGCGGGTCCGGACCTCGGCGCGGCGTTTCCGCTGCCGCCGGGCGAGCCCCAGTTGATCGGCCGCTCGACCGAGTCGCTGCCGATGACCGACCGGCGGATCAGCCGGCGTCACGCGGAGCTGACGCCCGACGGCGGACGATGGCTGCTCCGCGACCTCCGATCGCGTCATGGCACGCGCCTCAACGGCGAGCTCGTCGAGGCGCTCGTCGCGATCGCGCCGGGGGATCGGATCGCCTGCGGCGACACCCTGCTCGAGGTCGTCGAGGCGGAGTCGGACGCCGGGGCGCGCGACGCGGCACATCCCGAGGACGACGCCCGGCTTCTCGCCGCCGGTCGCTCGGTCGCGTCCCTCAGCCACGCGATCAAGAACATCCTGCAGGCGCTGAGGGGTGGCGCCGACGCGGTGGAGCTTGCCCTGCAGCGGGGCGACCTCGCGATGGCCCGCGACGGATGGCCGATCCTTGCGCGGAACCTCGACCGCATCCACGCGCTCGCCCTCAACATGCTCGCCTTCGCGCACGATCGTCCGCTCGACCGCGAGCCGACGCTGCTCCCGCCGCTCCTCGCCGAGGTCGCCGAGCTGCTCGGACCCGCCGCGACGCGCAGGCGGGTGCGGATCGTGGTTCAGTGCGACGACGACCTGCCGGCACCATCCATCGACCTCGGCGCGATGCACCAGGCAGTGATGAACCTCGCGATCAACGCGATCGAGGCGGTCGCGGAGCGCACCGGTCAGGTGACGCTCTTCGCTCGCCGCGATCCGGATCCCGCGTGGGTCCGGATCGGGGTCGAGGACGACGGACCCGGTCTCCCCGCCTCCGTGCGCGACCGACCGTTCGAGCCGTTCATCTCGACGAAGGGCCAGCGCGGCACGGGTCTTGGTCTCGCGGTGACCCGTCGGCTCGCCGAGCGGCACGGCGGAACGCTTCACCTCGATCCGACCTTCGTCGGCGGCACCCGCCTCGAGATCCGGCTGCCGGTCGAGTCCGCGGACGACTCGGACCTGACCAAGGGTCCGGCTCCGATTGGAGAAGCGGACCTCGGATTGGAGTTCTGACCCCGCGGGACCGATCTACCCGACAGGTAGGATCCCGCCCCCGCCCGGACCGTCCGACGCGGAGGTCGGGTCCGAACGCGCGCCGCCCCCGCGAAGCAGAGACCCGATGCACGCCACGCCCACTCCTTCCGCGATCGATCCGCTCGCCCTGCTCGCCTCCCGGCGCGGCGTCGATCCCCTCGCGGCGGTCAACTACCAGCGCACCCGCGAGATGACCATCGACGAGCTGCTGCTCGAGAACCGGGTGGTCTTCCTCATCGGGGAGATCAACCACGTCTCCGCGGCGCGGGTGATCATGCAGATGCTCTACCTCGAGAACCAGAAGCGAGGTCAGGAGATCAACTTCTACATCAACAGCCCGGGCGGCTCGGTCGACGACACGCTCGCGATCTACGACACCATGTCGTTCATCTCGAGCGAGGTCTCGACCTACTGCATCGGGCGAGCCTACTCGGGCGGCGCGGTGCTGCTCGCCGCCGGGCAGGCGGGTCGCCGCTACATCCTGCCCCACGCGCAGGTGATGATCCACCAGCCCTACGGCGGCGTGACCGGACAGACCACCGACATCCAGATCCAGGCGGAGCAGATCATCAAGAGCAAGCGGACGCTCAACGAGATCCTCGCCCGGCACACCAAGCAGCCGTTCGAGCGCGTCCAGAAGGACGCCGAGCGCGACAAGTACTTCAGCGCCGAGGAGGCGAAGGCGTACGGCTTGGTGGACGAGGTCTTCCAGCCGCCCGCGAAGGGCGCGAAGTGACCGACCGTCCCGACTCCTCCACCGACCCCCTCCCGCGCCAGGACGACTTGAGCATGAGCCCTGAATCGACCCTCGTCCCGATCGTGATCGAGAAGACCGGCCGCGGCGAGCGCGCGTACGACATCTACTCGCGCCTGCTGAACGACCGGATCATCTTCGTCGGAGGTCCCGTCTCCGACCAGATGGCGAACCTCGTGGTGGCGCAGCTCCTCTTCCTCGCGAACGAGGATCCCAAGGCCGACATCAGCCTCTACGTGAACAGCCCCGGCGGCAGCGTGACCGCGGGCCTCGGCATCGTGGACACCATGCGATTCGTGCCCTGCGACGTCGCGACCTACATCATCGGGCAGGCGGCGAGCATGGGCTCGGTCATCGCCTGCTCGGGCACGAGGGGCAAGCGCTACGCCCTGCCCAACGCGGAGAACCTCATGCACCAGCCGCTCCTCGGCGGCGTGCTCGAGGGACAGGCGACCGACCTCGAGATCGAGGCGCGGCACATCCTGCGGCTCCGCGACTCGATCTACTCGATCTATGCCCAGGCGACCGGGCAGGCACGCGAACGCATCGCGAGCGACTGCGAGCGCAACAAGTGGCTCACCGCCGCCGAGATGGTCGAGTACGGGCTCGTGGACAAGGT
>VGXO01000049.1 GCA_016873275.1 Phycisphaerae bacterium
CGACTCCAGCGCCGATCGCGAAGCCCTCGCCGGCGCCGACTCCGGCGCCATCGCCGACTCCCGCGCCGGTCGCGAAGCCCGCGCCGCCACCGACGCCGGTCGAGCCTCCGAAGCCGGTGGTCGCGCCGACGCCCGCGCCAGTACCGCCTCCGGCGCCATCGCCGACTCCCGCGCCGGTCGCGAAGCCCGCGCCGCCGCCGACGCCGGTCGAGCCTTCGAAGCCAGTCGTCGCGCCGACGCCCGCGCCAGTACCGCCTCCGGCGCCGGCGCCGACTCCAGCGCCGGTCGCGAGGCCCGCGCCGCCGCCGACGCCGGTCGAGCCTCCGAAGCCGGTGGTCCCGCCGACTCCCGCGCCGGTCGCGAAGCCCACGCCGCCACCGACGCTGGTCGAGCCTCCGAAGCCGGTGGTTGCGCCGACTCCAGCGCCGATCGCGAAGTCCGCGCCGGCGCCGACTTCGGCGCCATCGCCGGCTCCCGCGCCGGTCGCGAAGCCCACGCCGCCACCGACGCCGGTCGAGCCTCCGAAGCCGGTGGTTGCGCCGACGACTGCGCCGGCGCCGCCTCCGGCGCCGGTCGCGAAGCCCACGCCGCCGCCGACGCCAGTCGAGCCCTCGAAGCCAGTCGTCGCGCCGACGCCCGCGCCAGTACCGCCTCCGGCTCCAGCGCCGCCGCCAGCGCCGGTCGCGCGGCCCGCGCCGCCTCCGACGCCGGTCGAGCCTCCGAAGCCGGTGGTTGCGCCGACGCCCGCGCCAGTACCGCCTCCGGCGCCAGCGCCGCTGCCAGCGCCGGTCGCGAAGCCCGTGCCGCCGCCGACGCCGGTCGAGCCTCCGAAGCCGACTCCCGCGCCGGTCGCGCGGCCCGCGCCGCCTCCGACGCCGGTCGAGCCTCCGAAGCCGGTGGTTGCGCCGACGCCCGCGCCAGTACCGCCTCCGGCTCCATCGCCGACGCCCGCGCCGGTCGCGAAGCCCGTGCCGCCCCCGACGACGGTCGAGCCTCCGAAGCCGGTGGTCGCGCCGACGCCTGCGCCCGCGCCGACGCCCGCGCCGGTCGCGAAGCCCGTGCCGCCACCGACGCCGGTCGAGCCTCCGAAGCCAGCACCTGCTTCTCCGCCGGCTCCCACTCCGGCTTTCTCGCCGGCTCCCGCGCCGGCTCCGCAGGTTCCCTCGAAGCCGGTCGAGCCAGCGGTGCGACCCGCCGCGGTCGCGAGTGCACCGACGGAGCCGCCGCCGGTGGTCGCCGCGATCGCCGCGGTCGCGATCGCCGAGCCGATCGTGGCTGCGTCGGCGGACGAGGCACGTGAGGCGATCAAGCGATGGCGCCGGCGCGGGGTCGAGGTCATCCTGCTCGCCGGCGGTTCGCACGCGGAGGTTCGTCCGCTCGAGCAACGCCTCGAGTTTCGCGGTCCGACCATCACCGAGCTCGGCGGCGTGATCCACGGCGGCAACGACCGCGCGATCCTGAAGCAGAGCCCGATCCCGCGCGAGGTCGCGCTCGCGCTGCTGCGGCGGCTCGGGGAGTGGGAGCGGAGCGAGGGCGTCTCGGTGCGGGCGATCGCCGCGACTGGCGAAGTGGTCCGCGCGGGGACCCCGATGGTCCGCATCGAGGCGACGGGGGAGGCGGGCGTGATCGACGCGCTCGACGAGGCGCTCGCGGATCCCGCCCAGCGCGACGTCGACGCGACGATCCTCCGGACCGCGCCGACCCATCTCTCCTTCCTCGCGGCGGGGGTCGATCCCACCTCGTCCCTGCAGCGGGTCGTGCGGGGACTCGGGCTCCTTCCCTCGAAGGTCATCGCGCTCTCGGGTGCCGCCGAGCATGCGGGGCTCCTCGCGTGGAGCCGCGGCGTGGCGGTCGGGACGAGCGATGCGGCGATCCTCCGCGCCGCCGGAGGTCGGCGGCTTGCGATCGACGACTGGGCTGGCTTCGACCGGCTGGTGGAGACGCTCGCGCCGACGCCGAAGGCGTGAGCCGCCTCGGTACACTCGTCCCTCTTCCCGTCCGGAGACGCCCCTTGAGCGAGAACGCCCCACCCGTCGCACGCTCGGTGCCGCAGCGCATCTGGATGGACGGTCAGCTCGTGTCGAAGGAGGACGCCAAGGTCTCCGTCTACGACCACGGGCTCCTCTACGGCGACGGCTGCTTCGAGGGGATCCGCGTCTACGGCGGGCGCATCTTCAAGCTTCGCTCGCACCTCGAGCGGCTCTACCGCTCGGCGGACATGATCCGCCTCGCGCCGGCGCATCCGCTGCGGGAGCTGGAGCAGGCGGTGCGGGACACCGTCGCGGCGAACGGTCTCGCGGACGCCTACATCCGCCTCCTCCTCACCCGCGGCGTCGGCACGCTGGGGCTGCATCCCTTCCGCTGCCCGCGACCCGGGACGATCGTCATCGTGGACGCGATCCAGATCTACCCGCCCGAGCTCTACGAGCGGGGGATGCGGGTGATCGTCGCGAAGCGGCCGCGGATCCCGGTGTCCTGCCTCGATCCGGCGATCAAGAGCCTCAACTACCTCAACAACATCCTCGCGAAGATCGAGGCGATCGACGCCGACGTCCTCGAGGCGATCATGCTCAACACCGATGGCTTCGTGAGCGAGTGCACCGGCGACAACATCTTCGCCGTCAAGAACGGCCGCATCTCGACGCCGCCCGAGGACGCGGGCATCCTGCACGGGATCACCCGGGCGTTCGTGATGCACGAGCTGGCGCCAGCGCTCGGCATGCGGGTCGAGCAGCGACCGATGCGGCTCGAGGAGTTCTACGCCGCCGACGAGGTCTTCCTCACCGGGACCGCCGCGGAGATCATCGGGGTGAGCGAGATCGGCGATCACGCGATCGGCGCCGGGAACGTCGGACCGATCACGAAGAAGCTCGAGGCGGAGTTCAAGCGCCGCGTCGCGAAGGACGCGCCGGAGGACTGAACCCCCGGCGGCGCCGCCCGCCCGCCTCCCGCTGGAGCGATCGATGCGGTGCACCGCCTGCGACTATCCGCTCTGGGGACTCCGCCCCGGTCCCTGTCCGGAGTGCGGTCGACCGTTCCGAAGCGACGAGTTCGAGTTCGTCCCGGGCACCGTCGCGTTCCGCTGCGGGGGATGCGGGCAGACCTACTACGGCACCGATCCGAAGGGCCTGCTCATGCCGCGGGAGTTCGCCTGCGTCCGCTGCGGCGCGGCGTGCGCCTGCGGCGAGATGGCGGTTGATCCGACCGATCGCATCGATCCGCTCGCCGGCGGCGAGCTGCTTCCGTGGATCGACGACCGCCTCGACGCCGAGGGACGGCGGCGCCGACGGAGCCTCGTCGGTCGCTTCCTCGCGACCTGGTGGTGGTTCACCGCGCGGGGCTGGCGGGCGGCGGATGCGATCCCGATCCGCGCGAGGGCAGGATCCGCCTGGGGACTCGCGATCCTCGCCTCGATCCTCATGGGGATCGGCACTGGTCTGCCCCTCCTCGTCATGCCGGTCCTGTCGCTTGCCCTCGCCGCGCCCGGCGCGATCGCGCCGGGTGGCAGGGGGATCGCCATCTTCCTCGGCGTGATGTTCCTGATGGTGCTCGGCTTCGCCGCCGCCTGGCTGATGCTTCAGTCGCTGACCGCGGTCCTCGCGCACGCGGTGCTGCGGGCGACCGGACCCACCCGGGCGGGACTTGGGCGCACCACGCAGGCGGTGCTCTATCCCTCGGTGCTTGGGATCTGGGGCGCGATTCCGCTCTGCTGCTTCGGACCGCTCGGCAGCCTGCTGTGGGCGGCGATCGTCGCCTGCGGGACGGTGCAGCGGATGCAGCAGGTCTCCTGGGCGAGGGCGTGCGTCGCCGTGCTGGTGCCGGCGCTCGGGGGAGTCCTCGTCGTCGCGGCGACCTTCGCCCTGCTGTTCGTCGGCGCGGGTGGACCGCAGCCGGTGCTGATGCCGCCGCCGGTGCCCGTGGTCGCGCCGAATGCACCTCCGCCCACGACGGTCGAGCCGATCGAGGGCGAGCAAGGCGTTCCGGCGAGCGGCTCGGACGCGGTTCCGTCTCCGGACGCCGCCGTCGAGACCGATGATGGCGAGGTCGCGTTGCCGGACGCGCCGCCTCCCCCCGAGCCGCCCTCGTGACCCACGCCGCCTCCACGACCGCCGTCGATCGCCCGCCGCCGCTCCGCGTGGCGCGGCGGGTGCTCCTCATCGCGCTCCTCGCGAGCGTCGCGGTGCTCCTCGTGCTCGCGTGCCTCCTCCTTCTCGACGTCTCCTCCTCGCAGCGGACGGCACAGGCCGCAGGCAGCGCGGTCGTCACCGGCGTCTGGTCGCTGCTTGGGTTCGCGGTGCTCCGCTCGCTCGACGCGTCGTCTCGCCTCGGCGCGCGGTGGTTCCTGCTCGCGGCGTGGATCGCCGCATCCGCCTCCACGCTCGCCGCGGCGGCGTGGCTCATCCTCATCTGGATCCCCTACTGGATCCCCGTGAGCGCGGCGATCGAGGACGCCCTCGCGCGGGGCGGATGGATCCTGTCGATCTGGACCGTCGTCGCGGTGATTCCCCTCGCCTTCGTCTCCCGGCATCCGCTGCCGGCGTGGGCGAGGCTCGTCGCGCTCCTCGGCGGGTGCTTCATCGGCTGGCTCGCGCTCCTCGGCACCTGCGGCGTGCTGGCGCAGTCGTGGGTCGAGTCGCTCGTCAGGAGCTTCGGCGAGGAGACCTTCTTCCGGCTGCACGCGGCGGGCGCGATCTTCGCCTTCTGCGGGCTGGTCGTGGTGGCGGTGGTGCAGCGGCTCCTCGGTCGCGGCGAGCCGGAGCGCGGACGGACCATCCCGTGGCGGCTCTCGATGCAGGCGACCTGTCCGCGCTGCGGACTCGCCCAGGCGCTCGCGGTCGACGGCGGCGCCGAGGGCAGCCGCTGCGGTCGCTGCCGCCTGCGGATCCTCGTCGAGATCGACGAGCCGCGCTGCGCGTGCGGCTACGTCCTCTACAAGCTCTCCGGCGACGCCTGCCCCGAGTGCGGTCGCCCGGTGCCGGAGGAGGATCGGTGGATGAGCCACGCCGTCGACTCGATGGCGGCGGGGACGGTCGATCGACCGAGTTCCGCATGAGCTCCCGGCTCGCGCAACGCGATCAGCGAGGGAGCGCCCGTGCCGCGTCCCCGAGCAGCGCCCGAACCTCGCTTCGGAAGCGGTGAATGTCCGCGGCATAGCGCTCCGCGCGCTCGCCGCGGGCGATCTCGAGCTGGCGTCTCCGGAAGGCGAGCAGCGTCGCGGCGCGGACGTAGCGCTCCCGCGGCACGCCGGGCGGAAGCCAGCCGTCGCGACGGCGGCGGGTCCAGAAGGGGATGATCGCGGCGTGCTCGGCGGGCAGGGTTCCCGCCGCCGCCTCGGCGAGGAGCTCCCGCGCGATCACCGCGTGCTCCTGCCGCAGCGACCACTGGGTGAGGAGGAACATCAGGACCGACGCGCCCGCGACGATCAGCATGCCAAGGAGGACGAGCACGCCGCTCATCTCGCCGATCGCCTGAAGCTCCGCCGCGGTCGCCAGCCCGTTCCACAGGGCGTGGTTGAGCGCCGCGAGGACCAATCCGACGAGGGGCCACGCGAGCCAGCGGAGGGGTCCGGCGCGGTGGACCGCATGACCGAGGCACATGCCGAGGAGCGCGCTGCTGATCGAGTGGACGAGCGAGGTGAAGAAGGTGCGGATGAAGACGGTGCCGAGGAGGACTGCCGCGCCGCCCTCCGCCGCCTGCAGGAAGTAGAGGACGTTCTCGACCGCCGCGAAGCCGAGACCCGCCGCGGCGCCGTAGATCAAGCCGTCGGTCTCGTTGTCGATCGAGCGGAGGGGAATCAGCAGCAGGAACACCACGCCCTTGGTGAGCTCCTCGACGATCGGCGCGACCGCCACCGCCGCGAACGCGCCGCCGAAGACCTCTCCGCCCAGCGCCGTGGCGGCGATCGCGAAGGGCAGGCTGCAGAGGCACCCAAGCGAGGTGCCGCCGAAGCCGCCCCACGCGAGGACGAGGAGCACCGTCCAGAAGGGCTCGCGCTCGTAGCGGTCGAGCCACCAGATGAAGAGGAGGTAGCCGAGCAGGATCAGCGTGCTGCCGAGGACGGCGAGGGTGATCAGCGCTGGCATGAGGGTCCCGGTCCCGGCGTCACGAGCCGACCCCCGCCGCCGGTTCGTCGGCGGGCGACGGGTGGGAGCGATCGGCGGAAGGTATCAGGGGACGCGAGCGCTCACGCGGGACCGACCGCCTGAGCCTCCGAGACCGTGAGCTCGACCTTCGCGCCCGCGGGCGGCTCGGTCTCCCGATTCGCCTGCTGGTGCAGGCGCTGCGCCCGAAGCGACGACCAGTCGGTGATCCGAAGGTCGGGGCTCTCGGGACCGTCGTGGACCTTGATCAGGTCGTACTCGTTGTTCCGCTGCGCCGGCACGAAGCCCGCGTCGCGGATCAGCCGGCAGAGCGTCGGCTCGTTGAGGCAGTAGGTGGTGCCGGCGCTCGAGACGACGTTCTCCTCCATCATCACCGAGCCCATGTCGTTCGCGCCGAAGCGAAGCCCGACCTGCCCGACGTGCGGACCCATGGTCACCCAGCTCGAGCCGATCGACCAGACGTTGTCGAGGTAGAGCCGCGAGAGCGCCTGCGTGCGGAGGTAGGTCGTCGAGCCCGCCATGCGGACCCGGCGACCGAAGAGGGGATGCGCGTCCTTCGAGCCGCTTCCGTCGAGCCGCGCGACGACGTCGCCCGGGAAGGGCGCGTCGGGATCGTCGCCCTCGCCGCGACCCCACTCGGGAACGCGACCGAGCGGGGTGTTCTCCCGCTGGAACGGCCACGCGATGAACGCCTTGCAGGAGCCGCCGCCGTCGCGGGCGAAGTCGGCGAGGTCGCGGTCCTGCCACCGTCGCACCAGTTCCAGGTGGTGGATGCGGTCGGCGATCCCCTCGATGTGGCCGAACATCATCGTCGCCGAGGTGTTCATGCCGAGCTCGTGGGCGACCCGCATCACGGTGAGCCATTCCTCGGCGGTGCACTTGCCGAGACCGATCTTGCGGCGCACGGCGTCGGCGAAGATCTCGCCGCCGCCGCCCGGGACGCTGTCGAGTCCCGCCTCTCGGAGCGGCTCCATCACCGCGCGGACCTTCTCGTGGAGCGTCGCGCCCGGCGGGTCGAAGAACCGCACGAACTCGACGAACTCCGGCGGGCTGAAGGCGTGGACGTGGACCTGCGGGAACCGCTCGGCGATCGCCGCGAGGAGCTCGACGTACCAGGAGAAGGGCAGTCCCGGGTGCATCCCGCCCTGCATCAGGATCTGCGTGCCGCCGATCGAGCAGAGCTCGGCGATCTTCCCGAGCAGCACCTCGCGGTCGAGGACGTAGGCATCCGACTCGTCGCCGTCGCGGCGGAAGGCGCAGAAGGTGCAGCGGGCGGTGCAGACGTTCGTGTAGTTGATGTTGCGGTCGATGACGTAGCTGCGGAGGACGTCCCCGTGCAGCGTGCGGCACCGGCGGTCCGCCCAGAACCCGATCTCCGCGAGCGGCATTCGGTCATGGATCTCGAGCGCCTGCGCGGGCGTCAGCCGGGCATCGCCCGCGGCGACGGCGGCGAGGAGTCCCTCGTCGAGACCCGAGCGGTCGGGATGGACGGGCGGTGGGCGATGCATGGAAGGGGCGATCGTAGCCGCGGGCAGGATGGATTCGGCGCCTGCGGGGGAATGGCGGAGGACCGGCGGCGCGACGCGGTCGGTTCGGGCTTCGACGTCACCCGAGAACTCACCCGAGACCTCTGCCCCCGTCTCGACCTACACCCGCACCTTCGCCCAGCCGCCCTGCAGGAACCGCCCGGCGAAGAGCGAGCCGCGAAGGACGAGCTCGCCGGAGAGCCCCACCCACACGCCGGGCAGTCCGTAGCCGAGGTGGACGCCGAGGAGCCAGACGAGCGGCAGCCGCACGCCGTAGCTCGAGAGGACGGTGATCGCGAGCACCGCCTTGGCGTCGCCGACCCCGCGGAGCGCCTGCCGGACGACCATCACCAGCGCGAAGAACGCCTGCACGGCGCCGCAGATGAAGAGGAGCTTCGGGACCTCCTCGAGGTGGACCGGCTGGTCGCTGATCACCCGCGTGAGCGCCTCGCCGCAGGTCATGAAGACCACGCCGAGCGACGCCATGAAGGAGACGCCGATCGCGCTGCAGAGGAGGATCGCCCGCCGCGCCATCGCCGCGTTGCCGGCGCCGAGGTACTGCCCCGCGATCGCCCCCGCGGCGGTGCCCAGCGCGAATCCCGGGAGGAAGCTGAACGCCTCCCACTGCACGGTGATCGAGTGCGCGCCGACGAGCCCCTCCCGCGGCGTGCCGCCCACCGCCTCCGCCATCGCGATGATCCCGATGAAGGAGAAGACGAAGAGGTTGACCCCCCACATCGCCGTCCCCTCGAGGAAGCTCGGGATCCCGATGCGCACGACCCGCCACGCCATCGAGCGCTCGGGCGCGAGCGAGAAGCGGCGCACGCGGAGGTCCTTGACGCCGCGGAGCAGGACCACCGCGGTCGCGATCCCGCCCGCCGCATAGGAGATCGCGGTGCCGCCGGCGATCCCGATCACGCCGTAGGCGGAGGGGTCGATGCTCGTGAGCGCCGGCAATCGCTCGCCGAGCACCCGCAGCTCGACGCCGGAGAGGAGCACCGAGAAGAGGACGTTCACCACGTTGATGCCGACGGCGATGAGCGAGGGTCGCAACGTGTCGCCGGCGCCGTGGAGCGCCATCGAGCCGACCATCATCACGCCGCAGAAGGGCATGGAGAGGGCGAGGATCTCCACGTACTGCCGGCAGTAGATGGTCGCCTCCGGCGAGAGTCCCGAGGCGCGGGCGAGCGGTCCCGCCGCGGCGATCATCAGCCCCGCGACCACGAAGCCCCAGAGGAAGCCGAGGGTGAGGGACTGTCCGGCGGCCCGCTCCGCCAGCGGGAGGTCGCCGCTTCCCATCGCCCGCGCGATGATCGCCTGACCGCCCGCGCCGAGCCCGCTCATCGCGATCGCGATGAACCAGCCGACGAAGGAGCCCACGCCGATCGCGTCCATCGCCGGCGTCGCGACCGCCTCCGGAAGGCTCCCGGAGATCATCTTGTCGACGAGCCCGACGAGCGCCGTGAGCGCCTGCTGGAGCAGGATGGGAAGCGCGACGATCGCGATCGCGGCGCCGAGCGACTTGCCCGCGAGGCGACCGGAGCGGATCTCGCCGGCGGCGTCCGGCGCCGCCTCCTGCTCCTCGAGCGCCAGCAGCGGGTCGAGCGGCTCGTCCAGCCCGGCGACGAAGTCTGGCGCGGGGCGGGGGAACCGACGCGGCGCCTCGGCGCCGGCGGGGCGCGGGTCCCCGGGGGGGGACGCCGAAGGTGGTGGCTCCTCGCTCAAGGACACGATCCTACGGGCGGGCGGCGGCGATCCGCGGCTCGTGACCGATCTGCACGAGGGTTCCGTCGAGCTCCGGCGCGGCGCCGAGCAGGAGCCCGACCGCGTCCTCGAGCGAGGCGCGGCGGCGGAGCAGGGCGAGGGGATCGATCGCCCGGCGGCGCAGGATCGCGAGCCCGTCGGCGACGCGCCCAAGACCCGCGAGCACGACCGTCGCCTCGAGGCGGCGGAGCGATGCAAGGACGCCGGCGTGCCATGGCTCGACGCCATCCGCCATCAGGGCGAGCTGACCGCGCGGTCGAAGCATGCCGGACGCCGCGTCGAGGAGCCGCGGCGAGACCTCCGCGAGCACCACCGCGTCCTGGTCGTGGCGGCGCCCTGCCTCGTCGAGCGGTCGATGGCGAAGCGACCACTGCGCGGCGATGCGGGCGGTCGCCGGATCGTCCGAGAGGAGCCGCGTCCGCGGCAGCCGCGTGCGCATGACCGCGGTCGCGAGGAGCGCGGCGGCGCCATCGCCGAGCACGGTGACGAGGTCCTCCTCCCGAAGCCCGAGGCGGCGCTCGAGCGTCGCCGCGGTTCCGAGCGGAAGCGCGAACGCCGCGCGGTCGTCGTCGATCGAGTCGGGAAGGAGATGCAGGTTCGCGGCGGGGATCGCCATGAGCTCGGCGAGTCCGCCATCGCGACCGCGGAGCCCCGCGATGGTGCGGTCCGGACAGACCGCGGCGAGCCCGGAGCGGCAGTGCCCGCAGCGTCCGCAGGGCACCACCGGGTCGATCACCACCCGCGTTCCCCTCGCGAGGTCGGCGAGGCGGTCCGCCGCGCGCTCGACGACGCCGACGACGCAGGATCCGGGCACGCCGAGGAAGCCTCGGCGGCGCGACGGCAAGGCGTGATCGGCGGCGAGGAGGAGCACCCGCCGCGGACGCAGCAGCACCTCGTCGGCGCCGGTCGGCGGATCCTGCCGCACGGCGAGCGACGCGGCGCCCGGGTCGGCGACGATCGCCCTCATGGACCCTGACCGATGTTGCGGTCTGGATCGGGTTCGTAGGTCTCCCGCAGCCCGCCCTCGTCCATCCCGCGCGGCGGGGCGGGCATCTCGAAGACGTAGGACTTCCAGAACGCGAGATGGTCGAGGACGGTGAGGGTGCGGGTGAAGGTCGGGTAGAGGAACACCTCCTCGCCGACGAAGGGCTTCGTCGTCGAGGAGTACCACGCGAGCCACCGGGCGCGGTCGATGCCGTAGTCCTGACCGGTGAGGATGCGCAGGCTGTCGCCCGCGGCGAGGTTCACCACGAGCTCGCGGGCATCGAGGGCAAGGCAGAGCGCCTGGAACGTGCGGTCGCTCGGATACTGCGCGAGCGCGATCGCGATCTCGGTGCGGACGCCGGGATCCTCCGCCTCGTCGACGAGGCGGATCCAGATGCGGTCGACGACCGCCGGATCATGCAGCCGCTGCAGCGCCCGCGCCGCCTCGACGCGCACCTGCAGCGAGGGGCTCGCGAGGTAGTCGGCGATCTTCTTGGCGTCGGTCGGCTCGCCCCAGCGACCAAGCGCCCGGATCGCGGTCGCCTTCACGAGCGGATCGGTCGGCTCGTCCACGTAGAGGCGGTAGAGCTGGAGATAGGGCGCCTCGCCGCCCCACGGCGCGCTCGAGAGCAGCGCTAGTCCGCGCCGCTGGTTCTCCGGATCGTTGAGGTCGCTTGCCCACGCCGCCGCCTGCGCGGGCGTCGGCGGCGAGAGGTCGCTCACGAAGTTGTCCCAGTCCGAGGAGAGGCTGTCGCAGGCCGCGAGCACGAGCAGCCCGCCCGCGAGGGCGAGGGACGCGGCGCGACCTCTCGGCCGCGGGGCTCGGGTCGGCAGACCGGTTCCATCCGTGGAGCGATCCATGAGGCGGGAGATACTCTAACTTGCCGCGCCATGCCCTCGACCCCGACCACCGCGTCGCCCCGCATCCGCGCGTTCCCGCTCGGCGAGACCGAGACGAACGCCTACCTCGTCGAGGTGCCGGGAACGCCGCGGCGCTGCTGGGTGGTCGATCCCGGGGTGGACCCGACGCCCATCATCGAGGCGGTCCGCACGGAGGGTCTCGAGGTCGAGGCGATCATCCTCACCCACGCCCATTACGACCACATCGCGGGGGTCGACGCGCTCGAGGCGGCGATCGGTCGAAGGCGCCTGCTGCTCCACCGCGCCGAGCACGCCTTCTGCAGCGACCCGCGGCTCAACCTCTCGGTCTACCGGGAGGAGCCGATCCTCTGCCGGGCGCCGGACGAGGCGATCGAGGAGGGGGCGACGCTGCGGCTCGGCGACACTGCCTGGCGGACGCTCCATGTCCCCGGACACAGCCCCGGCTCGGTGATGCTCGTCGAGGATCGATTGAAGGTCGCCCTCGTCGGCGACCTCGTCTTCGCGGGCAGCATCGGTCGCGTCGACTTCCCGACCTCCGATCCGCGGGCGATGGAGGCGTCGCTGGGTCGCCTGCTGGCGGAGGTCGCCGACGACGTGCGGCTCCTGCCGGGTCACGGTCCGACCACCACGCTCGGCGAGGAGCGCCGCCGAAATCCCTTCCTCCGACCGGGCGCCCTGCGATGACCGCGGCGCCGATGCTGCTTCGGCTCGGGCACAGCCCCGACCCGGACGACGCGTTCATGTGGTGGCCGCTCCTCGCGGAGGAGGATCGTCCGGCGCCGGTCGCCGATCCGCGCTTCAGGTTCGAGGTGGTGCCGCTCGACATCGAGCGCCTGAACCGCCGCGCCGAGACGTCGGCGCTCGAGGACTGCCTCGAGGTCTCGGCGCTCTCCTGCGCCTGCTATCCGCGGGTCGCCCACCGCTACGTGCTGACCGCCTGCGGCAGCAGCGTCGGCGAAGGCTACGGACCGAAGCTCGTCGCCAAGCCGGGGCGCGACCTCGCCTCGCTCGCCGGCGCCCGCGTGGCGGTGCCGGGTCGTCGCACCACGGCGTTCGTCACCGCGTCGCTCCTCCTCGGGGTCGGTCGCTTCGAGCCGGTCGAGGTCGAGTTCGACCAGATCGAGCAGGCGACCGCCGCGGGGGAGGTCGATGCCGGCGTGGTGATCCACGAGGGACAACTCACCTTCGAGCGGCACGGGCTCGAGCTCCTCGTCGACCTCGGCGCGTGGTGGCGCGAGCGCACCGGTCTGCCGCTTCCCCTCGGCGCGAACGCGGTGCGCCGCGACCTCGTCGAGCGCCTCGGCGGCGGCGCGGCGTCGCTCTCGGCGCTCCTGCGGCGCTCGGTCGAGCACGCGATCGACCACCGCGAGGAATCGATCCGGCGGGCGCTCGTCTTCGCCCGCGGGCTCGAGCGGGAGCTTGCCGACCGCTTCGTCGGGCTCTACGTCAACCGGTGGACGCTCGACTACGGTCCGGTGGGGCGAAGGGCGGTGGCGAGGCTCCTGCTCGACGCGGGGCGGGCGGGACTGGTGCCGCGGCTCTCCGAGGTCGAGTTCCTCGGTCCGGAGGGCACGGTCGTCGAGCGGCTCGAGGGCGGATGAGCCTCGTCGGGGCACCGATATACTCGCCGCCCTGCATGTCGCAGCAGATCTCCCCGATGACCGAGCAGGGCTACGCGCCGCCGACGGTGCGGCAGTTCGGCGTCTTCCTCGACAACAAGGTCGGCAAGCTCCTCGAGCTCCTGCAGGCGTTCGAGGAGAGCGAAGTCGTGACGGTCCGGGCGATCTCGGTGGTGGACAGCTCCGACCACGCGGTGATCCGGATCATCTGCGACAACGCCGACGCGGGGCGGCAGATCCTCCGCCGACGGCAGTTCAGCTTCTCGGAGGTCGACCTCCTCATCGTCGAGCTCGACGAGAAGCACACCCTGACCTCGCTCTGCCTCTACCTGCTCGGCGCCGAGCTCAACATCCGCTTCGCGTACCCGGTGCTGCCCTCGCCGAAGGTCGAGGGCGCGGTGGCGCTCGCGGTCGATGACCACACCCTCGCCGGGCAGATCCTGCGGCGCAAGGGCTTCCGCCTGCTCGCCGAGGACGAGCTCGCCTGAGCTGAGCCCGCTCAGGCGTCGGGCGAGGTCGAGGTCACCGTCTTCGTCGCGGGGTCGTAGCGGTAGAGCGTGCCTGCCTGCTCCTCGCGGCAGACCTTGTGCGTGCCGTCGCAGAAGGGGAACTTCGCGCTCAGTCCGCAGGCGCAGATGAAGATCGGCTTCTCCTGGGGATCGATCTTGATGGGACCGGTCGCCTCGGTCCGGACGAGTCGTGCCATGACGGGGGGCTCCAAGGACGAACGCGAGGTTCGGGGGGAGGGTTCGAAGGGAAGCGCCAGTCAGCCGCCGGCGCCGCTCGGGCTCGTGCCCGCGTCGCCGGAGGGAGTCGAGGTCGCGTCGGGCGAGGTCGAGCTCGCGGAGGTGTCCGAGGTCGGCGTCGTGCCGGTCGCGGGCGTCGACGCGCCGAGCTTGACGGGCACGTACTCGTGATCGCGCTTGCGGAGGATGGTCGCGGAGAGGAGCACGTCGTCCATGCGGAGCGCCCGCGATGCCGCGTCGCCCTCGATGATCCGCCCGAACACGGTGTACTCCGCGTCGAGGTGCGGCGTCGGCACGACGGTCAGGTAGAACTGGCTGCCGGCGCTGTTGGGCTTCGACTTGCCCGGATTCGCGGGGTCGCCGGGCTTCGCCATCGCGAGCCGCGCCGCGAAGTGCTTCCGCTTGTCCGCCCGCAGTCCCTCGTCGGGAATCGTGTAGCCGGGTCCGCCCGATCCCGCCGCGCCGCTGCCGCCGGGCTTCGTGTTGGGATCGCCGCCCTGCGCCATGAACGAGGGGATCACGCGGTGGAACGTGGTGCCGTCGTAGAAGCCGCTGCCGACGAGCTCGATGAAGTTCGCGACGGTGTAGGGCGCCTGGTCCTCGAAGAGCTCGAGGACGATCGGACCCTTGCTCGTCTCAAGACGGACCCGCGGCAGGGTGTTCGCCTCCGCCTCGCTCGCGACGAGCGCCTCCTCGGCGAGCCACGACTCGAGGAGCGGCTCGAGCTGCCCGCGGAGCGCGGTCACCTGCGAGGCGATCGCGGGCGCCGCCGCGTCGTTCGCCGGGAGCAGCGAGAGCGCGTCCGCGAAGCGGTTGAGGTTCATGAGCGCCCGGGCGCGGTCGACGAGCGCCTCCGGCACCGCGGTGATCGTGGCATCGTCGAGGACGACCACCACCTCGTCCCAGCGGTTCGCCTGCATCATCGCCTGCGCCCAGCGACGACGGATCGCCGCGTTCCCTGGCTGAAGGTCGATCAGGCGGTTGAACGCCGCGTCCACGCGATCCTCCTCGCCGAGCCAGAGCGCCACCTGCAGGTCGATCGCGATCGGCCGCGGATCGTCGGGGTGCGCGAGGGCGAACTGGTCGAGGCGGGTCCGCAGCGCGAGGAGGTCCTGGCGCTCGCCCTCGCCGACGCCGCGTCGCTTCATGAGGTAGGTCGAGAGCTCGCGGTACTCCGCCTCGATCTCGGCGAAGGCATCGGTCGTCGTGGCGGGCGGCGACGCCTCCTGCGCGGCGGCGGGCACGGCGACGAGGAGACCCGCGAGGGTCGGGAGCATCAGGGCGATGGAGGGAGCGAGGCGACGAGGCATGGCGGGGATTCCTGCGGCGGGCGGGATCTCAGGCGGGATACGAGCAGCAGGTCTTGTCGGTCTCCCAGACCGTGACCTGCCGAAGTTCGCCGCCCGCGGCGGCGATGGGGGAGGCGAGCCGGTCGTGCGCCACCTTGGCGATGTTCTCGACCGATGGGTTCAGGGTACGAAACTCCGGCAGGTCGAGGTTGAGGTGGCGGTGGTCCCATCGCTCGATCACCTCCCGACCGACGATCCCCTCGATGACCTCCATCGAGGGACCGCCGGAGGGCGGAACCGCGACCGCCGTCTCGACCCGGTAGTTGTGCCCATGCCCGCTCGGGTAGTTGCACTTCCCGAACAACGCCTGGTTCGCGGCGTCGTCGAGATCGGGGGCATGGAGGCGGTGGGCGGCGCAGAACTCGAAGCGCTGGCGGAGGAGGACGGGCACCCGCTGAGGATCGGTCATGGAGGGACCTCCCGAGATCGAGATCGCATGGAAGGGGGTCAGGCGCCACTCGATCGCGGCGAGCGGAGCCGGGATGGCGGCGGCAAGCCGCGTCCAGACCGTCGGCAGCAGCGATCGAGGGTCGAGCGATCCGTGGTCGTCGCGCCATCGCACCTCGAGCCACGGAACGATCTCGCGGCGGACCGCGGCGTCGATCTCCCCGATCCCGACGAGGTAGCCGGTGACCGGATCAGGAGCTCCGCGGACGGAGACGTCGAGCTCGAAGTAGGCAGGGAGACCCCGTGGCGCGGCAAGTCCCCCGAACCCGGACCCGACCCCGGACCGCGTCTCGACGCCGAGGCAGAAGCGGACGGTGCGTCGAAGTAGCACGGTCGTGGCGGTCATCGGAGAACCGTCAGCCTAGAACCTGCGGTGGTGGATTTCGACGCCTCCTTCGTCGATGGGCATGTGTTGCATAAATAGCGATTTACTGAACATGTCACTCAATGTCACAGATTTTTCCCGTTTCCCAGCCGATGACCTTGTCGCGGTCGCGCAACTCGCTACTCTTCCCGCATCTCTCGCCCCCGGAAGGGCTCGGCAGCTGGCTTCGGTCGCTGCCGGGCCTTTTTTCTTTGTCCCCTTCGTTCCCTGCAAAATCTGAGTCAAGCCTTTCCCCCTCGCTTCGCGGCGGGCTCTCGGCGAGGATCGCGGCGATGGATCCACGGGTCTTCATGGTCCGCCGATCACCAACCATGTGGCGCCGCAGGACGACGACGATCACGCTCCCGCTGGTCACGCTCCTGCTGGTCACGCTCCTGCTGGTCACGCTTGGTGCCTGCAGCGCGAGTCCCCCGGTCAGACCGCCTGCGCCGCCCGCCTCCTCGGCGGAGTCGGCACCGGCGGTGATGCACGCCGCGGTCCTGCCTTCGACGGGCGCCTTGGAGCCCGCGACCGCCGAGCAGGGCGGAGAGACCCCGATCGAGCTCGCCCCGGGACTCGTCGTGGACCGACCCCGCCGCGAGGTGAGGCTTGGGGCGCAGTCGGCGCTCGATGCCGGCTGGCTCGAGCAGGCGGTCTGCCTCGCCGGAACGCGGGAGCACGAGTCGCTCCTCGTGATCGATCTCCCGCCGCGCCTCGTCCACGCGGCGCTCCTCATGCTCGGCGCGACGCCGGGTGAGCCGGGTCGGTGGCGCGTCGATGCCGAGGGCGTGATCGTCCGCGACGATCCGACCGGCGAGCGCCTCGAGATCCTGCTCCGCTTCGAGCATCCCCGCCGGGGCCGCGTCGAGGAGCCGCTGACCGCGTGGATCCGCGTCGCCGACGGTGGATCGCTGCCCGAGGAGCCCTGGCGCTTCGCCGGCTCGCGGATCCTCGAGGGGGGCGCCTATGCCGCCGACTACGGCGGCTCGGTGGTGGGGCTCGCCACCTTCGGCGACGAGGTCGTCGCCTTCACGCGCGTGCTCGCGGATCAAGCCGAGGTGGAGGCGCCGCAGCTCCTCGTCGAGGTGGACAAGGTCCCGCCACCGGGCACGCCGGTCGAGATCGTCATGCGTCGGGCGAGCTGATCGAGACGCCTCGCGAGGCGAGGAGCGCCAGCGCCGACTCGCCCTTCTCGACCGCGGCGAGGCGCGGACTCGTCGTCTCGCCGTGCCGACGCGCCCCGCAGAGCGCCATCGCGATGGCGTCCGCCACGTCGGCGGGCTCCGGCGGCTTCGGGAGCAGAAGGGCGTGCATCACCGCGGACTGCATCTGCGACTTGCTCGCCCGCCCGTGACCGGTCAGCGACTTCTTGATCTCCGCCGGGCTGAACTCGTCGACCGCGACCTCCGCCGCCGCCGCCGCGAGGAGGATCACGCCCCGCGCGTGACCCATCTGGACCGCCGCCCGCACGTGCTGTCGATGCACGAAGACCTGCTCGACGACCACGCGGCTGGGGCGGAACTCGGCGATGACCGCGGAGAGGTCCTCGTGCAGGCAGCGGAGCCGCCCCGGAAGTCCCTCGCCGCGTCCGGGGCGGATCACGCCCGCCTCGAGGAGGCGCACCTCCCGCCAGTTCGCCGCGGAGACCACCGCGTAGCCGGTGATCGAGAGACCTGGATCGATGCCGAGGATCGTCATCGGGAGGGACCGCCGCTAGCGCGTCGAGGGATCGGACGCCGGCTCGAACCACGACGAGGCGTCGCGGGCGAGCTGCTGCGTGGGATCGGCGGAAGGATCGCGCCCGCGTGAGCCGCCGCCGCGCTCGTCCCGCTCGATGACGCCGTCCCGCAGCCGAACCACCCGCTCGCAGCGGGCGGCGATGCGGTCGTCGTGGGTCACCATGATGATGGTCAGCCCGCCGGCATGGAGCTCGTCGATCAGCGCGAGGATCGAGAAGCCGGTCGCCGAGTCGAGGTTGCCGGTCGGCTCGTCCGCCATGAGGATCGCCGGACTCGTCACGAGCGCCCGGGCGATCGCCACCCGCTGCTGCTGACCTCCGGAGAGCTCCCCGGGTCGATGGGTCGTGCGGTCGCCGAGTCCCACCTTCGCAAGGATCTCGGAGGCGCGGTCGCGGCGCTCGGAGCGCGGCGAGCCTTGGTAGAAGAGCGGCACCTCGACGTTCTCGAGGACGGTGAGCTCGGGGATCAGGTTGAACGCCTGGAACACGAACCCGATCCGCCGACCGCGGATCCGGCTGAGCGCCCGGTCCTCGAGGTCGGCGACCTCCTCGCCCTCGAGCCGATAGCGGCCCGAGGTGGGGCGGTCGAGGCAGCCGAGGATGTTCATGAGCGTGCTCTTGCCCGAGCCGGAGGCGCCCATGATCGCCACGTACTGCCCGCGGGGAATCCGCAGGTCGATCCCGCGGAGCGCCTCCACGGCGATCGAGCCGTCGGGGCGGAGGTAGGCCTTGCGGATCGCCTCGAGCTCGGCGGCGGGCAGCGCGGGCGGGGCGTTCGGCGTCATGGTCGGCACGCGGATCTCCGGCGACCTCGGGACGAAGACGCATAACCGGGGGACGACCCGCGTCGCGACGAACCTTGGCCGTCTATAACGGTACCACTCGAGTCCGGTCGCGACGGTCAGTCGACGTCGCACGGCGCCCGCACCCGGCGAGGTCACGACCTTCCATGGTCACGGCTCGCGGGAGCCAGGAGGTCCGACCGATGAGCGATCGTCACGACGAGTTCCCCGACGCCGCCCCCGCGGGCGATCGCGCCGAGGTCTCCGTCGCGTGGAGAGTCCAGGGAAGGAGCCGCATGCGAAGCCCCGCGTTCATCTCGTCGACGATCCGCTCCGGCGGGTCGCTCCTGTCGATCGTGCTCCTCGCCTCCGCCACGGCGTTCGGCGGCGGGCACGAGGACGCGTTGACCAAGTGGTCGAGCGCGGTCTGGCAGGCGGCGCTCGAGGGGCGCGACCAGGAGGTCGAGACCCTCCTCGAAGCGGTTCCCTCCTCGGCGACGAGCGAGTCGGCGGCGAGGCTTCGCGAGCTCGTCGCGGGACGCGAGCAGCACGAGAGCGACTCCGACGAGACCCGCCGCGCCGACCGGGAGAAGGCGCTCGCCGACCTCGACGCCCAGATCGCCGCCGGCGAGCTGACCAAGGCGCTCACCTCGGCGGTGCAGGTGCAGACGCTCTCCGACGACTGGGCAGCGGCGCTCGGGGAGGAGCGCATCGTGGACCTGATCCGCCGCGCCGACGACGGCGAGAAGGCGGCGCAGGCGTCGGGCGACTGGCTGCTTGCGCAGGAGATCGTCTTCCGCCTCCGCACCCTCCACGAGGACGTCGGACGGACGGAGGAGTACCTTCGCTACAACGAGGAGCTCGAGCGGATCAACCGCCGCATCGGGCTGCTTGCCCAGTACGCCCCGCGGGCGCTGCACGACCTGCGGGCGATGCAGGCGAAGCGGATCGCCCCGGAGGAGGAGTTCCCCGCCTTCAACCCGGCGTTCACCGAGGACTGGAAGGAGCAGGTGCGGGGCATCAGCCAGCCGATGCTCTCCTCGGCGCTGCGGACCGTCGCGAGCTCGCACATCGGCAACGTCGGGTGGAGGCCGCTCCTCGAGGGCGGACTCGACAGCCTCGAGATCTTCGCGACCACCGAGGCGCTCGCGGAGAGCTTCCCGCACCTCGCCGATCCGGAGCGGGTCAAGGCATGGCGGGAGGCGATCGCCGCGTGCCGCGCCCTGCTCGCGGAGGTCCCCGACGCCGACCTGACCCGCCGGCACTGCTCGCGGGTCGTCGGCGAGCTGCAGCTCGCGAACCAGCGCACCCTCGAGCTGCCCGAGCCGGTGATGTTCCGGGAGTTCGGCGACGGCTCGATGGAGGCGGTCGCGCGGCGCCACGAGGACCAGTACAGCGAGATCATCTGGCCGGAGCGCTACCGCCGCTTCCAGCAGCAGGTCGAGGGCAGCTTCGTCGGGGTCGGCATCCTGATCCGGCATGACGAGCGGCGCGACATCGTGGTGGTGAACCCGCTCGAGGGCTCGCCCGCGTGGCGAGGCGGCGTGAAGTCGGAGGACGTGATCCTCGAGGTGGATGGCGTTCCCACCACCGGCTGGAGCCTGAACCGCGCCGTCGACGAGATCACCGGTCCCGCCGGTCGCCCGGTCTCGCTCACGCTGAAGCGCGACGGCGGCGAGCAGCCGGTCGAGGTGAGCCTCGTCCGCGAGCCGATCAAGATGCGCTCGGTGAACGGGTGGTGGAAGAAGGACCTCGACGACTCCGGCGAGCCCAGCTGGGACTGGTGGATCGACCGCGCCGCCGGGATCGGCTACGTCCGGTTGACCTCCTTCAACGACGAGAGCTTCGCCGACTTCCTCGCCGCGATCGAGGAGATGCGGGCGCAGGCGACCTTGCGGGGTCTCGTCCTCGACCTGCGGCACAATCCGGGCGGGCTCCTCAAGAGCGCCGTCGAGTTCACGAACCTCTACGTCAGCGAGGGGAAGATCGTCACCTGCGAGGACCGCCACGGTCGCGAGGCGATGCGTCTCGAGGCGCAGCGGAACCGCTCGGTGCTCGCGGACCTGCCGACGGTGGTCCTCGTCAACCAGGGCTCCGCGAGCGCGAGCGAGATCGTCGCCGGCGCCCTGCAGGCGCACGGCGCGGCGCTGGTCCTCGGCGACCGCAGCTTCGGCAAGGGCAGCGTGCAGGAGGTCCACGACCTCTCCGACCGGCAGGCGGCGGCGGTCCTCAAGATCACCACCCAGCTCTACCGGCTGCCGCCCGCACCCGGCGAGGCGCAAGGTCGCCTCGTCCACAAGCAGCCCGGCGCCGAGGACTGGGGGGTGAACCCCGACATCGTGGTGAAGATGACCCCCAAGCAGATCGAGAAGTCCTACGAGGTCAGGCAGTTGGCGGACCAGATCGCGGAGGCGGACGACGCGGACGCGGAGCCTCGCCCGGACGTGCGCCAGCTCGTCGAGGGCGGCATCGATCCGCAGCTCGAGATGGCGATCCTCATCCTGCAGGCGAGGGTCCTCGGCGACCTCGAGCCGGTCCCCGGCACTCCGGCGGCTCCGATCGCGGTCCGCTGAGAGGTTCTTGGCGTCGGCTTTGGGCGTGGAGCGCGAACCTCCCCCTCGTCCCGGCGCCGCCGACTCCGTCTTGGCGGAGCGTCGAAGACGCGGAGCCCCGCTATATTGAGGGGCTCGCCCGACGTGGCGGCGGGGCGTCCCCCGCGACGGCCGGGTCTCGATCGGCTCCGCTCCATCGGTGCCGGTGACCTCCAGACGACGATGTCGACCCATGCCTTGCCTGCCGGTCGTGCCACCGGCGGCGCCCGACCCAGCCGACCCCTCCCGCCCGGCGTCCCGCCGAAGCAGCTTCTCCGCTGGTTCCGCGACATGCTGCTCATCCGGGAGTTCGAGGTCCGGACGATGCAGGCGTATCAGGAGAAGAAGATCGGCGGCTTCTGCCACGTCTACATCGGGCAGGAGGCGGTCGCGGTCGGCTGCGTCGCCGCGACCCGGCCCGAGGACCCGATGATCACCGCCTACCGCGACCACGGCCATGCCCTCGCCCGGGGCATGGCGGCGCGGCACTGCATGGCGGAGATGTTCGGGAAGATCGGCGGGTGCGCGAAGGGGAAGGGCGGGTCGATGCACATGTTCGACCGCGCGAACAACCTCTTCGGCGGTCACGGCATCGTCGGCGCCCAGACGCCGGTCGGCGCTGGGCTCGCGTTCGCGACGAAGTACGAGGACGAGGTGATCCGCGGCGGCACGTCGGATCGGGTGACCCTCTGCTTCCTGGGCGATGGTGCCCTGAACCAGGGCGCGTTCCACGAGGCGCTGAACCTCGCCGGTCTCCTCGACCTTCCGGTCATCTACGTCGTCGAGAACAACGGCTACTCGATGGGCACCTCCATCGAGCGCGGCACCACCATGGCGCACGACCTCTCGGTGAAGGCGGCGGCGTACGGGATCGACGCGATCGAGGTCGACGGGCTCGACGTGATCGCGGTCTACGAGGAGATGCACGCGTTCGTCGAGAAGTGCCGCCGCACGAGCCGCCCCGGCTTCGTGGACATGAAGACCTACCGCTTCAAGGGGCACTCGATGAGCGATCCCCGGAAGTACCGCACCCGCGACGAGGAGGCGCACTTCGAGGCGGGCGATCCGATCGGCAAGCTCGAGCGTGCCCTGGTCGCCGCGGGCGTCATCGACGAGCCTGGCGTCGGCGTGCTGATGGACTCCGTCCGCGAGGAGGTGCGCGAGTCGATCCGCTGGTCGGACGCCTCGCCGCTGCCCGGCGTCGAGGAGCTCCACCACGACGTCTACGTCGAGCGGTGGGGGCCCTACACCGGCACCAGCCTGCCCGAGATGCTTCGCGAGGAGGGCACGCGATGAGCCGCGTCATCGAGTTCCGCGACGCCCTCCGCGAGGCGATGAGCGAGGAGATGCGGCGCGATCCGCGGGTCTTCCTCCTTGGCGAGGAGGTCGCGCAGTACGACGGCGCCTACAAGGTGAGCAAGGGCATGCTCGCCGAGTTCGGACCTCGACGCGTGATCGACATGCCGATCTCGGAGAACGGCTTCGCCGGGCTCGGGATCGGCGCCGCGATGATGGGGCTCCGACCGATCGTCGAGTTCATGAGCTGGTCGTTCAGCCTCGTGGCGGCGGACCAGATCCTCAACAACGCCCCCAAGATGCTCTACATGTCGGGCGGTCAGTTCGGATGCCCGATCGTCTTCCGGGGCAATGATGGCGCCGGCGGTCAGCTCGGCTCGACCCACAGTTGGTGCGTCGAGAGCCTCTACGCGAACGTGCCCGGTCTCAAGATGGCGATCCCGTCGAATCCCTACGACGCGAAGGGACTCCTCAAGACGGCGATCCGCGATCCGGATCCGGTCTTCTTCCTCGAGAGCGAGCGGATGCTCGCGCTCAAGGGCGAGGTGCCGGAGGAGGAGTACCTGATCCCCTTCGGTCAGGCGGCGATCCGCCGCGAGGGCGGCGACTGCACGATCGTCTCCTTCGGCCGTCCGGTGCACTTCGCCATGGACGCCGCCGAGGTCCTCGCCAAGGAGGACGGCATCGAGTGCGAGGTGATCGACGGTCGGACCATCCGTCCGCTCGACCTCGAGACGATCGTCCGGAGCGTCCGCAAGACCAACCGCTGCGTGGTGGTGGACCAGTCCTGGTCCTTCGCCTCGGTCGGCTCGGAGGTCGCGGCGCAGGTCTCCGAGGCGTGCTTCGACGACCTCGACCATCACGTCCACCGCGTCCATGCCGACGACGTTCCGGCGCCCTACGCGATGAACCTCGAGCAAGAGATGCTTCCGAACCCCCGCAAGATCCGCAAGGCGGTCCTCTCCGCGTGCTACCGCGGCTGAGCGACCCCACGATCCGAAGGCGGAGCCCCGACCCATGGCGATCGAGCTGACCATGCCCCGACTCTCCGACACCATGGAGAGCGGCACGATCATCAAGTGGAACGTGAAGGAGGGCGACAAGGTCGCCTCGGGGGACGTGGTCGCGGACGTCGAGACCGACAAGGCGACCATGGAGATGCAGGTCTATGACGGCGGCACGGTCTCGCGGATCGTGGTGCCGGAGGGGAAGACCGTCGCGGTGGGAACGCTCATCGCGGTGATCGAGGACGGTCGTGGCGGCGCATCGCCAAAGCCGGCGGATCGCCTCGCCGTCCCGCCGTCGAGCGCGTCCTCGGCGTCCTCGCCGCCCGCGCCCGAGCCGCGCATCGCGCCCGCCTCGCCTTCGATGCGCCCAAGCGCCGCCGACGACGCGGAGTCCGCCCGCCTGCGGGTGAGCCCCGTCGCGCGGCGCATCGCCGAGGAGCATGGCATCGAGCTCGGCTCGCTCGTCGGGAGCGGTCCGGCAGGTCGCATCGTGAAGCAGGACGTGCTCGCCGCGGTCGAGAACCGCCGCGCCGCGTCGGTCGCGCCGCCCACCACGGTCAAGACGAGCCAGGCGCTCTCCATGCCCGCGCGGACGCCCGCCGCGCCGCTGCCGGCGATGCCGGCGAGCGCCCTCGCCTCGGCGCCCCTCGCCGCGGGCGGACGACCCGGACGCGAGATGCCGCTCTCGGGCATGCGGCAGACGATCGCGCGGCGGCTCGTCGAGAGCAAGACCACGATCCCGCACTACCAGATCACGATGCGGATCACCATGGACCCGGTGCTCTCGCTTCGGAAGGACCTCAACGCCCAGCTCGAGCCGCAGGGCGTGAAGCTCTCGGTCAACGACTTCATCGTCCGCGCCTGCGCGACCGCGATGGCAGAGCACCCGCTCATGAACGCGAGCTGGGGCGGCGACCGGATCCTGCTGCACGGGGCGGTGAACGTGGGCGTGGCGGTCTCCCTGCCCGAGGAGCGGGGCGGCGGGCTGGTGGTCGCGGTGATCCGCGACGCCGACCGCAAGAGCCTCCGCTGGATCAGCGAGGAGACCCGGACGCTCGCCGAGAAGGCCCGCACCAAGGGACTCTCCGTCGAGGACATGGCGGACTCGACCTTCACCATCAGCAACCTCGGGATGTTCGGGGTCGAGCACTTCACCGCGGTGATCAACCCGCCCAACAGCGCGATCCTCGCCTGCGGCGCGGCGATCGCCCAGCCGGTCGTCCGCGACGGCGGGCTGGCGGTCGGTCACGAGATGCAGGCGACGCTGAGCCTCGACCACCGCGTGATCGACGGCGCCACCGGCGCCGCATGGCTCGGCTCGTTCAAGCGGCTGCTCGAGCACCCTGCGCTGCTGATGGTCTGACCAGCGCCGGTCGCATCCGACGTCCCGGTCACGCCGCCGGCGGCGGCGCTGCCTGCGGCTCGCGGCGCAGGCGCCTCGCCAGCGCGTGGAAGGGTCCCGTCAGCGCGTAGATGGTGAACCCGATCGCGAGGCTGATCTGGGGGAACCACACCGCGACCGCGAGCGGCAGCACGATCTTGACCACCCGCGCGAAGTCGTGCCGACCGCGGACGTAGCGGTTGGTCACGTGGGCGTACCGCAGGCGGGAGACCATCGCGAGCGCCACGAGGATCGTGATCGCCGGGATGACCGCCGCCGAGGCGCGGGCGATGAGGATCTCCTTCGCCGGCGCGGTGGTCGTGGCGAGCAGGTGCTGGTGAAGCACGATGAGGCTCGCGACCGTTCCCGCGGCGCCAGGCGAGGGCAGCCCGCGGAAGGAGCGGTGCGCCTCCTCGGAGTCCTGGGCGGACTGCTCGGCGTTGAACCGGGCAAGCCGGAGCGCCGTGCAGCAGATGTAGACCGCCGCGATCGCCCACGCCGCCC
>VGXO01000050.1 GCA_016873275.1 Phycisphaerae bacterium
TCACGGCGGGCGGTCAGGTGCACACGGTCACCCAGCAGGCGGCGGCGTGCGCCGTCGGCGCCCTCACGCCACCCTCGGCGTCCTTTGCGGCGACCGGCGGGACCGGCAGCGTGTCGATCACGACGAACGGCACGACGTGCGGCTGGACGGCGACGTCGAGCGCGGCATGGCTCTCGATTACCTCGGGCGGCACTGGGACTGGCGCTTCGGGCACGATCGCGTACTCGGTCGCCACGAACCCGAACGCCGCCTCGCGGACGGCGACGATCACGGCGGGCGCGCAGGTGCACACGGTGACGCAGGACGCGGCAGCGTGCGCGGTCACCGCGATCACTCCGGCGACGGCGAGCTTCGTGGCGACCGGCGGCACGAGCAGCGTCTCGATCACGACGAACGGCACGACCTGCGGCTGGACGGCCGTCTCGAGCGCGGCGTGGCTCTCGATCACCTCGGGCGGGAGCGGCACGGGCGCCACTGGCACGATTGACTACTCCGTCGCTGCCAATCCGAACGCGGCAAGCCGCACGGCGACGATCAGCGCGGGCGGGCAGGTTCATACGGTGACGCAGGAGGCGGCGGCGTGCGCAGTCACCGCGTGCACTCCGGCGACGGCGAGCTTCGCGGCGGCAGGCGGCACGGGCAGCGTGTCGATCACGACGAACGGGACGACCTGCGGCTGGACCGCCGTCTCGAGCGCGGCGTGGCTCTCGATCACCTCGGGCGGGACGGGCACGGGCGCGAGCGGGACGGTCGCGTACAGCGTGTCCTCGAACCCGGACGCCTCCTCGCGGACGGCGACGATCACGGCGGGCGCGCAGACCCACACCGTCTCGCAGGAGGGCGCGGGCTGCTCGGTGACGGGCTTCTCGTCGAGCACGGCGACCTTCACGGCGTCTGGCGGGACGAACTTGTTCACCCTCGCGACGAACGGATCAACCTGCAGCTGGACGGCGACGTCGAGCCAGCCGTGGCTCGTGATCACCTCGGGCGGCACTGGGACTGGAGCTTCGGGCACGATCGCCTACTCGGTCTCCGCGAACCCGAACGCCTCGCAGCGGACCGCGACGATCACGGCTGGTGCGCAGGTGCACACGGTGACGCAGGACGCGGCGGCGTGCGCAGTGACGGCAATGACTCCGGCGACGGCGAGCTTCGCGGCGGCGGGCGGGACGGGCAGCGTGACGATCACGACCAACGGCGGCAGCTGCGGCTGGACGGCGACGTCGAGCCAGTCGTGGCTCTCGATCACCTCTGGCGGGACGGGCACGGGCGCGAGCGGGACGGTCGAGTACTCGGTCTCCGCGAACACGAACGCCTCGCCGCGGACGGCGACGATCAGCGCGGGCGGTCAGGTTCATACGGTGACGCAGGACGCCGCGGCGTGCGCGGTGACCTCCTTCAGCTCCGGCTCCGCGACGTTCACGGCGGCGGGCGGGACGAACTCGTTCACCCTCGCGACGAACGGATCAACCTGCAGCTGGACGGCGACGTCGAGCGCGGCGTGGCTCGTGATCACCGCGGGCGGGACGGGCACGGGCGCGAGCGGGACGGTTGCGTACAGCGTGTCCTCGAACCCGAACGCCTCCTCGCGGACGGCGACGATCACGGCGGGCGGGCAGGTGCACACGGTGACGCAGTCGGCGGCGGCGTGCGTGGTGACGGCACTGACTCCGGCGACGGCGACCTTCGCCGCGACGGGTGGCACGGGCAGCGTCTCGATCACGACGAACGGATCAACCTGCAGCTGGACGGCGACGTCGAGCCAGCCGTGGCTCGTGATCACCTCGGGCGGCACTGGGACTGGAGCTTCGGGCACGATCGCCTACTCGGTCTCCGCGAACCCGAACGCCTCGCAGCGGACGGCGACAATCACGGCGGGCGCGCAGACCCACACCGTCTCGCAGGAGGGCGCTGGCTGCTCGGTGACGGGCTTCTCCTCGAACTCCGCGACGTTCACGGCGACCGGCGGGACCAACTCCTTCACCCTGACCACCAACGGTCCCACCTGCACGTGGACGGCGGTCTCGAGCGCTGCATGGCTCTCGATCACCTCGGGCGGGACGGGCACGGGCGCGAGCGGGACGGTTGCGTACAGCGTGTCCTCGAACCCGAACGCCTCCTCGCGGACGGCGACGATCACGGCGGGGGCACAGGTGCACACGGTGACGCAGGACGCGGCGGCGTGCGCGGTCATGGCGCTGACTCCGGCGACGGCGACCTTCGCCGCGACGGGCGGCACGGGGAGCGTGTCGATCACGACGAACGGCACGACCTGCGGCTGGACCGCCGTCTCGAGCGCGGCGTGGCTGACGATCACGTCGGGTAGCACCGGGACCGGCGCGACGGGCACGATCGCCTACTCGGTCTCCGTCAACATCAATGCCGCCTCGCGGACGGCGACGATCACGGCGGGCACGCAGACCCACACGGTCTCGCAGGAGGGCGCTGGCTGCTCGGTGACGGGCTTCTCTTCGAGCTCCGCCACCTTCACGGCGTCGGGCGGGACGAACTCGTTCACCTTGACCACCAACGGTCCCACGTGCACGTGGACGGCGGTCTCGAGCGCCGCATGGCTCTCGATCACCTCGGGCGGCACGGGCACGGGCGCCACCGGCACGATTGACTACTCCGTCGCTGCCAATCCGAATGCGGCAAGCCGCACGGCGACGATCAGCGCGGGTGGTCAGGTGCACACGGTGACGCAGTCGGCGGCGGCGTGCGCAGTGACGGCAATGACTCCGGCGACGGCGAGCTTCGCGGCGACGGGCGGCACGGGCAGCGTGTCGATCGCGACGAACGGCACGACGTGCGGCTGGACGGCGACGTCAAGCCAGTCGTGGCTCGTGATCACCTCGGGCGGGACGGGCACTGGCGCGACGGGGACGATCGCCTACTCGGTCTCCGCGAACGCCATCACCGCGCCCCGCACGGCGACGATCACGGCGGGCGCGCAGGTGCACGTGGTGACGCAGTCGGCGGCGGCGTGCGCGGTGACGTCGATCTCTCCGGAGTCCGCGTCGATCCCGGCGGCGGGCGGGACGGGGACGATCCTGGTCTCGACCAACGGCGGGATCTGCGGGTGGACGGCGACGTCGAGCGCCTCGTGGCTCACGATCACCTCGGGCTCCTCGGGGACGGGGACCTCGGGCGAGGTCTCCTACAGCGTGTCGGAGAACCCGCTCCCGGAGGCTCGGTCGGCGACGGTGTCGATCGGTGGTCTCGAGCACGAGCTGACGCAGTCGCCGACGGTGACGGTGCCCGGCGACTTCGGGACGATCGGGGAGGCGCTGGCGAACGTGCCGGACGGCTCGACGATCGTGATCGACCCGGGGACGTACCCGGGACCGATCGACCTGAGCGGTCGCGAGGTGGTGCTGGAGGGTGCTGGCGGGGCGGAGGTGATCATCGACGGCACGGGTCTGGACGGACCGGCGATCCGGGTGGTGAACGCTGGTCTGGGACCGGTCGGGAGGGTGACGCTGCGTTTCGTGACGGTGAAGGGTGGGACGGGTGGCGAGGTGGTGGCGCCGTTCGACGTGGCGATCGGCGGTGGGATGCTGCTGGTGGGGGCGGACGTGGTGCTGGAGGACTGCAAGCTCGCCGACAACCTGTCGGGGAGCGGCGCGGCGCTGGCGGCGATCGGCTCGACGCTCGAGCTGCGTCGGGTGGACGTGAGGAACAACGCGGCGGAGGAGCTTGGGGCGGTGCTGCTTCGCGACAGCGACGCGCTGCTGATCGACGTGTCGATCGGTCAGAACGCGGCGGGACTGGGGGGAGGCGGGATCGACGCGCAGGGCGGGACGCTGACGCTCGACGGCTGCCTGATCGAGGAGAACGAGGCGGCGGGACCAGGCGGCGGGATCCTGTGGCGAGGCGGTTCGGGCGTGGGCGGCGCGTCGCTGGTGATCTCGGGAAGCGAGGTCCTGCTGAATGCGGCGACGGTGGGCGGCGGGGTGTGGATCGCGCCCGGGGCGGGCGACGTGCTGATCGAGGGGACGGTGGTGTGCAACAACGAGCCGGACCAGGTGGTGGGTACGTTCGTGGACGGCGGGGGGAACGACCTGTGCGACGGGTGCATCGGTGACTTCACGGGCGACGGCACGATCAACGGGGCGGACCTGAGCGTGCTGCTGGGGTACTGGGGACCGTGCCCGTTCGGCGCGTGCTCGATCGCGGACCTGACCGGCGACGGTCAGGTGAACGGGGCGGACCTCAGCATGCTGCTCGGCGCGTGGGGCGGGTGCATCACGCCGTGAGCGACGACGGTTCTTCGGGGATTGCCCGAAGCAGCTTCGAGGATCAGGTCGGCTCGCGACGAGCGTCGGACGCAGCGTCGAGGTGCGCCACGGACTCACCAGAGGCGACGCTCTCTGTGGTCGGCGGTATCTTCGCCCTGATGACCGAACTGCCTCCGCGCTCCGCGACCTTCGCTCGATGAGCCAGCCTCCCATCGGCGTCCTCGGGGCGATGGACGAGGAGGTCAGGCGCCTCCGCGAGGCGCTCCTGCCGACGCGGGTCGAGACCACCGGCGGACGCGACTACCTCTTCGGCTCGATCGCCGGGCGCGAGGTGGTGCTCGCCTTCTCGCGGTGGGGGAAGGTCGCGGCGGCGTCGACCGCGACGACCATGATCGAGCGGTTCGGCGTCGAGCGGATCCTCTTCACCGGCGTCGCGGGAGCGGTGGATCCGGCGCTTGGGATCGGCGACGTGGTGGTTGCGCGGTCGCTCGTCCATCACGACCTCGACGCGCGACCCTTCCTCCGGCGCTTCGAGGTGCCGCTGCTCGACATCGTGGAGATCCCGGTCGACGAGCGCCTCGCCCGCGCCGCGGCGGACGCGGCGGCGGAGGTGCTCGACGCCGACCTCGACGCGCTGGTGCCGCCCGCGGACCGCCGCCGCTTCTCGATGGAGCGACCGACCGTGCGCCGCGGGCTCGTCGCGAGCGGCGACCGCTTCATCGCGGACGCCGGCGAGGTCGAGCGGCTGCGGACCGACCTGCCCGGGCTCCTCGCCGTCGAGATGGAGGGCGCCGCGGTGGCGCAGGTCTGCCACGAGCACGGGGTGGGCTGCGCGGTGCTGCGGACGATCTCCGACCGGGCGGATCACTCGGCGCCGGTCGACTTCCGCGCGTTCGTCGCGGACGTGGCGAGCCGATTCTCCGAGCGCCTCGTGCAGCGCACGCTCGAGCGGCTCGAGCCGTCGGGCTGACCGCGTCCGCGCGGAGGCGTGCCGGAACTCCCTCTCAGGGCGCGGGCACCGACGCCCCGAGGCGGTCGGGGTTGAGGTCGCGCAGGTCCGCCGGCAGGAAGATCCCGTCGCGGCGGATCACCTCGCCGTCGAAGTGGATCTCGCCGCCGCCCGCGTCCGCCCGCTGGATGCCCACGAGGTCCCAGTGGATCTCCGAGCGGTTCCCGTTGTCCGCGTCCTCGTACGCGCGACCCGGCGTGAAGTGGAAGCTGCCCGCGATCTTCTCGTCGAAGAGGATGTCCCGCATCGGCTTCAGGATCCGCGGATGGAATCCGATCGCGAACTCGCCGACGTATCGGGCGCCCTCGTCGGTGTCGAGGATCGACTGCAGCGCCGCGGTGCCCGCGCCGCCCGCGGTCGCCTCCACGACCTTGCCCCGGCGGAAGACGAGCCGCACGTCGTCGAAGTTCTTGCCGTTGTAGATGGTCGGCGCGTTGAAGCGCACCACGCCCTCGACCGAGTCGCGGACCGGCGCGGTGAAGCACTCGCCGTCGGGGATGTTCCGCTGACCGGTGCAGGGCTTCACGCCGATCCCCTTGATCGAGAAGGCAAGGTCGGTCTCGCCCGGACCGACGAGCCGCACCTTGTCCGCCGCCTGCATGCGGTCGGCGAGAGGTCGGGCGGCGCGGGTCATCGCGGCGTAGTCGAGGGTGCAGACGGCGAAGTAGAACTCCTCGAACTCGCGGGTCGACATGCCGGCGAGCTGCGCCATGCTCGGGTTCGGCCAGCGGAGCACCACCCACTTGGTGTGGTTCACCCGCTGCTCGAAGTGCACGGGCTTCTGGTAGAGCCGCGCGAACGCCTTCATGTCGCCCTCGGCGACCCCCGCCATCTCGGAGATGTTGTGGCTGCCGCGGATCCCGATGTAGCCCGCCATCTGCTTCATGCGGAGGAGGTCCGCCTCCGCCCACGCCCGCAGGGCGTCCTCGCGGGCGCCGCCGACGAGGGCCGGCATCAGGCGGCTCGACCGCAGGGCGAGATGGGCGTGACCGCCCGCCTCGCGCACCGCGGCGATCGTCGCCTCGATCATGCTCTCGGGGACGTCCCAGGTCTCGATCAGGACGTGCTCGCCGGGCTCGACGGCGCAGGAGTGGCGGGCGAGGACGCGGGCGAGGGCGGCGTGTCGGGTGTCGCTCATCCCGCCATTGTGCCGCGACGGCGGAGTTCGGGGGGGCGTCGTGCCGATCTCCCCCGCGTCTCGGTCTCGTTCGGGACCGCCCGTCGATGCGGCACGACCGGCCGCGACCTTCCGCCATGCCCTCCCAGCCCGCCGAGCGTGCCCAACTGACCATCGCCCCGACCACGGCGCCGACCATCGCCTGGCTCCTCCGCGGCGACGATGCCTATGGACCGCGCCGCATGGCGGCGACCCTCTCCGAGGCGGTCCGCGACGCTGGCGCCAGGGTGGTCTGCCTCGCGTTCGAGGAGGGCGACTTCGCGGAGGAGCGGCGGCGCCTCGGCTTCGAGGTCCGCGTGCTCGGGCTTGGTCGCCCGACCAGCTACTCCGGGTCGCTCCTTCGGAAGGCGTCTCGGTTCCTCGCGCTTGCCCGCCATCGCCGCCGCGCGGCGCCCGCGATCGCCGCCGCGATCCGCGAGGTCGGCGCCGACGCCCTCCACTTCATCTACGCGAGCTACTTCGAGATCGCCTCGAGCGCCGCGAGCCTCGCGGGAGTGCCGGCGTTCTGGGAGATGCCGAACAACGTCGGCGGCGGCTATCCGTTCGGGATCAACCGCCGGCTCTACCACCACCGAAGCGCCCGCCGCGGCGTGACGCCGCTCGCGATCAGCCGGAGCGTCGCGGCGACGCTCGGTCCCGGGCGAGCGCCGGTCGAGGTCTGCCCGCTCTCGGTCGATCCGCGGCTCTTCGATCCGGCGCGGGTCGTGCCGATCGAGCGCCGCGAGCTCGGGATCCCCGACGATGCGGTGGTGCTCGCCGTCTGCGCGCGGCTCGTCGAGGACAAGGGACAGGGAGTCCTCCTCGAGGCGATGCTGCGGCTCGGCGATCCGTCGCTTCATCTGCTCCTTCTCGGAGGACCGCTCGAGGGTCCGCTCGCGGCGCGGCTTCGGGAGACCGCCCGCGGACGAGGCGCCGATGGGCGGGTCCACCTCGTCGGACCGGTGCCGGATCCGGAGCGCTACTACCACGCGATCGACGTCGCGGTGAACAGCCGCCTCGTGCCGGAGCCGTTCGGGCTCTCGGTCGTCGAGGCGATGATGATGGCGCGTCCGGTCCTCGTCCACGCCCTCGGCGGTCCCGCCGAGACCGTCCTCGATGGCTCGACCGGCTGGCACCTCCAGGACCCGAGCGTCGAGGGCTTCGAGCGGGCGCTCCGCCGCGTCCTCGCGGATCGTCCGCGCTGGCGCTCGATGGGCGACGCGGCGCGGTCGAGGGCGCTCGCCGAGTACTCGAGCCCGGCGCACGCGCGGCGCTACCTGACGATCGTCGAGCGGACGCTCGCGGCGCGACGGTGAGTTCGGGGACGTCCTCGCGGAAGCGATTCCCCCGCGACCGCCGATCGCGGGCGACCACGAGAGACGGGCAGTACCATCCGCGCCGTCCAATCGATCCTTCTCCAAGGAGCACCGCCAATGACCCTCGTCGCCCTCGCTGCCAGCGCCGTCCTCCTCGTCCTGCAGGCGCAGTCGCAGTCGAACCCCGCCTTCGGGATCCACGACAAGAGCCGCCCGCAGCCCGCGGCGGTGACCCCCGGCATGCCCTCGACGCAGGCGAGGGTCGGAAGCGCTCCCTCCGACGCGGTCGTCCTCTTCGACGGCGGCAGCCTCTCGGCGTGGCGCACCGGCAACGGCGACGCGGCGTGGAAGGTGGTGGACGGCGAGATCGAGGTGACCCCCGGCAGCGGCTCGCTGACCACCCGCGAGGGCTTCGGCGACTGCCAGCTGCACGTCGAGTGGATGGTGCCGAAGGGACTGAAGCCCGCCGGTCAGGCAGGCGCGAACAGCGGGATCTTCCTCATGGACCTCTACGAGGTGCAGATCCTGCAGAGCGCCGGCAACACCACCTACGCCGATGGCACCGCAGGCTCGCTCTACGGGCAGCATCCGCCGCTCGTGAATCCCTGCCGACCGCAGGGCGAGTGGAACGCCTTCGACATCCTCTTCACCGCGCCTCGGTTCAAGGAGGACGGCAGCCTGCAGTCGCCCGGGTACTGCACGGTGATC
Source organism: Phycisphaerae bacterium (assembly GCA_016873275.1). GTDB lineage: Bacteria > Planctomycetota > Phycisphaerae > Phycisphaerales > SM1A02 > VGXO01. The sequence continues at coordinate 8,428 of VGXO01000050.1, forward strand.
TTCAACGGCGTCGTCGTGCAGAACCACGCGGAGATCTTCGGCCGAACCGCCCACGCGGCGCCGGCGAGCTACGCGCCGCACGCGGCGAAGCTGCCGATCTCGATCCAGGACCACGGCGACGCGCTCCGCTTCCGGAACATCTGGGTCCGACCGCTCGGGAACTGATCGACCGCGGCAGGAGCCAGCCGCGAGGGCGCTCGATCAGGCGTCCACGGGTCGGCGGGCGAAGAGAAGAAGCGTCGTCCGCAGGAATGACGGCGTGAGCGGGTGGAGCGCCGCGAAGACGCGATAGAGAAGCGGCGAGAACTGCAGGTAGCTCGGCTCGCCCTCGATCGCGTAGACGCAACACGCGAGCCCGGTCCGCCGGCACTGCCTCCGGATCGCACCGGCGGTGTTGCAGCGGTAGACCGTGGGGAAGACGTCCTCCTCCTTGCGGTCGCCCTGCGCCTGAGCCGCCACCCTCGCATGCAGCCGGTTGGGGATGAGCCGCGCCGCGACCGCGGGATAGCTCCAGCGGTTCGGGGTCCGCAGGCAGAGCACGCCGCCCGGCTTGAGGACGCGCCTCGCCTCGTCGAAGAAGCCGACCGGATCGGGCACGTGCTCGAGGACGCTCATGCTGACGGCAAGATCCACGCTCCGGTCCTCGATCGGCCAGCGCCGGACGTCCTCGATGCGTCGGAACTCGTCGAGCAGGGGGTTCACCGCGGCGTCGCGGTCGACGTCGATCCCGATCACCCGGCGGGCGTCGCCTCGGAGGTCGCCGAGGTCGCGTCGGTAGGCACAGCGGTCCTCGCCGTGCTGCCCTCGCCCGCAGCCGACGTCGAGCACCGTGCCCGCGGAGGGCAGCAGCGCATGCACGCGACTGAGGAAGTGGACCATCCCGTCGCAGCGGCTGAAGCCGCCGAAGTCGACCTCGGGATAGCTCCGCCGCACCCACCACGCCGCCTGGCGGGGCACGTCGGTGGCATTCGGCTCGTGGGAGGCGACGGGCATCGTGACGCTCAAAGTCCGATCATCGACCATCGAGCCTGCACGGTCGAGCGTCCTCGTCCAAGGAGAACCGGTCAGATCGGAGATCTCGGCACGCGGGCGGAGGAATCGCGGCGAACTGACCGGGGCACGGTTCGGATCCGAGAACCCCCGTAGCGCGGGAGGCGGGAGGCGGGAAGCAAGCGACTGGAGAACTCGGGGCGCGGTCGGGGGCAGGTCTGAGACCTGCATGCTCCTGCTGCGGACCATGCGGGTCTCAGACCGCGTCCTCGAGGCTCCCCGCGGGAGTGCTGGTTGGAGTCCCCGGTCGACCCTAGGACGCGGCGTGCATCGACCCCACTCGCCGACCGACGCGGGGATCCGCGGAATGTCGCCGATGCCCGCAGCGACTTCCTCTCCTCTCCCGGGAAAGTCGTGGCAGCGATCGGAGCTGGAGTTAGCATCGATCTGAGCGGTGGGGGGCTCGATCCCTTCGATGGATCGCCGCCTCTCGACCCGGACGAGGAGCCCCGTCGCCGATGCTCGAGCGAGACCCATCCACCGGCATGCGCGACCCTCGAAGGAGGCTCTTCGCGCGGCGGGCGTCGGTCGCGGGGCTCGCGGTCATGGTGGGGGGATCGCTGCTCGTCGCCTCGACGGACGCACCAAAGGAGGCTGGGGCGGATGACCGAGAGGTCCACTCGCCCGTGGTCGACGCCGCGTCGCCCTCCTTCGACCGCGAGGTGCGACCGATCCTCTCCGACCACTGCTTCCTCTGCCACGGTCCAGACGCGGGCACGCGGAAGGCGGACCTCCGCCTCGACCTCCGGGAGGACGCGATCCGCGACCGCGAGGGCGTGCGGGCGATCGACCTCGGGGATCCCGGGGCGAGCGAGATCCTCGTGCGGATCGAGAGCGACGATCCGGAGATGCTGATGCCTCCGCCGGCGGCGCACAAGCCGCTCTCCGAGAGGGAGCGTTCGGTGCTGCGGCGCTGGATCGAGGCAGGAGCACCCTACGAGGCGCACTGGTCCTTCGCGACGCCGCGCGCGGTCGAGCCGCCGCTGCTTCCCGGAGCGGACGCGGGCGAGGCGAACCCGATCGACGCGTTCGTGCGGGCGTCGCTTGGGCAGGATGGTCTCTCGCCGGCGCCCGAGGCGGACCCCGTCACGCTGCTTCGGCGGGTGAGCCTTGACCTGACCGGTCTGCCTCCGTCGCTCGAGGAGCTTGCCGCGCATGAGGCGCAGGTCAGGCTCGTCGGACCGGACGCGGCGCATCGCGCGGCGGTCGATCGGCTCCTCGCGAGCGAGCGATTCGGCGAGCACTGGGCGCGGGAGTGGCTCGACGCGGTCCGCTACGCCGACACCCATGGTCTCCACTTCGACAACGAGCGGGTGATGTGGCCCTACCGCGACTGGGTGGTGCGGGCGCTCAACGAGAACAAGCCCTTCGACGAGTTCTCGATCGAGCAGATCGCCGGCGACCTCCTTCCCGGCGCGACGCTCGACCAGCAGGTCGCGACCGGCTTCGTTCGCTGCCACGTCACCACCGGCGAGGGCGGCTCGATCGACGAGGAGTACTTCGTCAAGTACGCGGTCGACCGCACCGAGACCTTCGCCACGATCTGGCTCGGGCTCACCGCGGGCTGCGCCGCCTGCCACGACCACAAGTACGACCCGATCTCGCAGCGCGAGTTCTACGCCCTCTACGCGTTCTTCAACAACACGACCGAGGCGGCGATGGACGGGAACCTCCGCGACGCGCCGCCCGCGGTGAAGGTGCCCTCGCCTGCGCAGCGGGTCGACCTCGCGGCGGTGGACGCGCGGCTCTCGGCGCTCCGCGCCCAGCGCGACCGGGAGGATCCCGCGGTCGACGCCGAGCAGGCGGCATGGGCGGCGACGCGCCACGGCGACCTCGCGTCGCGCTGGCGTCCGCTCGAGCCGGACGAGGTGCGGGCGTCGAGCGGCGCGACCTTCGCGCGGCTCGGGCAGGGCGTGGTGCTCGCCTCGGACGCCGGCGCCGCGAAGGACCGGTACCTCTGGCAGGGGCGGGTGCCCTCCGACCTCGACGCCGCGATCGGGGCGATCCGCCTCGACCTCCTCGAGCACGGGTCGCTTCCCTTCAACGGACCGGGAGGCGGACCGACCAACGGCAACTTCGTCCTGAGCGAGATCGAGGTCTCGGTCGCGCCGCCGGGCGCCGATCCCGCCGACGACGCGGCGTTCGTGAGGGTTCCCATCGCCTCGGCGCTGGCGACCTACGAGCAGCCGGGCTTTCCGGTCGCCGAGGCGATCGACGGGATCCTCGAGGGCGACGCCGCCGCCGAGAACGGCTGGGCGGGCCTCCGCGACGGCGACGTCGGCGCGCGGAGCGCGGTCTTCGTCCTCGCGGATCCCGCGGCGGTCGTGCCGGGCTCGACGCTGCGGATGGCGCTCCATCATGGCTCGATCCATCACGCGCACCAGATCCGCTGCTTCCGCGTCGTCGGCGCGGTCGATCCCCAGGGACTTCCCGCGGTCTGGTCGCCGTGGGAGGTCGCGGGACCCATCGACCTCGCCTCGCGCGAGGAGGCGACGAGCGGCGCGATCGATCCGGCGTCGGTCGCGTGGAGCGTGCGGTCGGACCTCGTCGATGGTCGCGTGCATCCGCTCCCCGGCGGCACGAACCGCGTGCACGTGCTGCGGCGCCGGGTGCGGAGCCCCGAGCCGCGGCGGCTCGTCCTCGGGATCGGGAGCGACGACGCGGTGCGGGTCTCGCTCGACGGCGTGGTCGTCCACGACAACCCGACCGCCCGCTCGGCGGCGCTCGACCAGGACCGCGTGGCGATCGACCTTCCGGAGGGCGAGCACGAGCTCCTCCTCCGCGTGATCGACTTCGGCGGCGACGGCGGCGTCGCCTTCCGCGTGATCGAGGAGTCGCTCGGTCCGGAGCCGCTCGAGGTGGCGATGGCGCTCGCCCTCGATCCGGAGTCGCGGAGCGAGGCGGAGCGGGCGCTCCTGCGGCGTCACTTCCGAGAGGCGACCTGGGCGGAGGGCGTGGCGCTCGGCGTCCCGATCGCCGAGGCGGACGCCGCCCGCACGGCGATGCTCGCCTCCTTCCCGACCTCCCTCGTCGCGGCGGAGCGGATGCCGCTGCGTCCGGCGCACCGGCTCGAGCGGGGGGAGTACGACAAGCCTCGCGAGGTCGTCGAGCGGGGCGTCCCCGCGATGCTGCCGCCGCTCGGTCCCGACCTGCCGCGCGATCGGCTCGGGCTCGCCCGCTGGCTCTTCGCGCCGGGGCATCCGCTCGTCGCGCGGGTCACCGTGAACCGAATCTGGGCGAGGTACTTCGGGACCGGACTCGTCGAGACGGTCGAGGACTTCGGCTCGCAGGGGGCGCGACCGAGCCATCCCGAGCTCCTCGACTTCCTCGCCGTCGAGTTCGAGCGTTCGGGATGGGACGTGAAGGCGCTCCATCGCCTCATCGTCACGAGCGCGACCTACCGGCAGGACTCCGCGGCGGACGCGGCGGCGTGGGCGGAGGATCCGGAGAACCGGCGCCTCGCGCGGGGACCGCGCCTGCGCCTCGAGGCGGAGTCGATCCGCGACCTCGCCCTCTTCGCCTCGGGACTCCTCGTCGAGCGGGTCGGCGGTCCGCCGGTGAAGCCGTATCAGCCTCCGGGACTGTGGGAGGTCGTCGCGTATCCCACCTCGAACACCGCCCGCTTCGTGCGCGACTCGGGCGATGCGCTCTGGCGGCGCTCGCTCTACACCTTCTGGAAGCGGACCTCGCCGCCTCCCGCGATGACGACCCTCGATGCGCCGAGCCGCGAGGCGTGCGTGGTCGCCCGCGAGACCACCAACACGCCGCTTGCGGCGCTCGTCCTTCTCAACGACGAGCAGTTCGTCGAGGCGGCGCGGCACCTCGGGGCGCGGATGCGGGAGGCGGGCGGGGACGCGGCGGCGATCGACCGAGGCTTCCGCATCGTGCTCTCGCGCCCGCCCGAGCAGGCGGAGCTCGCGGCGGTGCGGCTCCTCCTCGACGAGGCGCGGGCGCGGTTCGCCGCCGAGCCAAGGGCGGCGGTCGAGCTCCTCGACGTCGGCGAGAGCCCGATCGTGTTCGACGCCGACCCGCGCGAGCAGGCGGCGTTCACGGTGATCGGAAGCGTCCTCCTCAACCTCGACGAGGCGATCACCAAGGGATGACTCGAGCGGTCCGCGGGGACCGGTCCGCAGGCAGGAGCGATCGATGCACGACCCACGACCCGTCGAGAAGGTGCTGTTCGAGCGGGCGCTCCTCGAGAACCGCCGGCAGTTCTTCGGTCGCGCGGCGCGGAGCCTCATGAGCGGTCTCGGGCTCGCCTCGCTCGCGTCGCTGCTCGACGGCGACCGCGCCCTCGCGGCGCTCGGAGGCGGGACGAGCCGCGCGGGCGGTCTCGCGGGCATCCCCCACTTCGCGCCGAAGGCGAAGCGGGTGATCTACCTCTTCATGAGCGGCGCCCCCTCGCAGATCGACCTGTGGGACCACAAGCCGAAGCTCCACGACCTCTTCGACACCGACCTTCCCGAGTCGATCCGGATGGGGCAGCGGCTGACCACCATGACCTCGGGGCAGGCGCGGTTCCCGATCGCCCCGAGCAAGTTCGCCTTCTCGCCCGCCGGATCGAACGGGCTCATGGTCAGCGAGCTGCTCCCGATGACCTCGCGGATCGTCGACGAGCTCTGCGTGATCCGCTCGATGCACACCGAGGCGATCAACCACGATCCGGCGATCACCTTCATGCACACCGGCACGCAGCAGCCGGGGCGACCGAGCTTCGGGTCCTGGCTCTCCTACGGGCTTGGCTCGGAGACGGCGGAGCTGCCCGCGTTCGTCGTGCTGCACTCGAGCTGGACCGGTCGGCAGGAGGACCAGGCGCTCTTCAATCGGCTGTGGGGCTCGGGCTTCCTCCCCGCGTCGCACCAGGGGGTCGCGCTCCGCTCCTCGGGCGATCCGGTCCTCTACCTCAACGACCCGCCGGGGATCGACCGCGACCTCCGCCGCGCGATGCTCGACGGCGTCGCCGAGCTGAACCGCCGCACCGCCGAGCGGATCGGCGACCCGGAGACGCTCGCGCGGATCGAGCAGTACGAGATGGCGTTCCGCATGCAGTCGTCGGTGCCCGAGCTCACCGACCTCTCCGGCGAGGACGAGGCGACCTTCGAGCTCTACGGACCAGAGGCGCGGAAGCCGGGGACCTTCAGCGCGAACTGCCTGCTCGCGCGGCGCCTCGTCGAGCGCGGCGTGCGGGTGGTGCAGCTCTACATCCGCGGCTGGGACAACCACTCCGACCTCCCGCGGGACCTCGCCAACAGCGCCCGCGACATCGACCACGGCTGCCACGGGCTCGTCCTCGACCTCAAGCGGCGGGGGATGCTCGACGACACGCTCGTCGTGTGGGGAGGCGAGTTCGGGCGGACGGCGTACTGCCAGGGCACGCTGACCAAGGAGAACTACGGTCGCGACCATCACCCGCGGGCGTGGACGATGTGGATGGCGGGCGGCGGCGTGAAGGCGGGGCACGTCCACGGCGAGACCGACGACTTCTCCTACAACGTCGTCCGCGATCCAGTGCACGTGCACGACCTCAACGCGACGATCCTGCACCAGCTCGGGATCGACCACGAGCGGCTGACCTACCGGTTCCAGGGTCGCGACTTCCGCCTCACCGACGTGCACGGTCGGGTGGTGCCGGAACTGCTGGCGTAGCGCCGGACCTCAGCGGACCTGGATGATCTCGGTGCGGGCGCGGCGTCCCACGAGGAGGTGGGCGAGCTGCACCGCGCGGATCAGGATCACCACGGGGAGGCTGCTCCGGCTGCGGCAGCTGATCCAGTTGTTGACCTTCCGCGAGTACTGCGCGCGGAAGCCGGGCCAGCGGAGACCCCAGGGGGGAAGTGCCCTCGCGCGGCGGAGGATCGGTCCCCAGGACTCGCGGAAGACGCTGCCGCAGTTGGGGACGGCGAGGTCCTGGTGATCGCGGGCCCAGTCGATCCGCTCACGGATCGGGCTCTCCTCGAAGCTGGTCGGCTCGAATCGGAAGACCACCTTGGTGATGAGGCGGTCGTGGACGCCGGTGAAGATCGTCCAGCGGTGTCGCCGTTCGATCTCGTGCTGATGCCGCACGACCTCGCGACCATCCTCGATCGAGGTCACCGACTCCACGAAGTCGAGGATCGTCGGACCGCTGCCGAGTCCGGCGTTCATCGCGATCGCGCCGCCGATCGTCGCCGGGACCGAGGCGAGGAAGTAGAAGCTCGTCAGGCTCCGCTGCTCGCAGTGCCGGAGCACCCGCATGATCGGCACCGAGGAGGACACCTCGACCCGTCCGTCGCCGAGGTCCCGCAGCTCCTGCCGGAGGCGGTTTCGCAGCACCGCCGACCGGACGGTGCGGCGGAGGAACAACGTGTTCGACCCGTTGCCGAGGATGTAGGTCGGAAGTCCCTTCGCCTCCGCCTGACGCCGCAGCTCGAGGAACTGCTCGGGGGTCTCGAACTCGCCGTAGTGAGGCACCTCATGCTCGGTCCGGAAGGTGGAGAGGCGATCCGACCGGAGCGAGCGGAGGACTCCCGGGGGCGTGCCGGGCGCGACGCTCTCGGTGCCCGGCGTCGGCGGCGCATCGCCGACGAGCCGCAGCGGAGGCGGCACCGGCGAGCGAGGAAGCGGCGATGCGGCGCTCATGCGACCCTCGCGAGCGGCGACGAGGCGAACGCGGAGCAAATCGAGGCGTCGAGGTAGCGACGAGAGCTGTCGATCCACGAACTCAGCCGCGGCTCGATCGCGTCGTAGGGACACTCCGCGAGACGATCGGCGTCGGCGATCACCGCCTCGTCGACCTGCCCGACGAGCCGATCCGGCGCGCCGAGGCGACCGAGCAGGTCCACGATCTTGAAGCCGCGGTTCGCCGCCCCGAGGGAGAGGAACGACCTGCGGAAGGCGATCGAGAGCGCCGTGCCATGGAAGAGCGAGGTCATCACGAAGTCGGCATGGGCGATCAGGCTCGTCCATCGGGCAGGCGAGATGAAGCGATGGCTCGGGATCCCCCCGACCGATCTCGCCCCCACCGCGATGACCTCCAGCCCGCGCAGCGCCGCGATGCGGCGGGCGAGCGCTGCATCGCTCGCGCCGTGCGGACCGACCAGGGCAAGGTAGGGGCGGCGGCGGGGTCGGGAGCCCGCGAGCGGCGAGAGGTCGGCGACGAGGGTCGGATCGGCGACCAGCGCGATCGGTCGGATCCCCAATCCCTCCACGAGTCGCTTGGAGTAGGCGTCGCGGACGGAGATCGCGTGGAACCGCGAGATCGCGTCGCGGACCCGATCGGCATGGGGACCGAAGTCGCCGATCGGTCCGCAGCTCGGCGCGTAGGAGATGCGGGGCACGCCGTCCTCGCGACCGAAGTCGAGGAGGAAGGGCGCGTCGAGCGGCTGGTCCGGCGCCGCGAGCCACACCTGGTCGCTGCCGCAGACGAGGGCGGAGTAGCCCCCCCGCGCGACGTGATCGGCGATCGCCGCGGCGTCCGGCAGGCGCTCGGTGAGCGGAAGCCTCGAGATGAAGCGGTCGAAGAGCCAGCGACCCGGGGAGGGGATCAGGGCGCGAAGCCCGCGCCGTCGGTGCCGCGATGCCTCATGCATCGTCGGGTAGTCGAGCACGGAGACCTCGCCGTGGCGACCAAGGAGCTGCACCATCGACCACGCCTGCAGCGTGGCGCCGAAGTTCTGGACCCGGTGGAACGTGAGCAGTCCGAGGCGCGCCATGGAGCCTCCCTTCTCGCCCGGGATCGACTTGGAAGACCTCGCACTGCACGGCGTGCCCCCGATCTTCATCGCGACGCGGATTCCCGGACCACGGGATCCGTGCGGAGCCCGCCCGCGGAACTCTCGCGGCGCTGCCGGAGGCGGAGCGACGGTGAGCCGCGGTCGGACCTGCGGAATCGACTCCACTCGGGTCGTCGCCTCGCCGACGTTCCCCGTGCCGACGCCCTGCATCGCTCCGGACGGATCGACGCTCGTGACCAGTCCTCCGATCGAGTACGCCTTCGCCGCGACCTACGGACGCTCGGGACTCCGGCGGCTGTGCCGCGCGCTCGCCGCGTGCGAGGGCGTGATCGCGACGCCGCAGGCGGAGCCGGCGATGCACGGGCGCACGATGCGGTGGGCGTTGACCGGGCAGTTCTCGCCGGAGTTCCTCGCCGCCCGGTACGTGGCGGCGATGCGGGAGTCGCGGACCTCGACCGGCGCCGCGGTCCGCGCCGACCTCTCGCCGGTCTTCGCCAAGTGGTACGGCGGGCACGTCCTCTCGCAGCTCGGCGAGGAGCGGTGCCTCGTGATCCGAGTCTGGCGCGATCCGGTCACGGTGATCGCCTCGATCGCGGGACTTGGTCTCGTGCCCGGCACGCCGCTCGGCACGCTCTGGCTCGGCGACCCGCGCTGGGAGCGCTGCCGGCTCCGACTCGAGCCCGCCGACCGACTCGAGGCGGTGGCGTGGCACGTCGTCGAGACGATCATCCGAAGCGAGGAGATCGAGCGGTCCTTTCCGCGTGCCCGGGTCGCGCGGCTCGACTTCGACGTCCTCTGCGACGCCGACCTCCTCGCCGCCTGGCTTCGCCACGCGGGCTTCCGTCCCGGCGATGGCTACGAGCAGGCGGTCTCGCCGGCGCAGGACCTCGCGCGGCACGAGCCCTCGGGTCTCCGCAGCATCGACCGGGGCGGCGTGCGCAGCGCCTGGCGGCGGGTCGTCGACCTCGCGGCGGGGCAGGGGCTGCTGCCGTCGTCGCTCGCCGAGTCGCTCCTCCGCGACCCGACCGAGGTCGATCGCGGGCGTCGTCTCGGCGCGTAGGCGTCCTCTCGTCTAGCGATCCTTGGGCTTCGCGCTCTTGCCCGCCGCCTGCATCCAGGTGTCCGCGCAGCGACCCCCGAGCTGCGACGCCACGTCGCCCGCCCGGACCTCGTAGCGTCGGGTCCAGCGCCCGCGGCGGATCCGCTCGACCATGGCGACGAGCCGGTCGAGCTCCTCCTCGACGTTGAAGAGCCCGATCGACGCCCGCACCGCGCCGCGGCGATCGGCGCCGAGGATCCGCTTGGCGTGCGGATGAGCGCAGAAGCGCCCGTTGCGGACCGCGATCGCGCCCTCCTCGCCGAGGACCGCCGCGGCGAGCATGTCCTCGACGCCCTCGATGTTGAAGGGAAGGATCGCGACCCGCTCCTCGAGCTCGGGCGGACCGTAGAGCGTCACGCCGTCGATCCGCGACATCGCCGCGACGGTGCGGCGGAGGAGCGTCATCTCGTGCTCGCGGACGCGGTCCATCCCGATCCGCATGAGGAGCTCCGCCATCGCCGCGAGGGCGATGATCCCCGCGACGTTCGGCGTGCCCGCGTGGTGGCGGTCGGGACTCTTGAGGTAGGTCGTGTGCTCGTCGCCGACGTCGCTCGCGGTGCCGCCGCCGGGGATCCACGGCTCGGCGGCGTCGAGCACGGCGCGGGGACCGTAGACGAAGCCGGCGCCGAAGGGGGCGTACATCTTGTGACCCGCCGCGACGACGAAGTCGACGTGCGCGGGGTCGTCCGGCGACCGCACGTCGAGCCTCCTATGGGCGAGGAGCTGCGCCGCGTCGACGGCGATCAACGCGCCATGCTCGTGGGCAAGGCGGGCGAGCAGCGCGAGGTCCGGCATCCAGCCGGTGAGGTTCGCAGCGCCGGTCACCGCGACGAGCTTCACGCGATGCCGCCGCAGCATCTCCTCGACGTGCCCGTAGTCGAGCCGTCCGACCGGGTCGATCGCCGCCCGCAGCACCTGACCGCGGCGGCGGTGGGGGAGGTCGTTCGAATGGTGCTCCATCCCGGTCACGAGGACGGCGCCCTCCCGCGGCGCCATCACGTGGGCGACGAGGTCGCAGCCGGTGGTGGTGTTCGCGGTGAACACCACGCAGTCGCGGTCGAGGTTGCCGCCGACGAACTCCGCGCAGATCTCGAAGCAGCGCTCGAACTGGAGCGTCGCGGCGCGGGCGAGGGCGTAGCTCGCCCGGTGGACGTTCGCGTACTCCCGCTCGAGGAACTCGGCGTGGATGCGGATGATCGTCGAGGGCGGATGGGTGGTCGCGGCGTGGTCGAGGTAGGCGAGCGACCGGCTCGTGCCTCCGCTCTCGACCCGCTGCTGGGTGATCGGGAAGTCGCGGCGGATGCTCTCCCAGTCCGAGGGATCGATCGCCCCGAAGTCGCGGGCGACGCCGGGGCGGTCGCGGGTCGCCGCGAAGCGGTTCACCTTCTGTCCCTCCGCCGACCACGCCTCGATGCCGCCCTGCAGGTTGATCGGGCGGCGGTAGCCCATGCGGCGGAGCTGCGCCGCGGCGAGGGCGCCCCGCTTGCCGCCCTCGCAGTAGAGGTAGACCGGACGCTCCTGGTCGAACGCGATGAAGGGCGCCTCCCGCTCGATCAGTCCGCGGGGCAGGTGGATCGAGCCCGGGATGGTGCCGGCGGGCAGCTCCTCGCGCTCGCGGACATCGAGGAGCGGACCCTCGAGACCCCGCTCCATCGCGGCGGCGAGGTCGGCGGGCGAGATCTGCTCGATCAGTCCCGCCGCCTCCGCCACTAGGTCGTCGTAGGAGAGGGGGGTGGTCATCTCGGCGGGTCTGGCGCGTCCGGCGGGCGAGGCGGCGATTGTAGAAGGAAGCTCGTCGAGATCGCCTCGGTCGAGCGACTGCGATGGAGCGTTGGTGAATCCCTCGGTACCACCCGTGTTGCGAGGCTCCGAGGGGTCATGACCGAGTCTCGTGCCGCGCGCAGGGACCGCCGAGGTCGCGGAGACCCTCCCTCGCGGGTTGGGGGCACCGCGAAGTCCGAGTCCGTGGACCGTCCGCCGATTCGTCGAACGGTTCTTCCGCGGCAGGTCGGTCACGCTCCCCGAGCTCTGCGAGGTCGCGGCGGCGACGCCCGGGCTGTCCATGCGTCGCGCGGCGGACCTGCTCGCGATCGCCGAGCACCAGCTGGGTGAGGGTCGTCCGAAGCACGACCTCCTCAGACCGCCGCAGCCGCCGCGGGAGATCGCGCGGTCAGCGGCTCGACGACGCGGGCGTCGTGCACCCGTCCGATCACCTCGTCGCGACCGCGGAAGCCGTCCACCTGCGGCTCGACGACGAGGTCGATCACCGTCCCCTGCCGGAGCGCCTCGCGATGGGCGACCGCCCGCCACCACACCGCCCGCAGGAACCGAGGCGGTCGGGTGGAGTCGTCGGCGACGCGGAGCTCGAGGTGCTCGCCCCGGGTGCCGAAGACCCTTGGCGGCGCTGCGACGCGGACCGAGGCGAGGCGAAGCTTCGGCGCCGGATTCCCTCGCCCGAAGGGCTGCAGCTTCTCGATCTCCCGCACGGCGTCGCGGTCGATCTCCCCGATCGAGGCGTTGCCGTCGATCCGGATCGCCTGCACGAGGTCCTCCGGGGCGAGCCGCTCGGCGACGTGCGCGGCAAGCTCCTGGGCGAGCACCTCGACCTTCGCCTCCTCGAGCGAGAGCCCTGCCGCCGCGGCGTGACCGCCGCAGCGCTTCATGAGCCGCCGGGACGCCTGCAGACCCTCGAGGATCGAGTACCCCTCGACGCTGCGGGCGGAGCCCCTCGCGAGCCCGTTCTCGACTCCCATGAGCACGGTCGGGCGACCGAAGCGGTCGACCAAGCGCGAGCAGACGATCCCCACCACGCCGGGATGCCAGTCGGGATGCGCGAGCACGATCGCCGGTCGATCCGGTCGCGTCATGCCCCGTGCCTCGGCGAGCGAGCATGCCTGCTCGAAGATCCGCTGCTCGATCCGGCGCCGCGCATCGTTCTGCTTCGCGAGCTCCCGCACGATTCCCTCCGCCTCGCTGGCGTCGGCGGTCGTGAAGAGCCGCACCGCCTCGCCCGCGTGCCCGAGGCGCCCGCAGGCGTTCAGGACCGGCGCGAGTCGGAAGCCGACCTTCTCGCCGTCGAGCGGACCCTTCCCGAACTGATCCGCGTGCTCGACGAGCGCCCGGATTCCCGGCGAGGGCGCCTGCTCGAGCCGTCGGAGCCCGAGGAATGCGAGCACGCGGTTCTCGTCGAGGAGGGGCACGATGTCCGCGATCGTCGCGAGCGCGACGAGCGCCGTCGCGTCGACGAGCTCGTTCCGGAAGATGTCGGCGACCCGGTCGGAGCCGCACCAGGTCCGGGCGAACTGCCAGGCGAGCTTGAAGGCGACGCCGGCGCCGCAGAGCTCGCCGAAGGGATAGGACGCTCGGGGATGGCGGGGATGCACGACGAGGTTGGCGTCGGGCAGCACCGGACGCCCCGCCTCGTCGAGCTCGAGGTCGTGGTGATCGGTGATGATCACCTCGAGACCGGCGTCCCGCGCCGCGCGGACCGGCTCGATCGCGGTGATCCCGCAGTCGACGGTGACCACGAGGTCGATGCCCTCGCGCCGGAGCTCGAGGAGACGCTCGGTGCTGAGCCCGTAGCCATCGTCGATCCGGTGCGGGATGAAGATCCGCGGAGGTTGCTCGGGTCGGGCGAGCCGCAGCACCCGCCAGAGGAGCGCCGACGCCGAGACGCCATCCACGTCGTAGTCGCCGTAGATCGCGATGCGGCGACCCGCCCGGACCGCCTCCACGAGGTGCTCCGCCGCGGCGGTCAGGTCATGCATCGCCCCGAGGTCGTGCAGGTGCGACCACGAGGGCTTCAGGAAGCGGTCGATCTCGGCGGCGGAGGACACCCCGCGGATCCGGAGCAGCCGGTCAAGCAGGGATTCCCCGGTCCCGGTGGAGTCATCGCTCGACCAGACCCATCGGCGCGTCAGTCCTCGCATCGCGGCAGCGTAGGGGTTTCGCCGAGGTCGTGCCGAGACCTCGCCCAAGCCTCGCCCAGACCCCGCCCAGACTGGACCGAGCCCGGGACGCACCCGCGGCAACCGGGCGACTTGCCGCCCCGACGCCGCGGGCGATACTGCCGCGGTTCGTCCATTCCCGCTCCGGGTCATCCCTCGCGTCGGTGGGTGCTCCCGGTCGTTCCCCTCCCCTCAGCCGCTCATGTCGAATCGATTCAAGACCGTCCTCCTCTTCGGCATGCCCGGCGTCGGCAAGGGGACGCAGGGCAAGATCCTCGGCCACATCCCGGGCTTCTTCCACCTCGCCTGCGGCGACGTGTTCCGGTCGCTCGACGTCAGCTCGCCGCTCGGGCAGAAGGTGCTCGCGTTCTCCTCGCGGGGCGAGCTCGTCCCCGACGAGCTGACCATCGAGATGTGGCAGCGGAACGTGCAGGCGCAGACGGCGCTCAGCTACTTCAAGCCGCACGCTGACCTCCTGATCCTCGACGGCATCCCCCGCAACGTGCCGCAGGCGAAGGCGATGGAGGAACATCTCGACGTGCTGCGGGTCATTCACCTCGTCTGCGCGGACCGCGACGCGATGGTCCACCGCATGCGCCGCCGCGCGCTCAAGGAGAACCGCCTCGACGACGCGGACGAGAAGGTCATCCGGCGGCGCTTCGAGGTCTACGACCGCGAGACGAAGCCGGTGCTCGCCTTCTATCCGGCACCGATCGTCTCGGAGATCGAGGCGGTCGGCGCGCCCGCCGAGGTGCTGCAGCACGTCCTCGAGGTGCTCGTCCCGATCCAGAACTCGCACTTCCGCAACCCGCTCGGGGGCTGACGAGCGTCGCGGCGCGGAGTCACGATCGACCTCCGCGGCGCTCACCTCGCCGCGGAGCGGTCCTTCGGCATCGTCGGCTCCGGCTCCCGCTCGAGCACCTGCACCCAATCCACCTCGAACCGCGCCGGGAACTCGGTGCCCGAGGGATCGCCGCCCGAGGTGCCGCCCACCGCGAGGTTGAGGATCAGGAGGTGCGGCTCGCGGAAGGGATTCGCGCCATCCGGCGAGCGGTTGATCGTGGTCGAGAGGTCCACCTCGTTGAGGAGCCTTCCGTCGCAGAAGAGCCGGATCCGCGCCTCGTCCCAGTCCATCCGCCAGAGGTGGAACTCCCGCGCCCACGACGCCGCGTCGGGGTGCCCCTCGTCGCGGGCAAGATCCTCGAGCGGGATCTTCACGTCGTCCCAGATCGCCTTGCCCGGGGTCTCGCTCGCCCACGCCGCGTTCGCGAGGAGGACGCCCCGGAAGAACTCCATGATGTCGATCTCGCCGTTCGCCGGCCACGGGCGTGCCGGCTGCTCGGGCGTGCCGGCGCCGACGGTCCAGAACGCCGGCCAGAGCCCTTGCCGCACGTCGATCCGCCCGCGCATCTCGAAGCGCCCGTAGCGCCAGGCGTGGCGCCCCTTCGTCTTGATCGAGCCGGAGGTGTAGGACGCCGTCTGCCGGGACCTCCGCCAGTCGTCCTCCGGCGCGGCGGCGTCGAACCCAGGATTCGGCACGTCCTCGCGCCGCGCCTCGATCACGAGGAGCCCGTCGCGGCAGGTCACGTTCTCCGATCGGTAGAGCTGCGCCTCGCGGTTCCGGACGAAGCCAAGTTCGAAGACCCAGTTCGCCGGATCAGGCGGCCCGTCCACCTCGAACTCCTCCCGCCACGCGACCCGCCAGCCAGGCTCGGGAGCGGGCGGCGGCTCGGCGACGGCGGGGGATCCCGCGGCGCCCAAGACGAGCGCGGCGAGCGCGGCGAGCGCAGCGCACTGCGAGCGGCACGCGACGGGAATCGATGGTGGGTGGGCGAAGATGGAAGACCTCCTCGGGCGGATGGATCGAAGCGTCCGCGGCGCCGCCCGAGAGCCGCTCGAGAGCTGCGCGAGAGCCGAGAGAAGAAGGGCGCCATCTCCCGCGATGAGCGGGCTTCGACCTCCTCCGACTGCATGCCCCGCCAC
>VGXO01000051.1 GCA_016873275.1 Phycisphaerae bacterium
CGACCGCAAGAGCCTCCGCTGGATCAGCGAGGAGACCCGGACGCTCGCCGAGAAGGCCCGCACCAAGGGACTCTCCGTCGAGGACATGGCGGACTCGACCTTCACCATCAGCAACCTTGGGATGTTCGGGGTCGAGCACTTCACCGCGGTGATCAACCCGCCCAACAGCGCGATCCTTGCCTGCGGTGCGGCGATCGCCCAGCCGGTCGTCCGCGACGGCGCGCTGGCGGTCGGTCACGAGATGCAGGCGACGCTGAGCCTCGACCACCGCGTGATCGACGGCGCTACCGGCGCCGCATGGCTCGGCTCGTTCAAGCGGCTGCTCGAGCACCCCGCGCTGTTGATGGTCTGACCAGCGCCGTTCGCATCCGACGTCCCGGTCACGCCGGCGGCGGCGGCGCTGCCTGCGTCTCGCGGCGCAGGCGCCTCGCCAGCGCGTGGAAGGGTCCCGTCAGCGCGTAGATGGTGAACCCGATCGCGAGGCTGATCTGGGGGAACCAGACCGCCACCGCGAGCGGCAGCACGATCTTGACCACCCGCGCGAAGTCGTGCCGACCCCGCACGTAGCGGTTGGTCACGTGGGCGTACCGCAGGCGGGAGACCATCGCGAGCGCGACGAGGATCGTGATCGCCGGGATGACCGCCGCGGAGGCGCGGGCGATGAGGATCTCCTTTGCCGGCGCCGTGGTGGTCGCGAGCAGGTGCTGGTGCAGCACGATGAGGCTCGCGACCGTTCCCGCGGCGCCCGGCGAGGGCAGCCCGCGGAAGGAGCGGTGCGCCTCCTCGGAGTCCTGGGCGGACTGCTCGGCGTTGAACCGGGCAAGCCGGAGCGCCGTGCAGCAGATGTAGACCGCCGCGATCGCCCACGCCGCCCGCGCGTAGACCGAGTCCACCTCGGGTCCCATGATCGCCGTGGCGCCGTCGGGACCGTAGTAGTGGCTCACGAGGCGGAGCATCATGAACGCCGGCGCCACGCCGAAGGTGACCACGTCCGCGAGGGAGTCGAGGTTGGCTCCGAAGACCGAGGTCGACCTGACCAGCCGCGCGACGAGCCCGTCGATCGCGTCGAAGAACATCCCGACGAAGATCAGGCTTCCCGCGACGGTGAGCGTGCTCCAGCCGAAGACTCCCGTCGGGGCGACCGGCTTCGCCGCGAAGTGGATCGCCGCGAAGCCGCAGAGGAGGTTCCCAAGGGTGAGGAGCGCCGGCAGCATCGCCACGCGGCGCAGGCGGCGGCGGGAAGCCTTCGGGCGCGGCCCCGGGGGTCGGAGCATGAAGCGGCGTGGCTTGGCGACGGGCGTCGACATCGCGGGCGGGATGGTAGGGGCGGCGCCGGAGACCGAGCGGTCACGGCGCCGTCGGGACTCCCGCCGCGGTCGGATCGTCGGGGAAGAGCCAATCGGGAAGGCTCGGCCAGATGACCAGCAGCGGCACCCCGTCGCCCGGCGACTCGGCGAGCAGCAATCGGCCGATCGGCGGCGGGGACTGCACCGGAGGACCCACGTCCTGCGGCATCGGAAGATCCGGGGCGATCACGAGGACCTCGTCCCGCCCGAGCGCCTCGAGGCGGGCGAGCTTGCCCACCCACTGTCCCGGTCGCTCCTTGGGCGACTCGAGCGTGACCGCGGCGCGGCGGGCGGGCCGCCAGCGCAGCCCGAGCTCGACCTCGCACGCGGCGCCATCCTCCATCGGAATCGACCATCCGCGGAGCTGCAGCGAGAGCCGACCGTCCGCGATCGCCCGCGGGCGACCGTCGAGCATCACCACGACCGGCACCGCGAGGCTCGCGCCCTCGAGCTCCCGCCAGTCGGTCGCCTGCCCATGCCAGATCCGGAGGTCGGTGCGGCTTCCGCCGAGCGACTCGAGCAGGCGAGGAAGATCGCTCGAGGGTCCCCGGGCGATCACGAGTCCATCGACGGGTCGAGGCGGCGGGTCGATCCCTCCGGCGTCGTCGCGGAACGCCGCGATCGCCGACGCGAGACGAACTGGGTCCGCCTGCACGAACCAGCGCCGGACCTCGATGCCGACCCGCGTCTCGCCGCTCGGCTGCGCGGGCGCGAGGGGATCGGGCTCCGCGGGCGAGGCGGGCTCGGCGGTCGGGCTCGGCGCGGCGCAGCCCGCCGCGAGGGCGAGCGCGGCGAGGACCATCGCCCGCGTGCGGAGGCTCATGCCGGCTCGAGTGCGTTGAGGCGGTCGATGAGGCGGCGCAGCAGGCCGAAGTGCCGACGGTTGTGGACGAAGGAGAGGCGGGGGAGCTCCGCCAGCTCGTCCTCGCCCGCGAGCATCGGTCCCTGCACGAACTCGCCCTCGGCAAGCAGCGGCGCGAACTCCTCCCGGAGCGCGGCGAGGTGCACCGGGGCGATCGGATGCCGCAGCCGAAGCACGAGGCGCGGACCCACCATGCGGCTCGAGTGGTAGACGCGGTAGAAGCGGACGATCTCCTCGGTCGCGTCCTGCGGCGTCGCCGCGATGCGGAAGAGGTCCACGTCCTCGGGGCTGATCCAGCCGTGGCGCAGCAGGTCGTGCCGCACGTGCGCCGCCCAGTTCCTCCAGTAGTCGCCGCCCGCGCCCTCGAGCATCACCACCGGGACGATCGGGCTCTTGCCGGTCTGGATCAGGGTGAGGCACTCGAAGAGCTCGTCCTGCGTCCCGAAGCCGCCCGGAAGCACCGCGAACGCGTCGGACTGGCTCACGAACATCAGCTTGCGGGTGAAGAAGTAGCGGAAGTTGATGAGCTTCGAGTCGCCGAGGATCACCTCGTTCGCGTTGGTCTCGAAGGGCAGGTTGATCGAGAGCCCGAAGGACGCGTCGCGGGAGGGTCCCTCGTGACCGGCCTTCATGATGCCTCCGCCGGCGCCGGTGATCGCCATCCACCCCTCGGCGGCGATGCGCTGCCCGAACTCCCGCGCCGCGGCGTAGTCGGGATGCGCCGCAGGGGTCCGGGCGGAGCCGAAGATGCTCACCTTGCGGACGCCGCGGAAGCGGTTGAAGACGCGGTAGGCGTGACGCATCTCCTTGACCGCGCTTGCGACGAGCTTGAGCTGCCCGAGGTCGGCGCCGTCGTGGATCATCTTCGAGGCGACCGCCGCGAGCTGCGCGGCGAAGGCGAGCTGGCGGCCGCCGAGCTCCGGATGGCGCTCGGCGAGCCACTGCTCGGCGTGCCTGACGGCGGGATCGTCGCGGGAGGGAGAGGGCGTCATGGGGAGACCTTGGTCGAGGGACCGGACGCGGAGCGGGAGAGCGAGCGGGGCGGCGGCGAGGGGGTCGAGAAGACCGGGAGCGGTCGAAGCGAGATGTCGGGATCCGCCAGCGGACCCGTCATGTCGATCGAGTAGAGCAGACCGGCGAGCGGCGAGAGCAGGTCGCTCACGCCGGGGAGCGTGCCGTGGGCGGTGAAGTTCGTCTCGAGCTCCATCGAGGCGAGGTCGAGCGTGCCGGCGCCGTCGAGGCGGAGCGTGTCGCAGGCGAGCGCGAAGCGCTCGAACTCCAGCCGGTCGTCCTCGATGTGGAAGCGGATGTCCGCGTCGGCGATCGCGTCGTTGAGGGGCAGCGTGAGCTGGGACATCTGGAGCAGGCGCATGAGGATCGGATCCTTCGCGAGGGCGCCCTTCTCGATCCGGATGCGCCCCCGTCCGACCCGGAAGGGACTCGGGGCAGGATCCCCGAACCACCCCTCGATCGCCAGACGCCCCCGAAGCAGACCGGCGGAGAAGCCCCGCTCCGGTCTCGGCTCGGAGTCCGGGAGCGGCTCGCCGTCGATGAGCTGCCCGACCTCGACCTCGTCGAGGACCGCGGTGAGCGAGTACGAGCGGGAGGCGAGGTCGGCGACGAGGGTTCCGGTCAGGAAGCCCTCGTAGAGGCGGGCCTCGATGGCGTCGACGCGGAGCGAGCGGTCCCGCTCGTCGAAGCGAAGTCGCGCGGAGGCGTCGGCGAGCTCGCGGTCGAGGAGCACCGCGCGATCGGCGAGGATCTCCGCCTCCACCTCGAGCGGGCGATCCGCCGTGCGGACCGCGCGGATCGACGCCTCGGCATCGACCTCGCGGAAGCGGAGTCCCGCCTCGAAGCCGGTGCCGCGGGTGCGGACGAGCGCGGCGAGATCGAGGTCGCTCGGCGACTCGAGCGGCGACTCCGTCGCCCAGGCGGCGAGCAGATTGACCTGCTCGATCCGCACCGGACCGGTGGAGGAGAGCTCGAGGCGGTCGACCTCCGCGCGGATCGAGGGCGGCAGCACCGCGAGCCCGTCGCTCGGCAGGCGGGCGAACTCCACCGTGCCCTTCACCTCGGCGGTGCGGGGATCGGTGCGCGACACGGTGGCGAGCAGCTCCACGAGGGTCGAGCGATCGTCGCCCACCCGCAGCCGACCGGTGTCCACCAGGATCGACTCGTCGCGCGAGCGGACCAGACCGGGACGCTCGCTCGAGAGCCGGATCAGCTCGCCGTGAAGCAGCACGCTCGCGTCGCGCGCCGCGAGCTCGACCGCGAAGTCCTCCGCGTCGGTCTCGGCGGTGATCGCGAAGCGGGCGTCGAAGCGCCCCGCGGGCGAGAGCGAGTCCCATGCGTCGCCGGCGATCCCGAGGTACTCATCGGTGGCGATCGCGGCGGCGAGACCGTCGAGGTCGCCGTCGATCCACTCGACCCGGAGCGCCCACGCCGAGTCGTCGCCGGACCGTCCGCCGTCGAAGCGGATGCGACCCTCCGACCCCACCGCCGAGGCGAGCGAGATCGCGGCGCCGTGGAAGTCCACGCCGCCGCGCGAGAGGTCGATCGCCCCTTCCTCGAGCGCGAGCCGAAGTCGAGGCGGCGGCGACCCCGGCGACTCCGGGACGTCGATCTCGACCTGCCCCGCGACGACGTGGGTCGTGGTCCGGAGCGAGGAGAGACCCTCGCCGCGCTCCGAGGTCTGGTCGAAGCGGAGGTCGACGTCGAGCCATCCCTCGGCGCGGCGGGCGATCCAGTCGATGCCATCCTCGCCCGACTCATCGGGCGCGTCGGCGGTCGCCTCGAGCCAGGTCGCGGCGTCGAGACCCCGCGCCGCCAGGCGGAGGTCAAGGGCGTCCTCGCGGGGCAGGATCCGACCCGAGAGCGAGATCGGGGCCTCGCCTCGTGCCTGCGGCAGGACCGCGACGATGCGGTCGCACTCGACGAGACCCGGTCGCAGCCGGACCTCGCCCGCTCCCCGCACGACGCCCTGACCTTGCGGCCATCGAAGCCCGATCTCCGCGAGGGTCTCGACGAGCGCCGGTCGTGGGGCGACGGAGCACTCCCGCAGGATCGCGGTGAACGCCCACTCCGGCTCGACGCCGTCGGCGCCGGGCGTCACCTCGCCGTGCAGGTCCACGCGACCGGACGCATCGACGAGGTCGTGCCATCCCTGCGCGGACGCGCCGGCCGCGACCTCGACCTCGTCCATCCATGAGGGCGAAGGAATCGCCGCGAGCAGCGGCGGCGAGATCCGGTCCTCCGCGACGGTTACCCGCAGCCGCGGCTCGAAGCGCCGCGGCGGGTCCTCGTCGCTCGCCGGATCGCGGGGCATGCGGGGAATCCCGATGACGCCGGTGATGCGGCCGAGACCGCCGCCGGGGGTGACGAAGGGAAGACCATGGTCGCCCGAGAGTCCGATCGACTCGTCCTCCACGCGGATCTCCCCGCCGAGCACCGTGACGGGGTAGGGGAAGCCCTCGAGCATCACGCCGGCGCGGGTGAGCCCGATGGTGCCGGTGGTGATGAGCGGCGCGTCGGCGCCGAGCCCCTGCTCGAGGCGCAGGTTCAGCGACACCCGTCCGCCGAGCTCGAACGCGCCCGCCGCGATCCGGGCGTCGAGCCACGCGCGGCGGTCCTCGAGCTCGCGCCGCGCCTCCTCCGAGGGCGCGTCGGCGAGGCGCCGGGCGACCTCATGCCGTTCGACCTCCGCCCGCCGCACCTCCTCCGGCGTCGCGAGCAGTCCCATCGCCCCGAAGCGGGCGTGCTCGCGCCGGTCGAAGAGGGTGGTCAGCAGGCGGCGCGGACCAGGCTCGAGGGCGTCCTCGAGCAACTCGTCGGTGGGGACGTTGGGGCTCGAGATCGTCAGGTCGATCGAGACGTCGTCGTCGGGCTGGAGGATCGTCCCGCGAAGCAGGATGTCCGCGCCGGTCTCGCCGCGCCCGCGCAGGTACTCGATGGTCGCCTCGTCGTCCTCGAAGGTGATGTAGCCCGCGACCTCGCGGAGCGGATAGGGGAAGCGGAAGTAGGAGCCGCGACCCTCCTTGAGCGTGAGCTGACCGGACGCCTTGACCGGCGAGGCGACCGCACGACCGTCGGCGAACGCGAGCGGCGGATCGCGGTGCAGGTCGACCTCGATCTGCAGCGACCAGGAGGTCGCGCTGAGGTTCTCGAGCACCTTCGCCGCGGCGAGCGGAAGGTCGAGCGGCGCCTCGCCGTCTCCGGGCGGCATCGTCGAGTCGCGGAGGCTGCTCTTGAAGTCGCGGATCGCGAGCCCGAGGTCGAAGGGCGCCGCCTTGATCGTCTCGTCGAAGAGCTGCCAGCGATCCGCCCACGACATGCCCGGAGCGGTGAGCCCGCCGAGGTCGATCGCGAACGCGAGTCCGAAGGGGACGCCAAGCGCCTCGGTGGGCGAGTCGCCGAGCACCCCCTCGAATCCCTCGAAGCGAAGCTCGTCGCCGTCGAAGACGATCGCCCCCTCGGTGACCCGCATGCGGGGCGGCGGGACGAGCGCCTCGATGCGACCGCCGCGGAAGCGCGCCCACGCCTCGCCGCCGAGGTCCGGAAGCCGCAGCGAGAGGTCGCTGATGTCGAGCCTCGCCCCGAGCCGCTCGCCGGGTCTCCAGTCGAGGATGAAGGACGCCACCTCGCCGTCGAGCTCGAGCTCCTCGCACCATGCCCGCACCGAAGGCGGGGCGATGCGGAGACCCTCCGGACCAAGATCAAGCCGGTCGAGGCGGATCTCGGCGCGGAGGTCGCCCGCATCGACGCCTCCGTGCAGCACGAGCGCCTGCGGCAGCCGCTCGCCCTGCGCGTCCACCTCGAACAGGATGATCTCGCGGTGGGTGGGCCGGTCCGGCTCGGTGCGCACCGAGCCGGAGAACCACCGGGAGCCCGCGGAGGTCCACGCGCCATCCTCCTCGGTGCCCGACTCGACCTCGAGCCGGGCGACGGTGATCAGCGAGGGCCCCGGCGCGTCGCTTGGCTCCGGCGAGGGGCGCAGGGCGAGGGCGTTGAGGCGACCCGGATCCTGCGGATCCTCGGCGAGGCGAAGCCGTCCGCCATCGATCGTGACGTCGAGGATGCGGGGAGATCCGGAGAGGAGCGTCGAGCGGTCGACGTTGACCACGACCCGGTCGAGGCGGACGACCTCCGCCGCGTCGCCCGTCCACCCCGGCGCCCGGATCTCGAGGTCCTCGACGACCCAGCCGGCGCCCCAGTCGACGGGCCAGATCCGGCGGATCGAGACCTCGCCCCCGAGGATCGGATCCAGTTGTCCTGCCACGATCACGCCGCCGAGGCGGGGAAGACCGAGGTAGCACGCGAGGAGAAGGACCGCGATGGCGATCAGCCAGCGTCGTCGGCGGCGGGGTCTCGGGGTGGCGGCGCCCGGCATGCGGTCGAGGCGTGAGTTCAGTTCGAGCCGCCGCGCGGTGGGAGACGTCCCTCGTCGCGAGGCGGGCGGATTGTAGAGCCCGAGCGGGTCTGCCTCCGCCCGTACACTCGTCTCATGCCGACCCCGATCGGATGGAGCGGGCAGACCTCCGGCGGTGAGGTCGCCGAGGTCGCCGAGATCGCCGAGTTCGCCGAGGTCAGGACCGCGCCGGCGCTCGTGCTCGAGCTCGGGATCGTCCTGCTCGTGGTCCTCGTCGTCCTTCTCGCCCTCCGGCGGATCATCGTCCGCGCGAAGGGAAGGGTCGCCGCGGACCATCCGCGGCGCCGGGCTGCGGTCGATCCTTGGACCGAGGCCGGTCGGCGGCTCGAGGTCGCGAAGCCTCCCGAGAACGATCCCGCGGGCCCGCTGCAGTGAGCCACCGACCCCGCATCCTCGTGACCGGCGCATCCCGACGGCTCGGGCGGGCGCTCGCGGTCGAGCTCGCGCGGCGGGGGTGCGACCTCCTGCTCACCTCGTCGCGCGGGGTGCCCTCGCTCGAGGAGACGCGGCGCGG
The DNA here is from genome assembly GCA_016873275.1 of Phycisphaerae bacterium. Taxonomy (GTDB): domain Bacteria; phylum Planctomycetota; class Phycisphaerae; order Phycisphaerales; family SM1A02; genus VGXO01. Next base: position 8,148 of record VGXO01000051.1, read on the forward strand.
GGTGATGCAGGCGGATCCCCTCGCGCGGGTCGACCTGCACGCGCTCTCCTTCGGCGAGGAGGGAGCGATCGAGGAGTTCGTCGGCGCGATCGGCCCCGACCCGCTTGATGGGGTGGTGCACAACGCGAGCACCTACGAGCCGAGCGACCTCGCGAGCCTCGACCCGCTGCGAGTCCGCCGCGACCTCGAGGTGCACGCGGTCGGACCGCTGCGGCTCACGGCGGCGCTCCGACCTCGCCTCGAGCGATCGACCATGCCCGGACGACCGGCGGTCGTCCTTCCCCTCGACGCGCACTCGCAGGGTCGTCCGCGGGTCGGATGGAGCAGCTATCTCCTCTCGAAGGCGGCGATGGCGGGGCTCGTCGAGATCCTCGCGGCGGAGCTGGCGCCCTCGACGCGGGTGATCGGGGTCGCGCTCGGGGCGATGCTCTGGCCTGAGGATGCACGGAGCGAGGAGATCGCCGCCTACGAGAAGCGGATCGCCCTCGGTCGCAGCGGCACGCCCCGCGAGGCGGTGGAGGCGATGGCGTGGGCGCTGCTCGAGGCGTCCTTCGTCACCGGCACGACGATCCGCGTGGACGGCGGTCGGGCGATCCGCTGAGAGGCGGCGCGGATCAGCCCGGTCGCAGTCGCTCGCGAAGCCGCGCGAGCTCCGCGTCCGATGGATCGATGGAGTTCGCGATCTCCATCGCCTCGAGGGCTCGACCGGGCTCGCCCGCGTCGAGCCACGCCTCCGCGGCGAGGAGCCACGGCGCGATCGAGCGGGGCGAGGAGCGGGCGCTTGCCTCGAAGACCTCCGCGACCTTGCGGGGCTCGCCGAGCGCCCGCCACGAGGCGGCGAGCTCGCGGGCGACCGCGGGCGTCACCCGTTCCGAGTCGGGAAGCGCCGCGAGCAGCGTGACCGCCTCCGCGGGGCGACCGAGACGGCGCTGCCAGACCGCCTCGCGCACTCGCAGCGCCGTCGCCGACGGATCGAGCCGTCGAGCGTCGGCGAAGAGCAGGAGCCCCGTCTCGTCGCCTTGCTCGAGGCGGACCTCCCCGAGCGCCGCGAGGACGAGGGCGTCCTCGTCGAAGCGACGAACGGCGTCCTCGAGCAGCTCCCGCGCCTCGTCGAGGCGACCCGCACGGGCGATCGCGAGCCCCTGCCGAGCGACCGCGACGGAGTCCTCCGGATGCTGCGCGACGAGCTGCCGCCAGCGCGCCGTCGCGCGGTCGAACTCGCCCATCGCCTCGTCGCAGGACGCCGCGACCGCGAGCGTCTCCCGATCATCGACGCCCCCGGCGATCGCGACCTCGAGTTGCCGCGAGGCATCCGCGATCAGCCTCCGTCGCTCCTCCTCGCTCGTCGCGGGCTCGGCGGCGAGCGCGACGAGGACGCGGGCGCTCCAGACGTTCGCGGCGGGATCCTCGGGCGACCGCTCGACGAGCGCCTGCGCGACCGCCGTCGCCTCGGCGAGGTTCCGCTCGAGGAGCCGCATCCGGATCGCCTCGATCGCCGTCTCCCGCGCCTTGGCGTCGAGCGCCGGGGGCGCCGTCGCCGGAGGCGGCGCATCGCCGCCGCACCCTCCAAGGAACCCGACCGAGACGGGAAGGACGACCGAGACGCGCCACGAGAGGAGCGCGACGACTGCCGCGACGAGGGACCCGGCGCACCGCGTCCGTGGCGCGGGCGCCGGTAGACTCCGCGAGCATGTCCTCGAATGCCTCGTCCTCACGCTCGGACCCGTCCTCGGCGGACTCGCCGCGATCCGCCGCCGCGCGGGAGTCGAGCGGGGGGCTCGCGAAATCCTACAACCCCGCCGAGTGCGAGCCGCAGGTCCGCGCGCGATGGCGCGACGCCCGCTGCTTCCACGCCGTCCCGGGTGCGGGCGCTGATCCCGCGCGACCGCCCTTTGCGGTCCTGATCCCGCCGCCCAACGTCACCGCGGCGCTTCACCTCGGGCACGCCCTGAACAACACGCTGCAGGACGTCCTCGTGCGCTGGCGGCGCATGCTCGGTCACCCGACGCTCTGGATGCCGGGCACCGACCACGCGGGCATCGCGACGCAGACGGTCGTCGAGAAGCGGCTCCTCCGCGAGGGGATCCGGCGGCAGGACCTCGGTCGCGACCGCTTCATCGCCCGCGTGCAGGAGTGGAAGGACGAGTACGAGGCGACGATCATCGGGCAGCTCGAGGACCTCGGCTGCTCCTGCGACTTCGAGCGGACCCGCTTCACCATGGATCCCGTCTGCACCGCCGCGGTGCGCACGGCGTTCTTCCGGCTCTTCTCCGAGGGGCTCATCTACCGCGGCAAGCGCCTCGTGAACTGGGACCCCGTCACCCAGACGGCGCTCGCCGACGACGAGGTCGAGATGCGGACCGTCGCGGGACGGATGCACTACCTCAAGTACCCCCTCGAGGACGGATCCGGCGTGGTCGTCGTCGCGACGACGCGACCCGAGACGATGCTCGGCGACGTCGCCGTCGCGGTGAACCCCCGGGATCCGCGGGCGCCGTCGCTCCGCGGCAAGCGGGTGCGGCTGCCGATCGTCGACCGCATCATCCCGATCGTCGAGGACGAGTTCGTGGTGATGCCCGCGTCGCTCGGGGGAGACCCCGGCGATCCGAAGGCGTCGTTCGCGACCGGATTCCTGAAGGTGACGCCCGCGCACGATCCCAACGACTGGGAGATCGGGCGCCGCCATGACCTCGCGGTGGTGAACGTGCTCGGTCCGGACGGGGCGATCTCCGACCGCCACGGCTTCGCCGACGTCTCGCCGACCGCGCGGGCGTTCGTGGGCTTGTCGCGCGAGGACGCCCGAGTGGCGATCGTCGAGTGGTTCCGCGCGAAGGGACTGCTCGAGGAGGTGCGGGAGTACGAGCACGCGGTGGGGCACAGCTACCGAAGCCACGTGCCGATCGAGCCGTGGCTGAGCGACCAGTGGTACGTGCGGGTCACCGATCCGCGGCTCGCCGGCGCGGCGCTGCGGGCGATGGCGGGCGATCAGGTGCAGGGCTCGCTTCCTGCGGCGGCGCAGGCGCTGCCGGCGACGCCGGGCGACGGGGAACTCCGGTTCTCTCCGGATCGCTACGCCCGCACCTTCCAGACCTGGCACGAGAACCTCCGCGACTGGTGCATCAGCCGGCAGCTCTGGTGGGGGCACCGCATCCCCGTCTGGAGCCGCCGCGGCGACGCGGCATCGCTCGGGATTCCGGCGGCGGTCGTCGCCCGCGCCGCGGGCGAGGGCACGCCCTTCCGAGGCGCCTGGAGCGAGCGCGGCGCCGCCGAGATGGTCCGGGCGCTTCCCGACGGCACCTTCGAGCACCTCGTCTGCGTGCCGAGCCCGACCGAGCTCGGCGAGGCGAAGGAGACCGCGCTCGCCGCGGACCTCGCGAAGGCCGGCTACGCCCAGGACCAGGACGTGCTCGACACCTGGTTCTCCTCGGCGCTCTGGCCGCTCTCGACGATGGGCTGGCCCACCCCGGCGAGGTTCCCCGAGACGCTCGGTCTGCTCGAGACCTTCAACCCGAGCTCGGTCCTCTGCACCGCGCGGGAGATCATCACCCTGTGGGTCTCCCGCATGGTGATGTTCAACCGCCATCTCCACGGCGGTCGCCTGCCGTTCCGCGACGTCCTGATCCACGCGATGATCCAGGACGGGCACGGGCAGAAGATGTCGAAGTCGCTCGGCAACGGCTTCGACCCGCGGGACATCGTGCACGGTCACGGCGCGGACGCCCTCCGCTTCACGCTCGTGCAGCTCACGACCAGCACGCAGGACGTGCGGATCCCGGTCGACATGGTCTGCCCGCACACCGGCGAGACCTTCACGCCGCCGTGGACGCGGAGCCCCTCGGGGCACGTCGTCGCGGAGCCGGTCGTCGAGAGCCCCAAGGCGAAGGGTCGCTTCATGACGAGCGCCTTCGGCGCCGCGAGCGGGCTCGCCACGCCGAGCGCCGACCGACCGCTCGCCCGCAACACCTCGAGCCGCTTCGACGGCGGCCGCAACTTCGCGAACAAGCTCTGGAACGCGACGCGCTTCGCGGTGGGCATCCTCGAGCAGGCGCCGGGCGAGGGTCCCGCGGCATCGCCTTCAGGCGCGCGGCTCCCCTCGGGCACTCGGCTCGAGGACCGCTGGATCCTCGCGGTCGTGCGGCGGGCGCTCGCCCGCCTCGACGCCTCCCTCGGAGAGTTCCAGTTCAGTCAGGTCGCGGAGGTCCTCTACGACTTCGCGTGGCGGGACTTCTGCGACTGGTACCTCGAGGCGATCAAGCCGAGCGTGCGCGACGACGCGCGGCAGCGGCAGGTCCTGCGGAGCGTGCTCGAGGTCCTGCTGCGGATGCTGCACCCGGTCTGTCCCTTCGTCACCGAGGCGCTCTGGCCGCACCTGCGGGCGACCGGTCCCGGCGGTCTGCGGGGGCTCCCGCTCGCCGACTCGCCGCTCGTCGCGACCGCCGCGTGGCCGGCGATCGACGCGTCGCTCGACGACGACGACGCGGTCGCGACCTTCGAGCGGGTGCGCACCCTGGTCTCGCTGGTCCGCACGCTCCGCGGCGAGCGGAACGTGCCGCCCAAGAAGAAGCTTCGGCTCCTCGTGAGCCCCTCGGTCGAGGCGCTCGCCCGCGCGGCGGGCGGGCTGGTCGAGCACCTCGCGGGACTGGAGGTCGTCGAATCGCTCGGCGCGGGCGCGACGCCGCCCGCGGGCGCCGCGGCGATCGCCTTCGAGGGGAGCGAGGTCTGGCTCGACGGGCTCGTCGAGGCGGGGGACCTCGCGGGCGAGCGGGCGCGGCTCGAGAAGCTCATCGCCCAGCGGCGCGGGCAGGTCTCCGGCTTCGAGGCGAAGCTCTCGAATCCCGGCTATCTCGCCAAGGCGAAGCCGGAGACGGTCGAGGAGACCCGCCGCCTCCACGCCGCCGCCGCCGCCGACCTCGACGCGGCGCAGCGGGCGCTCGGAGCGCTCGGGGGAAGGGAGCCGAGTTGAATCGCCCCGTCCGCGACGGAGTTGACCACGGCCGCTTGGCAGCGGTCGAGATCGGAGCAACCATTCACGCATGAGCCGCCACGACCTCGGACCTCGCGCGATCGCCGCCGTGGTCATGCTGGCGTGGCTCGCGGCGTGCGCCCCTCGCTCGGGCTCGCCCTCCGCCTCGACCGCTCCGAGGCAGGACGCGGCGACCGCGGGTGCCTCGGGCGCCTCGACCTCGCCGTCGAGCAATGCCTCGCCCGGCGCGACGATCGCGCCGACCACCGTCGCGGGCGGCTCCGCGGTCGCCGCGGGCGAGATGCCGGGGTCGATGCCGGTGCCGGTCACGGTCACGCCGTGGCAGGGCGAGGTGATCGGCGGCGGGCTTCGCGGCGTCGTCCTCGCGACCCGCAACTACCGGCTTCACTCGACGCTCCGCGATCAGGAACTGCAGGACCTGCTGCCGCAGACGATGGAGTCGGCGTTCAAGCACTACCGCACCGCGATCGTCGACCTGCCGCTCCCGACCGAGCCGATGCGGACCTACGTCTTCGGAAGCCGAAGCGAATGGAACCGCTTCACGCAGGCGAGGCTCTCCGCGGAGGAGGCGCAGAAGATGCTCCGCCTGCGGCGCGGCGCGTACACCGCCAACGGCGAGGTGGTCTTGCACGACCTCGGCCGCACCGACACGATCTTCCTCGCGATCCACGAGGGCTGGCATCAGTACAGCCAGTCGGTCTTCCGCGAGCCGCTGCCGATCTGGCTCGAGGAGGCGCTCGCGACCTACATGGAGGGGCACCGCGTCGATGGCGAGACCGGCGAGGTGGTCTTCCTGCCGTGGCGGAACCTCGAGCGGTTCGGCGAGCTCCGCGCCCGCGCCCGCCGCGACGAGCTGATCCCGATCGCGGACCTGCTCGATCGACCGCCGCAGGCGTTCCTCTCCGGCTCGACCGGCGGGCTGCTGACCTACTACGCGCAGCTGTGGGCGCTCTCGCAGTTCCTCGTGAACGGCGAGGGCGGGCGCTACCGCGGCGGGCTCGAGCGGCTCCTGATGGACGCGGTCGATGGCTCGATCTCCTCCCGCATCGCCCACGCGACCGGAGGTCCGCGGCGGCGGGCGTTCGGACCCGGAGCGTCGCGGCTCGTGATCGCGACCTACTTCAACGCCGACTTCGACGCCTTCGTCCGCGAGTACGACGCCTTCCTCGAGCGGATCATCCAGCGGGGCGCCGGGAGCGCCATCTGGCGCGGGCGGAGCCCCCTCGAGCCAGACGCGATCGACGAGTCGTTCGGTCGTCCTCGCGGCTGAGCCTCCGCGTTCGGATCCCGCTGGTCGGTCAGGCAAGATGCCGCCGGAGGAACGCGACGAGGCGGTCCTTCGCGTCGGCGGCGAAGCGACCAAAGCCCGCGTGCTCCTGCGGGGCGCCGGTCTTCTCGTAGACGACGAGCTCGACCTCGGACGGGTCGGCGCTCCGCGGGCGGATCGCCTCGATGAACTCCCGCTGCGCCGCGAGGGGGATCCACTCGTCGCCGGCGTTGTGGAGCGCCAGCAGCGGGATCGGTCGCCAGGTCGATGCCCGCGCGATCGGGTCGAGGTGGGCGATCCGCGAGGCGAGCGGCGACCACGGAAGCCGCCGCCAGGACCCCGCCGCGCACTCGATGACCGCGGCACGGAATGGATGCGGCATGCCGAGCCGCGCCAGCGTGACCATGCCGCCCGCAGACATGCCGCCGATCGCGAGGCGATCGGGATCGAAGCCGCCCTCCTTCACCGCCGCCGCCGTGACCGAGTCCACCTCATCAAGCGTCGCCTGGATGAGGCGGGGGACTTCCTCCGGTCGCTGGAGGCTCGCGTCGAAGCGGTCGCCGTGACCCGGGAGGTCGATCGCGCAGACGCCGATGCCCGCCCGCATCAAGCGGAGATGGCGACCGGGGTCGAGGAAGCGGTCGACGGTGCGACCGTGCAGCCAGAGCAGCATGGGTGGCTTGCGTCGATCGTCCTCGGCGCGGATCGGATCGACGAGGAGCGCGGGGACGCGACCGTCGAGCAGGCGGACGTCCCGCGTCCTCGCGGCGAGCGACGCGGGCAACTTCGCGGCGAAGTCGGGCATTGGGGGCGGAGACGATAGCGGGAGCGACAGGCGGGAGCGCCGAGCGGGAGGTGGCGATGTCTCGACTCGTGCGCCCTGCGACGGGCGTCGCGCGTCGTGCCACCCTCACCCGCCTCGCGGACTGCGTCCGCGAGGCGGCCTCTCCCACTCGTCGCTTCGCGACTCGCGGGAGAGGCGTCGAGCATTCGGGCACCCTCCCACTCGTCGCTTCGCGACTCGCGGGAGAGGCGATGAATCTTCCGACACTCTCCCGCGAGCGGAGCGACGCGGGGGAGTCGGACTTGTCGCGATGCGACAAGTCCGGTGGGGGTGGTCCGAAGCGCGACGCGCGGGTCGAGGTGCTGCATCGACACGCGACGTCTCGATCGGTGCGCTCAGCGACGGGCGTCGCGAGTCGTACCACCCTCACCCGCCTCGCGGACTGCGTCCGCGAGGCGGCCTCTCCCACTCGTCGCTTCGCGACTCGCGGGAGAGGCGTTGAGTCTTCCGACACTCTCCCACTCGTCGCTTCGCGACTCGCGGGAGAGGCGTCGAATCTTCCGACACTCTCCCGCGAGCGGAGCGACGCGGGGGAGTCGGACTTGTCGCGATGCGACAAGTCCGGTGGGGGTGGTCCGAAGCGCGACGCGCGGGTCGAGGTGCTGCATCGACACGCGACGTCTCGATCGGTGCGCTCAGCGACGGGCGTCGCGAGTCGTGCCACCCTCACCCGCCTCGCGGACTGCGTCCGCGAGGCGGCCTCTCCCACTCGTCGCTTCGCGACTCGCGGGAGAGGCGTTGAGCATTCGGGCACCCTCCCACTCGTCGCTTCGCGACTCGCGGGAGAGGCGTTGAGTCTTCCGACACTCTCCCACTCGTCGCTTCGCGACTCGCGGGAGAGGCGTTGAGTCTTCCGACACTCTCCCACTCGTCGCTTCGCGACTCGCGGGAGAGGCGCTGAGCATTCGGGCACTCTCCCACTCGTCGCTTCGCGACTCGCGGGAGAGGCGTTGAGTCTTCCGACACTCTCCCACTCGTCGCTTCGCGACTCCCGGGAGAGGCGGAGTATCCCTGCGCCCGATCCTCACGCCGGGCAGTAGAGAAGCACCTGCATGCTGCGCCCGTACTCGTGGACCTCGGGACCGACGAAGCCCGGAAGCGCGGGCGGTGGCGGCGATCGGCGGTGCAGCGGACGCCGCAGCACGAGGAAGCCCTTCTCGCCCATGAGCGATCGACAGCGTGAGGCGGCGTCGAGGACGCGGGCGGCGTCGCGCTCCTCCTCCATGAGCCCGTAGGGCGGATCCATGAAGATCACGTCGAAGGGACCCGTGATCGCCGCGAGCGTCGCGGGGGAGATCGCGTCCGCCGCCACGACGCGGGCGCGGTCACCGCATCCGAGCGAGTCGATGTTCCGCCGGAGGCAGCCGAGCACCCCGCGATCACGCTCGACGAGCACCACCTCGCGGGCGCCGCGGCTCAGCGCCTCGAGACCCATCGTGCCGACGCCGGCGAAGAGGTCGAGCACCCGCGAGTCCTCGAACCAACCGCGGAGGATCCCGAAGATCGACTCCTTCGCGCGGGCGGTCATCGGGCGAGTGCGGTCGTCGCCCTCGGGGCTCTCGAGCGAGCGAGAGCGGTAGGTGCCGGCGATGATCCGAAGCATGCGGGAGAAGATCGGTGGAGGAGAGGGACGGTGAGGAGGGGCGGATGCTAGTCTGCCCCGCATGCCCCGCATCCCCCGCGTGATCCGCCTCCTGCCGCTGATGACGGTGCTGGTCCTGCCGACCGCGTCGCTCGCGCAGGAGAAACCGACCCCGACCTCGACCCCGACCTCGACCCCGACCTCGACCCCCACGCCGATCGCTGCGCCGGCGTCGGAGGGCGATCCGCTGCTCGCGGTCAGGGTGGAGGCGGCTCGTGCCGCGGGGCTTCCGGAACCGATCGCCGAGGCGACCGGTCGTGCGGTCACGCGGCTCCTCGCGATGCAGGAGGGCGAGCCGAAGGCGCAGTGGCCCTACGAGGGCGTCTACCGCGTGCGGGGGGAGATCCCGGTCGGCTACCGCATCGGCGGCACCGCGATCGTCGCGATGGCGCTCCTCGCGGCGCCGGGCGTCGAGCAGGATGCGCCGCGGCGCGAGGCGATCCTCCGCGCGGCGGCGTTCGTCGTCGAGGGCATCGAGCACCCCCTGATGAACCCGCGCTATCGCGGCGGCTACGACGTGCGAGGCTGGGGCTACGCCTACGGGCTCCGGTTCCTCGCGAGGCTCGCGGAGAAGGACTGGCTCGCGGGCGGCGAGCCGATCGCCGGTCCTGGTCGGAAGGCGATCGAGTTCTACCTCGCGGGGCTCGCGGCGATCGAGATCCCCGAGGTCGGCGGATGGAACTACGCCAGGCGCGGCCCGCTCGAGCAGCCGAGCCCCGCGGCACCCTTCATGACCGCGCCGTGCGTGCGGTCGCTCCTCGAGGCGCGACGGGCGGGCTTCGAGGTCTCCGACGAGCTCATCGCCCGCGGGCTCGACTCGCTCGAGGCGAGCCGCGGTCCGGACGGCACCTACGCCTACTCGGCGGCGGAGGACGGGGGCGTCGATCCCGCCTCGCGTCCCGGCGCGATCGGTCGGATGGTGAGCGGCGACGCGGTGCTCCTCGCCGCGGGACGCCTCGACGAGGAGGACCTCCGCCGCTCCGTCGAGTCCTTCCTCGCGTACTGGCCGGCGCTCGACGCGCGTCGCGCGAAGGGCGGCACCCACGTCGCGCCCTACGGCGTTGCGCCCTACTACTTCATGTTCGCCCACGGCGCCGCGGGCGAGGCGATCGAGATGCTGCCGCCGCCTTGGCGGGGAACGGCGCGGCAGGCGCTCCTCGAGCGGCTCATGCAGGTCCGCGCCGAGGACGGCACCTGGAACGACCGCGTGTTCGAGCGGAGCTCGAACTACGGCACCGCCCTCGCGATCGACGCCCTGATCGCCCCGATCGCAGCGCCGATGCCGCGGTGGAGCCCGCCCGCCGCGCCGCCCGCCGCGCCGACCGCTGCGCCGACCGCCGCGCAGGATGCGGGTGCCGAGTCCAAGGAGTCCCGATGAGGATCTGCGCGATCATTCCAGCCGCCGGTGCGAGCCGGCGCTTCGGCGCCGGCGACAAGCTCGCGCAAGACCTCGGCGGTCGCTCGCTCCTCCTCCGCACGGTCGAGCTCTTCACCAAGCGGGAGGAGGTCACCTCGATCGTGGTCGCGGCGCCCCCCGACGATCTCGATGGCTTCCGCGAGAAGTACGGGGCGCCGCTCTCCTTTCATGGCGTCCGGATCGTGCCGGGCGGTCGGGTCGAGCGCTGGGAGACCGTGAAGCTCGCCCTCGCGGCGGTGCCCGACGACGCGACCCACGTCGCGGTCCACGACGCGGCGCGACCCGGGGCAAGCGACGAGCTGATCGACCGGGTGCTCCAGGCGGCGAAGGTGCACCCCGCGGTGATCCCCGGACTGACCGTCACCTCCACGGTGAAGCGGGTGAGCGAGGCGACCGTCTCCGCCGCGGAGGACGACGCCCTCGCGAGCGCGATCCTCGGCGAGGCGGGTCGCGAGGGAACCTCGGCGCGGCTCGTCGAGGCGACGCTGCCGCGGGACCGCCTCGTCCTCGTCCAGACCCCGCAGGTCTTCGAGGTCGACCTCCTCCGCCGCGCCTACGCCGAGGCGGATCCATCCGGCACCACCGACGACAGCATGGTGGTCGAGCGGCTCGGCGAGCGGGTGGTGGTCGTGGAGGGGGATCCCCGGAACATCAAGGTCACCACCCCGGACGACCTCGCGATGATCCGCTCGATCCTCGGGGTCCGACCGCCCGCCGACCGCCCGGTCCACAAGCGGTTCTGAGCGCGGGCGGCGAGACGCTCGCGTACAGTGCCGCCGCGAAGGGACTCGCGGACGCGGCATGGCTCGACGACTCCAGGATGACGAACCTCGCGCCCGCGTGGACGGGATGGGCATGTTCCATCGCCGGGTGCTGCTCCTCGCCGGGGCGTTCCTCGTCGGACTGGTCATCCTCTCCTCGCAGGTCGTGCGGCTCTCGGTCGTCGAGGGTGCGGAGCGGCTCGGCGCGGCGATGCGGCGGCTCGACCGCACCGACTTCCTGCCGACGGTGCGCGGCTCGATCCTCGACCGCAAGGGTCGCGTGCTTGCCCAGGACCGACCCAGCGACGACCTCGCCGCGAACTTCGAGTTCCTGAGCGGGGTCTGGGCGGTGCGTCGTGCCGGCGAGAGCGCCCGCCGCCGCGTGAACGAGGCGAGCGGTCGCGCCGCGTGGCTCGCGATGCCCCTCGCGGCGCGGCAGGAGGAGATCCTCCGCGACCTTCCGGCGTGGGACGCCGAGGTCGAGCGGATCTGGCAGCAGGTCGCGGCGGTCGCCGGGATCGACCGCGAGGAGATCGAGCGGCGTCTCGACGAGATCCGCGCGTCGGTCCATCGGCAGGCGCTGGCGGTCGCGGATCGCCGACGCGCCCTCGAGATCGAGCGCCTCGCCGCGGGGGACGCCGACGCGCCGCCTCCGCCGCAGGGACCGATCCTCGCGCAGCGCTCCAGTCATCTGGTCCTCCTCGACCTCGAGGACGAGGCGGCGATCGAGCTCGCGCGGCTCGCCGAGCGACACCCCGGCACGCTCGAGCTCCGCCGCACGGTGCGGCGGGTGCAGCCGTGGGCGCGGGTCGATGCGGCGGTCGATCGACGCGACCTGCCCTCGCCGATCCGGGCGGAGACGCCGATCTCGGTCGAGGCGATCGACCCGCTCGGCATGATCGTCGGACGGGTCGGCGAGGAGGTCTGGAAGGAGGACGTCGCGCGTCGTCCCTTCCGGCGGGAAGACGGCTCGATCGACCTCGGCGGCAATCGGCTGGAAGGCGAGCGCATCGGGCGCAGCGGCGTCGAGGCTGCGTTCGAGGACCGCCTCCGCGGTCGCCGCGGGCTCGTGCGGCGGAGCCTCACCGAGGGCGAGCTCGAGCGGGTCGAGCCGGTGCGGGGCGACGACGTGGTGCTCTCGATCGATGCGTCGCTGCAGTCGCGGCTCGCGGCGCTGCTGGCACCGGAGGTCGGTCTCGCGGTGCCGCAGCAATGGCACGCCGGCTGGGAGGAGGGCGTCCCGCGGGCGCATGCGCTGCCTCCGGACTGGAAGCAGCTGCAGGGCGCGATCGTGGTCGTCGACGTCGAGACGGGCGAGGTGCTCGCCGCGGTCTCCTCGCCCTCGCCCGAGGAGGTCGAGGGCTGGTCGCCGTGGCGGCGCGAGGTCGCCGATCCGATGGTGCAGCGGGCGCTCGAGGGCGTCTATCCGCCGGGCTCGATCCTGAAGCCGATCGTCTACGCCTCCGCGGTCGCCGCGGGCGCCCTCGCGGCGGACGCCGCGATCGAGTGCACCGGGCACTTCTTCCCGAACCTTCCCGAGGTCGCCCGCTGCTGGATCTACCGCGAGCGGTTCGGGCTCACCACGCACTCGGTGCAGGTCGGCGGTCCGCTCGGCATCGAGGAGGCGCTCGCGCGGAGCTGCAACATCTACTTCTATGAGGTCGCTGCGCGGCTCGGTCCGCGTCGGCTCGTCGAGTGGCTGCGGCGGTTCGGGCTCGACCGACCCTTCGGCGTGGGGCTCGGCTGGCAGGCGAACGATCGAGGGTCCTCGCCGCGCGGCGAGCACGCCGGGGTGCTGCCCGAGGCGGAGGAGCTGGAGGCGATCCGCTCGCGCGGCGACCGCGTGACGCCGATCCTCCTCGGCATCGGGCAGGGGCCGATCGCCTGGACGCCGCTCCATGCCGCGAACGCCTACGCGATCCTCGCCCGCGGCGGCGAGGTGCTCGACCCGACGATCCTGCGGGTCGAGGGATCCCGCGAGCCGAGCGACCGCCTCCCGCTTCCGCGGGCGGCGTTGGATCGGGCGCTCGAGGGGCTGCGCCGGGCGGTCGCGGATCCGGTGGGGACCGGGCACCACCTCACGCTCGAGGATGGCTCGCAGGAACCGCTCGTCTCCGTGCCGGGCATCACGACGTGGGGGAAGACCGGCACCGCGCAGGCGACGCCGCTCGCCATCGACCGTGATCAGGACGGGCGACGCGAGACGCGCCTCGCCGGACTCGAGCATGCGTGGTTCGTGGGGCTCGTGGGCGAGGAAGGGCGCCGACCTCGCTGGGCGATCGCGGTCCTCCTCGAGCACGCGGGCTCCGGCGGTCGCGCCGCGGGACCGCTCGCGGCGGCGGTGATCCGTGCCTTGATCGCCGAGGGGTATCTCCGCGGCGCTCCGATGCCTCCTGCGGGAGGCGCGACGTGACGGGTGCGTCGGTGCTTCCATGGTCCCGTCTCGCTTCCCGTCTCGATGGGCTCGATGGCGCGACGTCGCGGCGCCGGGCGATCCGCTGGATGAATCCGGGATGGATCGCGGCGATCGCGGGGCTCGCCCTCAGCGCCCTCGGCGTCGCCGCGATCATGACCGTCGATCCGACGCTCGCGCCGCGGCAGGTGGCGTACACGGCGGTCGGTCTCGTCGCCGCGGCGCTCGTCGCGATCCCCGACTATCGACGGCTCCGCTGGGCGGTGCCGCTCTTCGCGGTCCTCTCGCTCGGGCTCCTCGTCTTCGTGCTGATCCCGGCGGTGCCGCAATGGCTCGTGCGTCCGCGGAACGGCGCCCGCGGATGGATCAACCTCGGCGTGATCGACCTGCAGCCGGCGGAGGTCGCGAAGGTGGTCTTCATCCTTGCCGCCGCCGCCTGGCTTCGTCCGGATGGCTGGCATCGTCGGCTGATGGGCTTCGCGTGGCCGTTCCTCCTCACGCTCGTGCCGGTCGCGCTGATCCTGCTCGAGCCGGACCTCGGCACCGCGACGCTCTTCCTGCCGACCCTCGTGGCGATGCTCTGGTGCGGCGGCGCCCGCAAGCGGCACCTCGTCGCGCTCGTCGTCGCGGCGGCGGTCGCGGCGCCGCTCGCCTATCCCTTCCTCAAGCCGCATCAGCGGGCGAGGATCGACGCCCTCGTCGCGCAGCTCGAGGGCGACCGCCGCTTCGAGCAGGACATCGGCTACCAGTCGGCGCGGGCGATGGACCTCGTCGGCGCCGGAGGCGTCGAGGGACTCCGCGCCGAGGCGGCGCCTCTCATCGAGCACAACCACCTGCCCGAGGCGCACAACGACATGATCTTCCCGGTGATCGCCTGCCGCTGGGGGCTCGTCGGCGCGGCGGGCACCCTCGGGGCGCTGGCGGTCCTCGTCGGCGCGGGCCTCTGGACCGCGTCGATCGCCCGCGACGCGTTCGGTCGGATGATCGCGGTCGGCGTCGCGTCGATGCTGGGGTTCCAGGCGTTCGTGAACGTGGCGATGACGATCGGTCTGCTGCCGGTGACGGGGATCACGCTGCCCTTCGTCTCCTACGGCGGCTCGAGCATGCTCACGACGTGGGTGATGGTGGGGCTCGTCCTGAACGTGGCGCTGCGTCGCCCGCCGCGCTTCTCCCGCCGCGGGGTCTTCGAGTTCGACGGAGCAAGCGCATGAACGAGTCCACGCCGCCCCCGACCGACGAGGTGCCCGTCGAGGTCGCTCCGCCCCCCGAGGGCTTCGAGGAGTCGCTCGAATCGCTCGGCGTCGAGCTCGACGAGGGAGACCTCGCGCGGCTGCGGTCCTACCTCCAGCTCCTGCTCGAGGCGAACCGCCGGATGAACCTCACGGCGATCCGGGATCCGCAGGCGGCGTGGACCAAGCACGTCCTCGACGGACTGACCCTCGTCGCGCCGTTGATGTCGGTCGCGCCGGGCGGCGACCGGCTCCGGGTGCTCGACCTCGGAAGCGGCGGCGGGGTGCCGGGACTCGTCCTCGCGAGCGTGCTGCCGGAGGTCGAGGTCGTCCTCTGCGAGGCGACCGGGAAGAAGGCGAGGTTCCTCGAGGACGCCGCCCGATCGCTCGGGCTGGCTCGAGTGCGGGTCGCGGCTCGCCGCGCGGAGGACCTCGGGCACGACGAGGCGTTCCGCGCCACGCAGGACGTCGTCCTCGCCCGCGCGGTGGGCTCGCTCGCCTCCCTCGTCGAGCTCTCGATGCCGCTGCTGCGGGTCGGCGGCGTGCTGCTCGCGGTGAAGGGCGAGCGGGCGACGCAGGAGATCGAGGAAGCCAAGCGGGCGCTGCACGCGCTCCACGCCCTCGTGACCGCGACGATTCCGACTCCGACCGGGACGATCGTGGTCGTCGAGAAGTCGCGGACGACGCCGCGGATCTATCCCCGTCCCAACGGCATGCCGGGGAATCGACCGCTGTAGCGGGCGGTGGACGGGCTGGTGCCAGACGGATCGCCCGCCATCGGGCGTTCGGTCGTTCGCGCCGAGGTCGCGGAGGAGGTCCGGCTGGAAGCCGGCGACGGGACTCCACGGGACGGGGACCGCGGGCGTCCCGCCCGCACCGGCGGGTCGAGGTGGACTCGACGCGGGCGAGATGCCCGACGTCAACCTCGGACGCGATCTGATCCGGCACTCTCCCGCGAGCGGAGCGACGCGGGGGAGTCGGGCTTGTCGCGAGGCGACAAGCCCGGTGGGGGAGGTACGAAGCGCGACGAAGGGGAC
>VGXO01000052.1 GCA_016873275.1 Phycisphaerae bacterium
GCCGGACTCGACCTCGGGGCGCTTGGCGGCAAGAAGACGGAGCGAGTGGTCATGATCAAGTGCCGCGGCTGCGGTCGTTTGAACGAGGAGGACTCGTAGTTCTGCCAGGAGTGCGGTCAGTCGATGAGACCATGCTGTGACCACCATGTGACCACCATCTGACCACCCTCTGACCACCATGTGACCACGCCGCGCACCGACCAAGCCGGATCCGCGACCATGCCCAGTTCAGCATCGACGTCCGATCGCCCCGACTGGCAGCCGACGCTGCGCGGCGAGCGCATCCTGCTGCGACCGATCCGAGCCGAGGACCTCGAGGCGCTCCACGCCGCGGGCAGCGATCCGCGCATCTGGGAGCAGCACTCCGCGCGGACCCGCCACGAGCGACCGGAGTTCGATCGCTACGTCGCGGGCGCGATCGCGTCAGGCGGCGGGCTCGTCGTCATCGAGGTCGGCACGGGTCGGATCGTGGGATCGAGCCGCTTCTACGACTGGAGCCCCGCCGACCGAAGCGTCGTGATCGGCTACACCTTCCTCGAGCGGGCGCACTGGGGAACCGGCGCGAACCACGAGTTGAAGCGGCTGATGCTCGACCACGCCTTCCGCTGGGCGGAGGTCGCCTTCTTCCACGCGAGCCCCGGCAACCTGCGCTCGCGCCGCGCCCTTGAGCGGATCGGCGCGCGGCTGCATGCCGAGCAGCAAGTCATGGTCGATGGCGTGCCGAGCCAGCGCGTGATCTACGCGATGCGACCGGGCGACCTGCGACCGGATGCTCGTGGCGACGAGGCTCCTGCCGCGCCGCGGCGCGAGCTCCTCGCCGACCTCGCGTCGCGCTTCGCCGAGGTCCGCCGCGAGAGCGAGAAGGCGATCGAGCAGCTCGACGCCGCGCAGCTCCGTCGATCGCTCGACGGCGACTCGAACTCGGTCGCGGTGATCATGAAGCACGTCGGCGGCAACCTCCGCTCGCGCTTCACGAGCTTCCTCGCCGAGGATGGCGAGAAGCCTTGGCGGGACCGCGAGCGGGAGTTCGTCGACGACCTTCCCCCGGGCGACGCGGGGCGCGAGGCGGCGATCGATCGCTGGCGCGAGGGATGGTCGGTGCTCGAGGCGACGCTCGCCTCGCTCTCCGACGCCGACCTCTCCCGCACGGTCCGCATCCGTGGCGAGCAGCTCTCGGTGATGCAGGCGCTCGCGCGATCGCTCGCCCACCTTGCCTATCACCAGGGTCAGATCACGCTCGTCGCGCGGATCCTCGTCGGACCGGAGCGATGGAGGACGATCACGATCCCCCGCGGCGGCACCGCCGCGCGGCGTGCGGCGATGGGATTCGATCCGAAGGCGTCAGGGTGAGGTCGGCGGGAGCTTCTGCTCCTCGCTTGCACGATCACGCGCCGCCGCTGCGCCGGGGGAAGCGTTCCACGTTCCAGGACGCCGCCACACCGTCCCTCCGGGAGCAACGCACGCTGCCGTCGGGAGGCGGAGGCGGCGAGCCGGAAAGTCGAACGACGCGCCTTGACCCGCGGAGCCACGGTCGTCCCCGCCGACGAGCGGCGGGGACGACGCGTGCAGCTCCCCGGGATGAGGGTCCCCCAAGATGAGGATGCCCCGGAATGAGAAAGCGTCGATCGGTCCGCTCCGTGTCGCGCAATCCGCCAAGATCGTCGCGATTCCTCGGTCGCCCCCCCTCGGAGGGGGTTGCCAGCCATCCCACGCTCCGAACCTCCTTCCGAGAGGCGTTCGAGGTCACGACGGCATCGGAGTCCTTGGTCGAGGCGGGAGATGGCGCCTCGCCCACGACCGGCGCACGGACCGCGGCAGCGAACTCCCGCGCTCCCGGACCCCCGCAGTCCCGCGCGGCGGGGGGTGACCCGGCGGGGGGTGACCTGGATGCGGTGTCGCCCCGGCGTCGCCTGATCGATCGACTTGCGCGACTGTCGCCCATGACCCTTCCCATGACCCTCTCCCTCGCCACCGATCAAGGTCCCGTCGCGCTCCGCGTCGTCCGCTGGATCGCCCGCGCTGCGAGCCTCGCCAGCCTCGGGCTGCTCGGGCTCTTCGCGACGAGCGGCGGCGAGGCACCAAGCACCTTCGAGTGGGTGCTCCTCGCGTGCTTCCCGATCGGCGTCGGAGTCGGCATGGTCCTCGCGTGGTTCCGCGAAGTCCTCGGCGGCGTGGTCACGCTCGGATCCCTCGCCGCATTCCACCTGCTGCTTCTCCTCGACGAGAGCCGACCTCCGAGCGGACCTTGGTTCCTGGTGCTTGCCTCGCCGGGGATCGTGCTCCTTGTCGTCGGGCTGATCGCGCGGCGAAGCGCCCGCCGATCAGCGTGATCGCTACGCTGCGTCGCCTCGCCGCGCGTCGTGTCCTCGCCATGCCGATCCTCCCGTCGAGCCTCCTCGCGCTTCTCCTTGCTCCCTCGGTGACGGTCGAGCCGCCCGTCGAGTCCTTGCCTGCGGTAACTCCGGTCGCCTCGTCGGGGGTGACCGGCGAGCTCCTGATGCACGCCGAGGTGCCCTCCTCCGTGCCGCAGGTCCGTCCGCGGAACGTCGTGGTCTGGCTGCCGCCTGGGTACTCCGATCCGGCAGCGGTCTCGACGCGCCATCCCGTCCTCTACATGCACGACGGGCAGAACTGCTTCGATCCGTCGACGGCGTTCCTCGGTCGCGAGTGGCGTGCCGACGAGGTCGCCGATCGCCTCGTGCGGGAGGGACGGATCGAGCCCCCCATCATCGTCGGGATCTGGAACACCCCCGACCGCGTCGCCGACTACACGATCGACGAGGACCTCGAGAAGGATCGCTCCGACCGCAAGCCGCAGGGTCGCGGCGGGCGCGGGGACGCGTACCTGCGGTGGATCGTCGAGGAGCTCAAGCCCGCGATCGACCGCCGCTACCGCACCCGCCCAGACCGCGCAAGCACCGCGATGATGGGAAGCAGCCTCGGGGGGCTCATCTCCCTCGCCGCCGCGGAGAGGCATCCGGAGGTCTTCGGTCGGATCGCCGCGGTCAGCCCGAGCCTCTGGTGGAACGAAGGCAGCGTGATCGAGCGATGGCGACGAAGCACGCCGCCGGTCGACCGACTCTGGATCTGCATGGGAGACCAGGAGCGGAAGGGTCTCGACGAGTCGCTCCGCCGACTCGAGTCGGCGATCCGGGAGGGCGGTTCGCCGACCGCCGAGCGCCTGCATGCCGAGGTCGTCGCGGGCGGCACGCACGACGAGCCGAGTTGGTCGGCGAGGCTTGATCGGATCCTGATCCATCTCTTCCCGGCTCCGCTGCCTCCCGAGGGCTCGTCATCGCCGCCGAACGCGAGACCGGGCGGGGCGACGGGCGAGACCTCGTCGCCAGCGCGCTGAGCGACGTCGATCATCGACGCGCAAGCACCCCGCCCGTGCCTCGCCGCCAGACCCAAGGCGATCTCGTCCGCTGCCGCGCGGGAGCGGTACATTGCTCCCGGAGGCCTCTCGATGCTTGATCGCCTGCTCGACCCCCTGACCTCGGCGCAGCTGCTGACCGCGGCGATCCTCGCGATCCTCTTCCTGCAGTCGGGGCTCGACAAGGTCCTCGACTTCAAGGGCAACCTCGCCTGGCTCCAAGGGCACTTCGCGAAGTCCCCGCTCCGTGGTCAGGTGACGCCGATGCTCGCGGTGATCACCTTGACCGAGTGCGCGGCGGGCGTCCTCGCCGCGGTGGGCACCGTGCAGATCGCCCTCTCCGGCTCGACCGCGGTCGCCCTCGGGGGCGCGCAGCTCTCCGCCCTCAACCTCGTGATGCTCTTCTTCGGGCAGCGCCTCGCGAAGGACTACGCGGGCGCCGCGGGCCTCGTCCCGTACTTCATCCTCGCGGTCGGCGCCATCATCCTCCTCGGTCGGTGACCCGCGGGAGCCCCGCCGCGTGATCAAGTACCTCGGCTCGAAGCGCTTGCTGCTCGGAAGGATCGTCGAGGCGGTCGCCGGCGCCGCGTCGAGCCCGTTGGTGCTCGACCTCTTCTCCGGCACCGCCCGCGTCGGGCACGCCCTCAAGAGCCGCGGGCTGCGGGTGATCTCGAACGATCACAACGCCTACGCGGAGGTGCTCGCCCGCGGGCTCGTCGCCGCGGACCGCGAGGAGGTGGAGGTCCCGGCGCGGCGGCTGCTCGAAGATCTCTCGCGCCTTCCGCCGCGACCCGGCTACTTCACCGAGACCTTCTGCGAGCAATCCCGCTTCGTGCATCCTCGGAACGGCGCCCGCATCGACGCGATCCGCGAGGAGATCGCCCGCCTCGCCCTCCCCGCGGACCTCGAGGCGGTCCTCCTCGTGGCGCTCATGCTCGCGGCGGACCGCGTGGACTCGACGACCGGCGTCCAGATGGCGTACCTCAAGGAGTGGGCGCCGCGGGCGCGCCATGACCTCGAGCTCCGCATGCCGCCGGTGCTGCCGCGGATCGCCGCCGGTCGCTGCGCCGCGCTCGGGCTCGACGCGGTCGAGGCGGCGAGGGTCTCTCCCGCCGACGTCGCGTACGTCGACCCGCCCTACAACCAGCACTCGTATCTCGGCAACTACCACGTGTGGGAGTCGCTCGTCCGCTGGGACAAGCCCGAGACCTTCGGCGTCGCCTGCAAGCGGATCGACTGCCGCGAGCGCGGGAGCGACTTCAACTCGAGGCGCCGCTGCCGCGAGGCGATGCGGACGCTCCTCGACGCGATCGACGCGCGGGTGATCGTCGCCTCCTTCAACGACGAGGGGCATCTGCCACGCGAGGCGATGGAGTCGCTCCTGCGGGAGCGGATCGGCGCTCGCGGTCGCCTCGAGGTGCTCGCCATCGACCACCCCCGCTACGTCGGCGCGCGGATCGGCATCCACAACCCCCGCGGCGAGAAGGTCGGCAGGGTGGGCAGGCTCCGCAACGTCGAGCACCTCTTCGTCGCGACGGCAGACGCGCCTCCGACCGCGATCCGTGAGCTCGTCCCGTCAAGCCCGTCGGCGATCCCCTCGGAGGTCCGAGATGGCTCGCGCGAGCTCGAGTCGATCGCCGGCGCGTGAGGCGAAGTCTCCGCTCGCAGGTCGCCCGGCGGACCTGCCCTGATGGACGCCGCACGGCGCAGTCATGGCGAGCGGTGTCGCTCGCCGTCCGGCATCGTCCTCAGCATCCGCACCAGCGGCACGTCCACCAGGAACGGACCGAAGGGCACCACCGCGCCGACGAGTCCCCAGAAGGTCAGCGCGTTCGAGATCGGGACGCGCGTCCGAGCGACCCAGAGCATCAGGACGTAGACGACGAAGAGCGCTCCGTGGATCGAGCCCACGATCGTGACCGCGAGCGGCATGTCCGCGAGGTACTTGAGCGGCATCGCGACGAGGAAGAGAAGGAGCGTCGAGGTGCCCTCGATGATCCCCATCCAGATGAGCCATCGGAGATAGGCAGGATCGCGGACCGAGTGTTGCGGCTGGGCGTTCATGGGGCGGGATGCTAGGAGGAGGTCGACCGCGGAAGCCGCCGCGGACGCAGGAGGGTGACAGGACGACCAGAGGTCGAACCGAGGTCGAACCGAGGTCGAACCGAGGTCGACCGCAGAACGATCACCGTCGATCGACGGCTCCGCGGCGCTCGTGATCGACGCGTCGGCAAGACCGCATCAGGGAACCGAGGCTTCCCTTCCGCCTCCGTCGATCTCGCGCACAATCCCGGCGTGCCCTTCCGCCGCTCGAGCGAGCCGACCTCCGCGTGGCGCCAGCGATTCCTCGCGGCGGAGTTCGTGCTCGTCTGGTTCGGACTCCCGGCGCTCCTCGCGTGGGGACCGTGGCGGGTCATGCCGGTACCGGTCCTCTGGGTCGCGGCGGCGATCGGTCTCGTCGCGCTCCTCCTCTCGAGGGAGTTCGATCGCCGCGAGCTCATCGACCTCCGACCGCTGCGGCGCGAGCTGCCGCTCGTCCTGCTCCGCGCTGGGCTCGTGGCGATGGCGGTCGCGGGACTCACGCTCCTCGTCGCGCCGGAGCGGATGCTCGAGCTGCCACGGGAGCGCCCCGGGCTCTGGCTCCTGATCGTCCTTCTCTATCCGATCTTCTCGGTGATCCCGCAGACGGTGCTCTATCGCTGCCTGATCTCCTTCCGCTATCGCGAGCTCTTCGGCGCGGGAAGGACCTGGCCGATGGCGATCGCCGGAGGCATGGCGTTCGGGGCGGCGCACCTCCTCTTCCGGAACGGGATCGCCCCGACGCTCACCCTGCTCGGCGGCGTGGTGCTGATGCGGACCTACCTCGCGCACCGCTCGGCACCGATCTCGGCGCTCGAGCACGCCCTCTACGGGCTCGCCCTCTTCACCTTCGGGCTCGGGCGGTGGTTCCATGGCGGCGCGATCGAGTAGGGTTCGAGCGAGGAGTCGAGCCGGGAGATCCGCCCGACAAGGGCGAGGCGGTTGGAGCGAGTTGCGCTCGCAACCTCCACCAGAAGATGCGAGACTTCCCGCCGCGGCGGTCGGGGTTCCGTTCAAGCTCCGTCGGACGGCGCGACGCGATCGCCGACCTCGCCCGCTCGGGACGACGCGACTCGGAACGCGTGTCCTCGCGTCGCGTGCCTCCGCTTCGGTCTCTCCAGGTCTGGTCCTCCCCGCCATGACAGCCCACATCGCGGTCCTCGCCTCGCTCGGCGCGGTCATCATCCTGAGCCCGGAGGTGCTGCTGCTCGGTCTGCTTGCCGCGAGCGACAAGAAGATGCCGAGGCGCGCGGCGATGTCCTTCGCGTTCGGCGCCGCGGTCGGCATCGCCGCGTGGTTCCTGATCGGGACCTTCATCGCCCCGAGCACTCATCACGAGGAGGCGCACCTCGGCTGGCCCGCCTTCTGGATCCGCGTCGGCATCGCGACGATGCTGCTCGTCCTCGGGACCATCCGCGCGATCGGGGCGATCCGCGGCTCGCCGGTCGAGCCGGTCAGGCTTCCCGAGCAGGCGCACGGCGAGCCGCGAGGGATCCACGCCCTCATCAACCGGCTGCTCACCACCGACGGGCTCCCCACGCCGCGGCGCATCGTCCGCGCGTTCATGATCGGCGTCGTCGCAAGCGGGCACAGCCCGAAGATCTTCCCCGTGGCGATGGCGGCGGGCTATCAGGCTATGCAGATCCATCCGGTCGAGGACCGCGTCGTCGGCACCATCGCCTTCGCGTCGCTCTCCGTCCTTCCGGGGCTCATGCCGCTCGCGATCGAGATGCTGCGACCGGGATCCTCCGCGGGGCTCCGCGAGGTCTGCGAGCGCTTCATGAAGCGGAACTCGCGGACGATCGTGGCGATCCTGCTGATCGGGATCGGGCTCTACGTCGCGTGGCACGCCTGGAGCGAGATGCCCGCGACCTGATCGATCGACGCCTCCGCGGAGAGCGGTGCGGACCGCGGCAGATCGCGCCAGATCGCGCCAGATCGCGCGAGATCACGCGAGATCGCGCAAGAGAAACGGTCGGGCGAGGTCGCCCGACCGTCTCGATGCGCTTCATCGCGCGGCGCGACGCCGCGCCAGGATCAAGCGGTCACTGGCACGCGCTGCCGGTGCAGCACGCGCCCGCGACGCAGCAGCCGTCGGCGCAGCAGTCCGCGCCGCAGCAGCCGTCGTCGCAGCAGCCCTCGACCGCGCAGGCGGTCGAGCAGGAGCCGCCTTCGCAGCAGGTGAAGGCGCAGCAGCCGTCGTCGCAGCAGCCGCTCTCGCAGCAGCAGCAGGACGCGGTGCAGGGGCACTCGACCGGGCAGCAGTCGCAGAGCCCGCAGCAGGAGGCGCCCATCGAGGACGCCGGGATCGCGCCGAAGTTCGCGGACATCCCGATGGAGCCGGCGAGCACCGCGACCTGGATCATCATGCCGAACATGGTGGATTCCCTTCGAGGAAGTTGGTCGTAGGAAGTCGGTCAAGCAAGACCGACGCGGAGCGCTCGACCCTGCCCGGACCTTCCGGGCAGAGGAGGTCGGCGCACCGACCGGCACGCGGCACCTCCGAGGCGCCGCGTGGGGGTGCGCCGCGCTAGACCGTCCAGAGGCAGATCGTCGCCCGCCGCACCGCCTGCGGAGGCGGCGATGGAGCAGGGGTCGCCGCCCATCGCGCTGGCTCGCGCCATCCGCCGAGGTCGCCCTCGAGGGCATTACCGACGTGGACGAGGAGCGGAACGATCGGGCGATCGAGGTCGCGCTCGATCCCGAAGGTGAGCGAGAACTCGAGCGAAGTCGTCAGCCGGCAGCAGCCCGGATCGCTCGTGTCGAGGAGAAGGAGCGTCCCATCGTGCGAGCAGTCCCGCTCGTCCGGCGAGTGGCAGGGACTGGGGGTCGCCGGCATGCCGCAGCAGGACGCGTCGCAGCCGTCGGCGGTCGCGACCTTCGCAGGCTGGTCGCAGGTCCCCACGTTGCAGGAGGAGCACCGCAGCCTCGGGTTGATCGCCGAGACGGCGAGCAGGATCGCGAGGATCAGGGACCACCACCGCATGATGCAAGAGTAGTCTCGACCGACGCCGGGGCAAGCATGAGTGGCGGTCTTGCCGAGGGTGCTCGAGGGGGGCGGGTGGGGTCCCGCGTCCACGGTCGCCTCCCCGGGGGGGCGGTCGGACGGGTCGAAAATCCCCGCCGCGGGGACCACTTCCAAGGCATGCGGGCTGGAGGTTCCCATCGACGTGCCCATCGACGTACCCATCGATGGGTCATCGATGGGGGTCATCGATGGGGGTCATCGATGGGTGTCCACGAATGCCCCCGCAACTCGACGCGGTGGACCGCATTCGCATGAAATTGACTTGCCCCCCCCCCGACGTGAAGTGGTCTCGAAACGAGCCGCTCGCGCATGTCGGCCGCTGCTTCGCCGAACCCCGGAGCCATGACCATGTCCCCATCGCTCGCCCCACTTCTCGCCCCACGTCGCAGCCGGAGCGCCGTCGGCACGGCGCTGCTTGGATGCTCGCTGGCCGTCGTCGCCTCAAGCACCGCCGCTGCGTCGGTCCTCGTCAAATATCCGTTCAACAACAACGCCGATGGCAACAGCGGGTTCAACTACACCACCTTCGATTCCAGCGTGCTGGCGGGTTCCGTGGTGGCCGCCGGCTCCGGCCTAGGCGTGTTCACTGTCGGCACCGACAGTTGGAGCGGTGCGATGCAGGTGCTGAAGACCGGGCCCAGCACGGACGTCGCGGGAGCCAACGCGGCCACGGCCCTCGCGAACAACTGGTACTTCTCCGTCACCCTCACCGCCCTCACGACCATGTCGATCGGTTCCATCGACGTGGACTGGAGCCGCGGCGGCACCTCCGAGCAACGCGGATGGTTTGTCCGCTCGAGCCTGGACGGTTTCTCGAGCGACCTCTTCACGAACTCGACGCCCGCCGGGACGCCGACGGGCCTGCAATCGCAGGCCATCAGCCTGTCCGGATTCACCGGCTTGAGCTCGGTCGTGTTCCGCTTCTATAGCTGGACGCCGGAGACCGGCCGTTACATGGACTTCCAGAACCTGCAGTTCAACACGCTGACCGCCGCGATACCAGGGCCAGGTGCCGCCGGCCTTGCGGCATGCGGACTGCTCGGGCTCGGCCGACGTCGGCGGCGCTGAGCGGCGGACGCGTTCGATCAACGACCACGAACCGACCCGGCTCCCGTGAGGGGGCCGGGTTGTCTCCGGGCGAGTCAGATGACGACCGTCACGCGTTCACTGATCGCGCGGGTGTCCACGACCGCCCAACCGCCGCCGATCGATGGGTGTCCACGAATCGGGTGGTATCGGGTGGAGGTCCACTTCGTCCATGACCGCCCCCCGGTCGATGGGTGTCCACGACCGCCATCCGACCGCCCACGACCGCCCCATCCGCGACCGCCCCCGATCGATGGGTGTCCACGACCGCCTCCACGACCGCCCACGACCGCCCACGACCGCCCACGACCGTCCCGAGCGTCGCGCGGACAGGGTGGTACCGTCCCCGCCATGACAATCTCCCCCGGTCTGAACTCGTGGACGCTGCTCGCCGCCGCGTTCGTGTCGATCGCCGCTTGCCAGACGAAGCCCTCGACCTCGACCTCGACCTCGACCCCGGAGGTCCGCTCGATCACGCCGCCGAAGCTCGACGGGGCGCACCTCGGCGAGCGGCTCCTTTGCTACCGACCGATGCGGCACGGGTCGCCGAACATGAGCGTGGAGCAGGTCGGCAGCCAGACGGTCGTCCACAACTATGGTCACGGCGGCAGCGGATGGACCCTCGCCCCGGGCTCGGCGAGCTACGTCGTGGACCTCGCCGAGGCATCGCCGCAGCTGGCGGCACGATCGAAGTCCGAGCCGATCATCGTGGTCGGCGCCGGCGTCGTCGGTCTCTTCACCGCCTACGAGCTGGTGCAGTCCGGCTACACCAACGTCACGGTCGTCGCCGAGCGCTTCGACGGGCTCACCTCGCACGTCGCCGCGGGCCTCCTCGCGCCGGTGTCGATGGACAACGATCCCGAGATGCAGAAGGTGGTCGATCGGATCGGCATCGACGCCTACCGCTTCTTCGCCGACGTCGCCCGCGGCAAGCATCCGGAGTTCGAGGGTGGCGCCGTGGTGGTTCCGGCGTACTTCGAGCGTCGCTCCGACTCCGGTCTCGAGCCCTACGTGGGCGTGGTGATGGAGCCGGCGAAGGACGTCGTGCTCGACTTCGGCAACGGCACGCGTCGCGAGATGGTCGCCTACGACGACGGCATCTTCATCGACACCGCGGTCATGATGAAGGACCTCCACGACTGGCTGCGCCCGCGGGTGAAGTTCGAGCAGCGGCGGGTGGAGCACTTCTCCGACCTTCCCTGCTCGGTCGTCTACGACTGCGCCGGTCTCGGCTCCGCGTCGCTCAACGACGACTCGAAGATGGTCTCGGTACAGGGTCACCTCGTGATGCTGAAGGACCAGCAGCCGAAGGACCTCCAGCACATGATCCTCATCTACCTCGACGAGGGGCGCACCGAGTCGGGTCAGAAGGTGAAGCGGTCCTTCTACATGATGCCGAAGCACCTGCCCGACACCGGACCGAACGACGTCGGCGTGATCGGCGGCACCTTCGTCGAGGGAGCGACCCCCGCGACGCCGAACGAGGCCGAGTTCGAGCGCATGCTCCAGAACGCGCGGCGGTTCTACGGGATGTAGGCTCCGACTCGGCGGGTTGCTCGGCATCGCGCGCGAGAGCCATCCCGCCAAGATCGAGCCGATCCAGAGTCCCTCGAGCGTCGATCAATCATCGAGAGACGATCCAAGGACGATCCGGGATCCAGAGACATCCGGGATCCAAGGACATCCGGCGCAAGGACATCCGGCGAGGAGCGATCGAGGAGCCGGCGAGGATCGATGGTGGCGGGACCCGTTCCGATCCGTCCACGCTGGCGATGCCCATCGATATGGCGGTCGATGTCCCGTTTGAAGTGCCCGATGTCCCGTTTGAAGTGCCCGTCGATGGGTGTCCACGATTGCCCCCCTCCACGATTGCCCCCCGACAGCCGAATGCACGGGCTCCACTTCTGGTGCCCGTCGCGCGCGACGGAGCTCGAGACGTTCACCGCCTACATCCTCGACTTCGTGCGGCCCGAGCTGGCCGCGATGGCGGCCTGCCGCCCCGCCGAGGACGCGGCGGGAGTCATGGCGGGTGCCGAGCGATTCGGGTCGCTCGCGGCGACGCCCGATGGGTCGTTCAGCGCCACGATCTGGCGCGCCACGGGGCGGAAGACTGCAGCACACGACGGCGGCAGTCGCGAAGGCGAATAGCGATCATCCGGTTCTGCGACGTCGGCCAAGGGTTGGCGCGCGGTTCCATGCTTCTGCCGCTTGAGTTGCAAGCACTTCAGCGCGCTGGAACCCCGTTCCAGACGCACCGGAGGGGCATCTCGATCCCCCAGCGAGCCGGACGCCGACTCGACTGTTCGAAACCCGTTTCGCTCGCCCTACTCGCTCGATCAACGCGGCGCCGCGTTGTCGTTTCCGCAACCGTCACAAGACCGCGGGCCGATCGCCGTCGGCTCGCGTCGACGCGTCTTCGCTTCGCCACGCGGCAGGGCCGCGCCGAAGGTGCGGCTCGCGATCCACACGGGCAAGTCGACCAAGGAGGGACCTTCAGCCTCCGCCGATCGGCTTCGTCGCGCTTCCGTCCGGGTGCCGCGACACCCACGCCACGGACTGCGATCCGTCGTAACGCCACGGGAAGTACACGAACCGGCCGGTCCAGACGGTGAAGGGCGCGCCATCCGTGCTTCCCCAACCGGCATCGAAGCGTCGATCGAGCGCTGCATCATCGAGGGTCATGGCTTCGACGTGGCCCCAGCCTTCGCCGGTGACCGCAAACGCGCGGTTCAACTCGTCGCGCCAGGAGGTCAGCTCAAGGTTCGACTCGATCTGCGGCATGTCAGGTCGCCCGCCTCCTGGCGTGCGTGTGGTTGGTGTTGTTGCGTGGCATGGCGGTTCCCTGCGAGGCTGGCTCACGCAGCCTTGTACGGCCTGATCTTGGCGATCGCCTTGGTGCTGCGGGCATCCCGGGCCACCTCAAGGTCATAGCGGGCCTGCAGGTTCATCCAGAACTCCGCGGTCGTCTTGAAGTAGGCCGCCAGGCGCAGCGCGGTGTCGGCGCTGAACGCGCGGGTGCCGCGCACGAGGCGCCCGACCCGGTCCGCTGGCATGCCCGTGTCCTTGGCAAGGCGGTACATCGAGATCCCGAGCGGGACCAGGAACTCCTCGTGCAGGATCTCGCCGGGGTGGACGGGGCGGTGGCGGCTGGCATGGGTGCTGGGCATGGTGACCTCGTTCAGTGGTAGTCGATGATGCGGACGTCGGAGGCGTTGCCTTCGGACCAGCGGAACGCGATGCGCCGCTGGTCGTTCACGCGGATCGAGTGGAAGCCCCGAAGGTCGCCCCGCAAGGCTTCGAGCCGGTTGCCCGGCGGGACTCGGAGGTCATCGATGCTGGCGGCCGCATCGATGATGAGGAGCTTGCGGAGCGCGGCACGCTGGATCTCGGCAGACAGTCCCTTCACCCGCTTCCGGGCGAACAGGTCCTTCGTGCGTCGATCGGCGAATCCCGTAATCACGCATTGTGATAGTAACGCTGCGCGTGAATATGTCAAGGACTGGCTGCCGAGGGGGCGGCCGCTGCGGCGTGGTCTCCCCACATGCCCGAGATCGAATCCACCGCGAATCCGAAACGGAGGTAGACATAGCCTCCGCCGTCGTTGAAACTCAACACCTTGTCGGATCCTGGCTGTGAATTGGCGAACAGCTCTATCCCTTGCGTCACGCCGAAGGCGCCATCGAACGTGATCGAGCCGAGGGATGAACTCAGCACGAATCCGTTCACGACGGTGCTGCCGGTCGCGGGTGTCTGGAAGTCGAGGGTGAAGACGGCCGCCGTCGCTGACGGCGTGAACGCCGCCCCGACCGCGAGCGCGGCAAACGTGTTTCCGGAGGCCTTGATGAAGTGGGGGGTCACGACTCTGTCTCCTTCAATCCGCGAGTGACGGGGTAGAGCCGGCTGCGTCGGCCGACGATCGAGATCGAGCATCAACCCGAAGAGTCCGCCCCGGAGCCATGGCGGCCCACGTTCACGCGTTACGCCTTCGAAGGCGCGCCTTTGCCTTCGAAGGCAGGCGTTTCCGTCGACCACGGGACACCGGGCGCGGCGAGGCGACGTGGAACCGGTGCCTTCAGCGACTTCGCGGTCCGTCTTTGGACCGGCTCTCCGATCGACTCTCGGTGCAATCCTCCGCGATCCGGACCACTCGCCTCCCGCCTAAGGCACGACGAGGGCAGAGACCCACAGCCTCGGCTCGATGCCCACTCCGAAGCTCGATCCCCCGCCCGATCCCGCCCGCCTCGCGGCGGCTGGCCTCGCTCCGCTCGCCCGCCAGGCCTTGGACGCCCACAGCCCAGGAAGTTCAGCTTCGGCCGCGCTGCTTCACGAGTGGTCGCCAACTTCAGCCCTGACCAGATGCCGACATCGACGTGCACGCCGCGCCGCCTCGCGTGCACCTTCGCCCGCGGCGTCAGCCCTCGATCTCGCGCCGCGCGATCGAGAGGATCTCCCTCGCCCGCGTCACCGCGATGAAGTGCCCGCCCGGCGAGACCGGGTGCCAGACTGCCTTCGGCATCGCCTGCGCGACGCGGTGGTTGATCTCGGCGGGCACGAGGCGGTCGTCCATGCCCTGCCAGACGTGCACGACCCGATCGATCGCCCGGACATCGAACGACCACGCGCGATAGAGGACCTTCGCGTCGCGCACCAGCCCATCGACGCCCTGCGCGAAGCACTCCGCCGCGGCGTCGATGAAGTGCTCGAGGATCACCTGATCGGCGAGCACCGCGCGGTCGGCGTCGGAGAGCGCTGCGAGCATCTGCTTGACGAAGCTCTTGGGGGCGCGACGCACCTCGTACTCAAGCAGCGAGTACATCAGCGTGAACCCGGGCGAGAAGTGAAGCGCGAGCCGCCCTCCGAGCGCATCGACCTTGCTCTGGAGCGGCGCCGCCCAGTTGTCGCCGAAGGTGCCGTAGCTTCCTCCGGCGATGTTGGTCGCGTGGCGCATCCGCTCGCGCGGAAGTTGCGCCGCCGCGGCGATCGCCCACGGCCCGCCCTCGCTCCAGCCGGTGACGCCGAAGGTCCGCGCCCCGAGGTGATCCGCCATGGCGAGCAGGTCGCGCGACCATCCCTCGAAGCTCCGCTCCTGCTGCGGCGAGGAGCGTCCCATGCCCGGTCGATCGATGCAGACGAGCCGGACGCCGACCTCCCGCGCCGCAGTCTCAAAGAGGATCGCCTCGAGGCGCGAGCTCGGACCGCCGTGGTGGTGCAGCACGAGCGGCCCCGCTGGATCGCCCACCTCGAGGAAGGAGAGCACGCGTCCGTCGGGCAGGTCGAGGGTGGCGCCTCGGTCGTCGATCGGCGTGGGGGCTGGCATGGGGCGATCGCTCCTCTCGTCTCGATTCATCGGTCCACGAACGAGTCGTCCGCGTCGAGCACCGACGAGGGGACCGACCCAGACTCCGCTCGTGAAGCGTGACGATCGCGCTGCGGGACGTCAATCCTGCGGAGAGGTCTCCCTCGACCAGACCCTCGACCAGACCCTCGACCAGACCCTCGTCCAGGCCCTTGGCAAGTCTGACCCGAGACGCCCGCCGGGAGCACCTCGACCGCCCGCCGCGATCCGGATCGTGCCGACCGCCGACTCGCCGTCGCACGCCGCCGACGCGAAGACTCCTGACGCGCCATGAGCACAACATCAGCACGACATGAGCACGCCGCTCTTCCCCCCACACCGGTGATGCCATCGACCATGCCGACGACCGTGACGCCGACGACGCCGGACCAGCGACCCACGACCGACCTCCATCATCCGGCGACCAGGGGTCGTGCCTCTCTCTCGACGAGCGGGCGTTGGCCCTCCTCCACTCGCGCCAGTGCGGGCGGGACGCCCGCGGTCCACCCAGCCTCGCGACCCCTACTGCACGCTCGGTCGCGTCCCGCCGTCGAGGGTTCCATCGAGGGGTACCGTCCACAGCCGCCACGACGCGGGATCGCGACCGATCTTCCGACCCAGATCCGCGAGCGAGTTCATCGTCTCCTTCCGGAAGGCTCCCTCGACCGGCGGACGCCACTCGTCGGGGATGGCGAGCACCCGCACCTCGATCTCGGTGCCGAAGACGGCGTTGCAGGAGTCCGCCTCCGCGGCGAGCCAGCGGATCTCGGCGATCGTCGCGCTTCGGATCACGACCTCGAGCGCCGGGGTCAGGATGCTCCCCCAGCGCGGCTGCACGAGCTTCGGCGGATGATGCTCGAAGTTGTTCAGGATGATCCAGTACCGCATGCGCGGCCAGGGGCGTCCCGGCTGCTCGCGACGCCAACGCTGCACGAATCCCGCGGCGTCGTGCGGCGCGAGCCGGAGCAGCACGTTCGCGGTCACGCCGCCATCGACGTAGAGGCGGTCGTCCATCACGATCGGCGGGAACAGCACCGGCACCGAGGCGGAGGCGATGAGGCGGCGCCGGATCAGCGTCGGATCGCCCGCGAGCGCGGCGGCCTCCGCCTCGACGCCGATGTTCCAGATGGTCTGCCGACCGAGGTCGAGGTCGGTCGAGCTGACCGCGAGCAGCCGCCCCTCGCGGACGCCCTCGGCGAGCCGCCCGACGAACCGCTCGTCGATCACGCCATCCATCGCCCGCTCGAGCCCCGGGATCGTCGCGAGCGAGGCGTTCCACGGCAGGTAGGGAAACAGCCCGCGCAGGACGATCCAGTCCTTCCGGGGATCGCGGTAGAGCGACTCGACCTCGAGCAGGTCGGCGTCGGTCCCGAGGAACGCGAAGGGCGCGAGAAGGGCGCCGGTGCTGACGCCGGTCACGCCGTCGAACTCCGGGCGACCCATCGCGGGATCCTCGACCTCCCCCCATCCGATGAGCACGCCCGCGCCGAACGCGCCGTAGTCGGCGCCCCCGGACATCGCGAGCATGTCGATCGAGCCGCGCCCGTCCTCGTCGCTCTCTCGCTCGATCCGATCGACGAGCCGCGCGACCGCGTCGTCGAGGACCCGCTTCGTCTCCGCCCGATCCACGACCTCCGCGGTCCTCAGCGCCTCGTCGCTCGGCACGGTGCGGGGCGAACCGCACGCGGCGATCGCCAGGAGGACGAGGGGCGCCGCCGCGAGCGCGACGGACGTCCTTGAGGACTGCCCTGAGGACGGCCCTGAGGACGGCCCTGAGGACGGCCCTGAGGACGGGGTTGATGGGAGAAGTCCCGAGAGTTCCCGCACGAGCATCGACCGCCTCCTCGAGGATCGCGGACGCATCGGCGTTCGTCCCCGGGGATGTTTGCGGCCTCGCCGGCGCCCTGCAACCGCGCGGCTCAGCGCCTGGATCGAATCAGGGTGCCGACCTCCATCAGCGAGGCGATCCGCGACCGCGAGGGCATCGAGGGGATCGCTCCTCGTCCCGTCGCGGCGAGGGCGCCCGCGGCGCACGCCTCGCGGAGCGCCTCCGCGACGTCGGCGCCCCGCAGCGTCGCGGCGGCAAGACCGCCGACGAACGCATCCCCGCACCCCACCGTGTCGATCGCCTCGACCTCGAAGGAGGGCTGCCGCCATCGCAAGGATCCCTGCGCGGCGATCGCCCCATCCCGACCCAGGGTCACGACCACGAGCACCTCGGGCAGCCGCGCGGCGAGGTGCTCCATCGCCGCGTGCGGATCGAGGAGTCCGCCCGAGAGCACCGCCGCCTCCGTCTCGTTGACGACGAGCGCCTCGAGCCTCCCAAGCGGCAGCGACCAGAGCCAGGGATCGGCGGGCGCCGCGTTGAGCCAGAGCCTCGCGCCGTGCTCGAGTCCCGCCTCGACGACCTCCGCGAGCATCGCGGTCTCGTGCTGGAGCAGGACGAGGTCGCCTCGGCGGACCTCCCGCATCGCGCGAGCGAGGTCATCACGGTCGAACCTCGCGTTCGCCGCAGGCACCACCACGATCGCGTTCTCGCCGTCGGCGGCGACCTGCACGAAGGCGCTGCCGCTTGCCCCGTCGTCGATCCGGCAGGCGTCCACGCCGACGCCGAGGGCTCGCAGCGCCTCGAGCACGAAGGCGCCGTCGCGACCGGTCCGACCAGCGAAGCGGACCGGAGCACCCGCGAGCGCCGCCGCCGCCGCTTGATTCGCGCCCTTGCCGCCGGGATGAACCTCGATCGAGCCGCCGAGGATCGTCGCCCCCGCGGCGACGACCGTGGGCACCGACACCACGCGATCGACCATCACCGAGCCGATCACGACGATCCGAGGCGCGATCGAAGTCCCGC
The DNA here is from genome assembly GCA_016873275.1 of Phycisphaerae bacterium. Lineage (GTDB taxonomy): Bacteria > Planctomycetota > Phycisphaerae > Phycisphaerales > SM1A02 > VGXO01. The sequence goes on from VGXO01000052.1 coordinate 17,753, forward strand.
GATCGCGCGTGGTCATGCGAGGTTCACCGAGCCGCCTCGCGCCGCGCCGCCGCCTCGCGATCGGCGCGTCCGCTTCCGATGAAGAGGACCACGCCGAGGATCGGCAGCAGCAGGTCGGTGTAGAGGATGGTGCCCGCGTTGTAGGGCGCCGTGTCGTCCTGCGCGAACAGCTGCCAGACGTGGCCGAGCCCGTCGCATCCGAACCAGACGAGGAAGCCGAGGATGCACGCCCGCATGTACTCGCGGTCCGGGCGCAGGAAGCCGACGATCCCGATCACCCCGAAGACGAGGTTCGCGTAGGCGACCTCGTCCTGGAAGGGACTGTTCGGCCATCCGATCAGCTTCGCGGTCATCTCCGAGAAGAAGAAGTGGAAGATGAAGCCGTGCAGGCCGTAGATGCCGAGCACCCAGAAGACGAACCAGCGAAGCGTCGTGCGGCACCAGTTCGAGAACCCCGGCGTGCCGCGGGCGGCGATCGTCCCGCAGATGAGGACGAGCGCCGGCGACCAGAGGTTGATGTCGGCGAGGATGAAGTGGATCAGTCGGTCCATGGGGCGGAGAGTAGCGGGTCGTGCGGACGCCTTCCGTCGTCATGGGACTTCGGATCGGTGGACGTGGACCCGGTGGTGCTGTTCGTCGGTGGACGTGGACCCGGTGGTGGTGTTCGTCGGTGGACGTGGACCCGGTGGACCCAGTGGACCCAGTAGACAACTGGGTGGGCGAAGCGCTGCAGTGACGGGCGGATGCCTGACGAAGCACACGCTCGCGTGGCGGCCGCCTTCCGTCGTCATGGGACTTCGGATCGGTGGACGTGGACCCGGTGGACCCAGTGGACCCGGTGGACAACTGGGTGGGCGAAGCGCTGCAGTGACGGGCGGATGCCTTCCGAAGCACGGGCTTCCGGAGTCACGCAAGCCTTCCGTAGCACACGCTCGCGTGGCGGGCGCCTTCCGTCGTCATGGGACTTCGGATCGGTGGACGTGGACCCGGTGGACCCAGTGGACCCGGTGGACAACTGGGTGGGCGAAGCGCTGCACCATGGATGATGGATCCCTTCCGAAGCACGGGCATTGGGAGTCACGCACGCCTGCCGAAGCACGGCAACCGAACCCAGCGCCTGCGGCCGCAAGCGCCGCCTCCGAACTTCGCCAGCCTGCCGCACCAACGTCCACCGTCCACACGCCGTCCACCTCCACTGGGTCCACAGGGTCCACAGGGTCCACAGGCCACGCCCGTATGCGCACCTCGACGGTCGGCCAGGCGACCGCCCGCGCCGTGTCCTAAGCCTCGCGAGACTCCCGAAGCACCAGCACCCGAACCCAGCGCCTGCGGCCGCAGGCGCCGTGTCCGGACTCTCGCGAGACGAGCGCACCAACGTCCACCGTCCACATGCCGTCCACCTCCACTGGGTCCACTGGGTCCACAGGGTCCACAGGCCACGCCCGTGTGCGCACCTCGACGGTCGGCCAGGCGGCCGCCCGCGCCGTGTCCAGAGCCTCGCGAGACTCCCGAAGCACTAGCACCCGAACCCCGCGCCTACGGCCGCCCGCGCCGTGTCCGAAGCCTCGCGAGACTCCCTTAGCACCAGCCCCCGAACCCCGCGCCTACGACCGCCCGCGCCGTGTCCAGAGCCTCGCGAGACTCCCTTAGCACAAGCCCCCAAACCCCGCGCCTGCGGCCGCCCGCGCCGCGTCCGAAGCCGCCCACGCCTCCCTCGCTACGCTCCCGCCATGTCGATGCCGCCGACCCTGCTCGCCGCTGCGGAGATGTTCCCGCTGCTCACCCTGCTTGCGGGCGGCTTCGCCGCGGCGTGGCTCTGCGGTCTGCTCGCGCACCGGGTCGGTCTCTCCCCGATCGTCGGCTACCTCGTCGCCGGCGTGCTGATCGGACCCTCGACGCCGGGGTTCGTCGGCGACGTCGACCTCGCGCAGCAGGTGGCGGAGCTCGGCGTGATCCTGCTGATGTTCGGGGTCGGTCTCCACTTCCACGTCCGGGACCTCTGGGCGGTGCGGGCGATCGCGGTGCCCGGCGCGATCGTGCAGGTGCTGGTCGCGACCGGCGCGTCCATCGGGCTCTTTCACCTGCTCGGCTGGGCGATCACGGAGGGCCTGATCCTCGGGCTCGCGATGGCGGTCGCGAGCACCGTGGTGCTGCTTCGGGTGCTGATGGATCGGGGCGTCCTCCAGTCGAGCCACGGGCACGTCGCGGTGGGCTGGCTCATCGTCGAGGACCTCCTGATGGTGCTCGTCGTGGTCCTCGTGCCGCTCGCAGGCGGGCTCTCGGGCGAGGCGGCGGAGGGAGCGACGACGGTCGGCTCCTCGCCGATCGCCGCCATCTCGCTCGCGCTCCTCAAGGCGGCGGTGTTCGTCGCGATCCTCCTCCTCGCGGGTTCCCGGGTCGTTCCCTGGATCCTCGGTCGCGTCGCCCGGCTCCGTTCGGCGGAGCTCTTCACGCTGACGGTGCTCGTCCTCTCGATCACCGTCGCGGTCGGCTCCTCGGTCCTCTTCGGGGTCTCGGTCGCGCTCGGCGCATTCCTCGCGGGCGTGGTCGTCGGGCAGTCGCCGACGAGCCACCAGGCGGCCGCGGATGCCCTGCCGATGCGCGACGCCTTCGCGGTCGTCTTCTTCGTCTCGGTGGGCATGCTCTTCGACCCTGGGTTCGTGCTGCAGCAGCCGTGGCTCGTGCTCTCGGCGCTCGCGGTGGTGCTCCTCGTGAAGCCGCTCGCGGCGCTCGCGATGGTGGCGATCCTCGGTCGTCCGCTCCGCACGGGGCTCACCGTGGCGATCGGTCTCGGGCAGATCGGCGAGTTCTCCTTCATCGTCGCGCAGGTGGCGACGGCGAACGACCTGCTTCCCGAGGCGGGGATGGACGTGCTCGTCGCGACGGCGCTCCTCTCGATCGCCCTCAACCCGATCCTCTTCGCGCGCCTCGACGCGATCGAGCGGACGATCGCCCGGGTTCCCTGGCTCTGGCGCCTGCTCAACCGACGCCACGACGCGAGGCTCCACGGGCTCGCGCCCGGGGTCGGCGAGGTCGTGACCACGATGGAGCGCCCCCTCGCGGTGGTGGTCGGCTACGGGCCGGTCGGGCGGCTCGTCGACGCGCTCCTGCAGGACGCCGGACTCGAGGTCACCGTCGTCGACCTCAACATCGACACCGTGCGGACGCTGCTCGCGTCGGGACGAAGGGCGGTCTACGGGGACGCGATGCGCCGCGAGGTGCTCGAGCAGGCGGGCGTGCGGCGGGCGGTCCACCTGCTCGTCACCTTCTCGCGCTCCGAGGAGCGCGAGGCGCTGGTGCGGCTCGCCCGCGGCCTCAACCCCGACCTCGAGATCACCGTCCGCGCCCACTACCTCGGCGAGCGGGCGGGGCTCCTCCGCGCGGGGGCGAGCGGCGTGGTGCTCGAGGAGGCGGAAGCCGGTCTCGCCCTCGCCCGCCGCGTGCTCGAGCGTCGCGGTCTCGAGCCGCCGCAGATCGACCGCCTCGTCGAGGCGATGCGGGTGCTCTGGAAGGCGTCGCCGGGCGCCGACGATCCGCCGCGCTCCGACGCGAGCTCGTGATCGCCGCGCGGTCGGCGCGGACCGGCGGCGCGATCAGTCCCCGCCCGTGAAGACCGTCGCCGCGATCGTGCCGATCGTGACGAGCATCGTCAGGTAGGCGAGCGGGAAGAGCCAGCGGCAGCGCAGGTCGATCCGGTCCCCCGTCGCGTGCCTGCCCCGCTTGTCCATCGAGCCGACGAGCAGGTTGATCACCACCGTCGCCACCATCGTCACGAAGCTCAGCGTCAGGAAGCCGTGGATCAGCGTGATGTAGGAGATCCGCGGCAGGCTCTGGCTCATCACGATCTGGTAGGCGACGCCGGTGAGGATCCCGATGAAGGAGACGTTGATCCGGTCGCCGAGCGAGGAGCGGTCCATCCAGAACACCGAGAAGGAGAGCATCACGATCACCACGAGGGGCAGCACCACGAGCCGCATCACGTAGAAGGGGACGCGGCGGGCGTCGATCGAGAGGACGAGCTGCGACGCGACGAAGGGATCGGCGTGGTCGGGCGAGGACGCCGACTCCACCGCGTTGTTCGCCCCGACGATCTGCCACTGCGGGACCTGCAGGCGGGTCGGCGGTCGCTCGGAGAGCTCCGGATTCGCGACGAAGGCGACCTCGTCCTGGGCGAAGCCGAGGATCTCGAAGACCGCGCGGAGCTCGTGGCGGTCGAAGGGATAGCGCCGCATGTTCATCGGCGACTTCGCGGTGGCGGTGATCTGGGTGACGAGCACGCTCGTCCCGTCCGGGCTCACCCGCTGCACCACGCCGCCGATCGAGCATGCCCCGCCGTCGTTCGCGAGGACCACCTGCGGGTACCACCCGGGCGAGACCTCGTCGAACTGGTAGGCGCCCTGGAAGACCTTCTCCGCGACGCCCGAGTGCGCCGGATCGAAGGCGTTCCGCGGGTCCATCCAGCGGAGGATCAGCACGCCGGTGAAGTCGAAGAGCTCGCTCTCGTCGGCGATGCGGTTGATCTCCCGCACGTCGAACCAGCCCTCGACGATCACCGGTCCCGACTCGACCGGAGGCGGCGAGAGCACGAAGGGCCTCGAGGCGGGCGGCGCTGCCTGCGGCAGTGCGCTTGCCGGCACGACCGGCGCTCCCGCGACCGCGGAGAAGGCGAGGGACATCGACAGGAGGGGCTCGGTCAGGCTCATGCGCGGAGGATCCGGGGGTGCGAGACCGTGGCGCCTCGTCGCGGGCACGATACGCGGGCGCGTTCGGTGCCGTGCGGCGTCGCGGGGGGTGGGTCGGTGGTTCGCGGCGGCCGCCTTCCGTCGTCATGGGACTTTGGATCGGTGGACGTGGACCCGGTGGACCCAGTGGACCCGGTGGACAACTGGGTGGGCGAAGCGCTGCAGTGACGGGCGGATGCCTGACGAAGCACGGGCAAGCGGAGTCGCGGACGCCTGCCGTAGCAC
>VGXO01000053.1 GCA_016873275.1 Phycisphaerae bacterium
GAGTCCGGCACCGGGTCCGGCACCGAGTCCGGCACCGAGTCCGGCACCGAGTCCGGCACCGGGTCCGGCACCGAGTCCGGCACCGAGTCCGGCACCGAGTCCGGCACCAAGCCCAACACCAAGTCCGGCACCGAGTCCGGCACCGAGTCCGGCACCGAGTCCGGCACCGAGTCCGGCACCGGGTCCGGCACCGAGTCCGGCACCGAGTCCGGCACCAAGTCCAGCACCGAGCCCAACACAGAGTCCAGCACCGAGCCCAACACAGAGCCCGCGTGGATCGTCCGACCCACGCGGTGCAGGGTGCGGCGAGCGTGCACCGAGCCGTCGGAGGGCGTGCCGATCGGCGGTCCACTCCGCGAGCGGTCGCGGGGCGATCCGCGGGATCGGGCGTCTCCGGCGCAGCCGGATCGTGGGAGTCGCGGGTCCGAGTCGGAAGGTGATGGCGATGAGGCGTCGGTCATCCGTGTCGGTCCAGAGGTCTGCACGGATCCCGAGGGCGTGGTCGAGTCGAGCGCGTGGGAGCAGCGAGATGCGACGGATCCTCGCGGTGTCGATGCCCTTCTGGTCGGTCGAGCGGGTGGCGAGGATCTGGCGCAGGCAGCAGACGTCCCGGGAGGAGTCGCCGGCGACTTCGCGCGACGCGTCTCCGCCGGCGTCCGCGCCTCGCGGACCCGGGCAGGACGCCTTCCACGCCTGCCATGTCCTGACCACGCGGATGCGGGGACCTGCGATCGCGCGGGATCTCCTCCGCCGCTCGGAGCCCCGCCGGCACGATCCGGGGGTGGGCGTTCCTCCGCAGCACGCGTCGTGGCAGGAGGTGCCTCCGCAGGAGGGCACTCGACGCGAGTCGGCAAGGCAGGAAGTCCGTCCACAGGAAGTCCTCCCACAGGAAGTCCGTCCACAGGAAGTCCTCCCACAGGAAGTCCTCCCACAGGAAGTCCTCCCACAGGAAGTCCTCCCACAGGAAGTCCTCCCACAGGAAGTCCGTCCCCGCGAAGCCCCTCCACGAGAAGTTCCCCCACGAGAGTTCCAGCGCTGGAACGAGCCGCCGGGGAACTCCTCGCCGCGAGCGAGCGCCGCTCGGACCCGCCATCGGAGCAACGCCATGCCGCAGGCGGGGGCCTCCGCGGCGCCGGCGTCCGCCGTGCCGCCGATCGTGATCGTGCATCTCGTGCGAGGACGCCGGCTCATCAGGCATGCCTGTTCGATCTCGAGGCAGGCGGGCGTTCATCCGGGACTTGACCTCGCGGAGGCTCGCATGCTCCTCGGGTCGCACGAGCCAAGTCATGCCGCCGGCTCGACCCGCGATCGCGGCTCGTCTCGCGCAAGCAGCTCGCCTCGCGGGACCGAATCTTCTCGCGCAAGCATCGCGCCTCGAACCAGCATCGCGTCTCGCGCAAGCATCGCGCCTCGAACCAGCATCGCGCCTCGAACAAGCAGCGCGTCTCGCGCAAGCAGCGCGTCTTGCGCGAGCGAGTCGCCGCGCGCCGTCCGGCTTCCTCGCATGCCCGCCGCATCGCGGGCTCCGCAAGGCGAGGGCGGGTCGGACCTCGGCGAGGTCGTGGAGGCTGCGTGGGATCCGACCGGCGAGGCGATGGCGCTTCGCCGTCTCGCGACCTGGTGCGGTCGCTTCGCGCCGATCGTGGCGATCGATCCGCATGCCCGCGATGGCGAGGCTGGACTCCTCATGGACCTCGACGGCTGCGAGGCGTTCCTTGAGCACCGCCATGGTCGTGGGAGCCGTCGGGCGAACGAGCAGGCGCTGCGGGAGTCGATCGAGCGGATCCTCGGCGACCTCGGCTTCACGGCGTGGACGGCGATCGCCCCGACGCCGGGACTCGCGTGGGCGATCTGCCGTCATGGTCCCCGCGGGGTGCCGGCACGCCTCTCGCCCGCCGCCGAACCGGCCGCCGAACCAGCCGCCGAACCCGCCTTCGAGTCCGACGCCGAACCTCTTGGCAGATCCGGTCGCAGGTCGGATGGCAGATCCAGACCCGAGATCAGACTCGATGTCAGGCCCGAGGTCGGACCCGAGATCAGACTCGATGTCAGGCCCGATATCAGACCCGCCACCGAACCCGATGGCGAGCCAGAGGCACGATCGTCCGCGCCGCAGGAGTGCGCGTCGTCGTGGTCATCGCGGGCGTCGCGGTCTTCGAGGTCTTCGAGGTCTTCGCGGTCTTCGCGGTCTTCGCGTTCTTCGCGGTCTGATCGGAGCGAGGCGACCTCGTTGTCGTCGTCGCCGTTGTCTTCATCGTCATCGTCTTCTTCTTCATCGTCGTCGGGGACCTCATCAGCGGATCCGAAGGAAGGCGACTCCTCGCGAGCGTCTGCATCGACGGATCTCGGCGAGGCAGGCGAGTCGCCGTCGCCTGCCTCGTCGCCGAGCGAGAGCGATTCGCCCTCGCCGCAGTCGTCCGCGTCCTTGCTCCCGCACGAGCCGGTCCCGCGTCAGGATCGGATCGTCGATCCGGCGGAGGTCGAGGTCGCCCTTCGCGCGATGCCGATCGAGGGACTTCGCCTCGAGGAGGAGGTCGTCGAGGCGCTGCGGACCCTGCGGATCGACCGAGTAGGAGATCTCCTGCGCCTCGACCGCGACGCGCTGCCGGCTCGATTCGGCGAGATGCTCGCCCGCCGCCTCGACGAGGCGCGCGGGGTCCGCGAGGAGCTGCTCCATCCCGTGCGCCCGACGAGCCCGCGGCGGATGACGCGGGAGTTCCCCTCGCCGCTGCGGACGCGGGAGGGGCTTCGCCTCGCGGTGGCGGCGCTCCTCGCGGAGTCGTGCGAGTCGCTTCGCCGACGCGAGCGGGGGGTGGTCGTCCTGCAGGTCGCGGCGTTCCGCGTCGATCACGGTCGCGGCGAGGTGCGTCTCTCGCTTGGGCGACCAAGCCGCCGCGCGGGGCATCTGTGGTCGCTGCTCGAGCCTCGCCTTGAGGAGATCGCCCTCGGCGAAGGACTCGAGCGGATCGAGGTGACGATGCTCCGCACCGCGCTTCTGCCGCGTGCGGCGCCGATGATCGACTTCGGCGCCGTCGGCGGAACCCACGCTCGATCTGGCGACGCCGCCGAATGCTGCGACGCCAGCGACGCGAATCACGCCAGCCGCGCCAGGGACCGAACCCACGCCAAGCAAGTCGACTCCGGGGACTCCGGCGACTCCATGACCCCGCGCGAGGAGGATGCAGCCACGGCGCAGGCGGTGCTCTCCGCTGCCGCGGAGCTTGCCGACGGGCTCGAATCGAGGCTCGGGCGAGGAAGCGTGCGTCGGATCGTCCCGGTCGAGGGGCATCTTCCGGAGTGGTCCGCCCGATCGATCGCCTGGTCCGAGGGATCGACGGCGCCGACGAGCGGCGTGCGCTGGAGCGCCTCGCTGCGACCGACGCTCCTCCGCGAGTCGCCGGATCCGATCGTGGTCGAGATGGCTCGCGGCGAGAGGCGCTGCGAATCGCGCGGGCGCGAGGCGATCGAGATCGAGAAGGCTCTGGACGCGGACGGTCGGGTCGAGGCGATCTCGATGGGGCGCGTGGGATCCGAAAGGGAGAAGGTCGAGAGAGTCGGAGGCGAGGTCGTCGGCGTCGAGGCGATCGAGATCGAGAGGGCTCTGGACGCGGACGGTCGGGTCGAGGCGATCTCGATGGAGCGCGTGGGATCCGAAGGGGAGAAGGTCGAGAGAGTCGGAGGCGAGGTCGCCGGCGTCGAGGCGATCGAGATCGAGAAGGCTCTGGACGCGGACGGTCGGGTCGAGGCGATCTCGATGGGGCGCGTGGGATCCGAAGGGGAGAAGGTCGAGAGAGTCGGAGGCGAGGTCGCCGGCGTCGAGGCGATCGAGATCACGGGCACCGACGCCGAGAAGGAGACGATCGAGAAGGAGACGATCGAGAAGGAGACGATCGAGAAGGCCAGCGATGGGAGCGCCGGCTGCACGAGCGATCAGACCGCGGCGCCATCGCCTCCACGGATCGCGGCGATCCTCTGGCTCGGGCGGCGACGCCGCGTGATCGACGCGATCGGTCCGGAGTGGATCGGCGAGGCGTGGTGGCGGATCGAGACCACCGCGCCGGTCGAGTCGCTCGCGGATCGCCTGCGCGAGTACTGGCGGACGCGGCTCGAAGGAGGTCTCTGGGTCTGGATCTACCGCGACGCGGCGCAGGACCGCTGGTTCCTCCACGGGGTCTGGGCATGAGCCCGGACGCGAGCTCGGGCATGGGTCCCCTGCACTGGGGTCGGTCATGAAGCCCTTCATGCACCCCGTCATGCACCCCGTCATGCACCCAGTGAGGAACCCGTCATGAACCTCGGCATGAACAGCGACCACAGCGACCACAGCGACCACAGCGACCACAGCGACCACAGCGGCCGCAGCGACCACAGCGACCGCAGCGACCACAGCGACCGCAGCAACCACAGCGGCCGCAGCAACCACAGCAACCACAGCAACCACAGCAACCGCAGCGACCGCAGCGACCGCAGCGACCTCGACCACCACGGAGGCTTCGTGGACCTCGAGGTCACGAGCAACTTCACCTTCCTGACCGGGGCGAGCCATCCGCACGAGCTCGTCGAGCGGGCAAAGGCGCTCGGGGCGGGCGCGGTGGCGATCACCGACCGGGCGAGCCTCGCGGGGATCGTGCGGGCGCATCAGGCGGCGAAGGACGCGGGGATCGGGCTCGTGGTCGGGGCGAGGCTGGGGCTCTGGACCGACCTTCGCCTCGCGGGCGAGGCGGCGGGCAGTCACCGGACCGCGTGGGGACTGCGGGGCGATCACGACGATCGAGAGGATCACGGCGGGCGCGAGGCTCGCGACGGCGACGACGACGGTCGTGATCGTCTCGATCCCGAGCATGGCGATCGCTCGCACGCGGGGCGCTCGCACGCACGCGGTGAACGCGGAGACGGTGGGCGGTGGAGCGAGGCATCGAGCGATCGCTCGCACGCACGCGGCGAGTCCGATCGCGGGTCGTGCGGGGTCGATTGGATCGTCGAGTCGCCTCGCGATCGCTCGCACGAGGGCGTCGATCGCGTTGCGGACGGCGGTCGCGCCCCGAACCAGAACCGTGCGTGGAAGTCGGATCCTGCCCACGAGCGAGGTCGCGCCTCGAACCAGAGCCACTCGGGGGAACAAGATCCTGCCGAGGAGCGCGACCATGCCTCGGATGAGGACCTCGCCGCCGGAAGCGACCTCGCCGCTGGAAGCGACTTCGCCGCTGACCACGATCGCGCCCCGGATGCCGACGCCGAGGTCGACGCCGACGCCGACGCCGACGCCGACCCTCTGCGCGTCGGCGGTCCGCCGCCGGGGATCGCTCGTCGCGACCGCTCGCGGGCGCCGCGTCGTACCCGCGACGCGCAGGGGATCCGCGACGACCTCGACGATCCCCGCCTGCACCCGCACCTCGCCTCGCCGCGCGGCTTCGTCGAGGTGCTCGTCCATGTCCCCGATCGCGCCGCGTACGGTCGTCTCTGCCGCCTCATCACCCTCGGGCGCCGGCGGGCGGGCAAGGGGCGGTCGCTCCTCTCGCTCCACGACCTCGTCGCGCATGGCGAGGGCTTCTTCGTGACGCTGCTGCCGCCGCGGATCCTCGACGGCGAGTTCGTCGAGGTCCTCGAGGGGCTCGCGACCTGCGGCGGCTTCGGCGCGGGACGGCTGTCGCTCGGGATCCGGCGGATCGGCGATCCGGACGAGGCGGTGCGGGGGCGGCAGCTCGAGTTCCTCGCGCGGCGGACCGGCGTGCCGCTCGTCGCGCTCAACGACGTCCACTGGCACCTGCCCGAGCGGCGCCTGCTGCAGGAGGTCCTCGTCGCGATCCGCCACGGCACCACCCTCGACGAGGCGGGGCTCCGCCTGCTCGGCGCCGCGGAGCGGACGCTCCAGTCGGCGGCGGTCATGCGCGAGCGGTTCCGCGACCTTCCGGAGGCGCTCGCCCGGAGCACGGAGATCGCCGAGGCGTGCACCCGCTTCTCCCTCGACGAGCTCCGCTACGAGTACCCCCGCGAGATCGTGCCGCCCGACCGCACGCCGGATGGACACCTGCGGGAGCTCGTCGAGGCGGGCGCCCGCGAGCGGTATCCGCCCGCCACGCATCCCGCGGGCGTGCCGGAGAAGGTCCGCGGACGGATCGAGCACGAGCTTGCCCTCGTCGCGGAGCTCGACTACGCCCGCTACTTCCTCACCGTCCACGACCTCGTCCGCTTCGCCCGGGATCGGGGCATCCTCTGCCAGGGGCGAGGCGCCGCGGCGAACTCGGTGATCTGCTTCTGCCTCGGCGTCACCGCGGTCGATCCGGACCGGATCGAGACCCTCTTCGAGCGGTTCATCAGCCGCGAGCGGAACGAGCCGCCCGACATCGACATCGACTTCGAGCACCAGCGCCGCGAGGAGGTGATCCAGTACCTCTACCGCCGCTACGGTCGCGACCGGGCGGCGCTCGCGGCGGAGGTGGTCTCCTACCGCGGTCGGAGCGCGGTGCGGGAGGTCGGCAAGGCGCTCGGGCTCGCGCCGGAGACGCTCGGGCGCCTCGCCGCGGGGATCGACTGGTGGCACGTCGGGGCGAGCGATCCCTCGCGGGTCGAGGAACTCGGGCTCGATCCGCGCTCGCCGGCGATGCGCCGGCTGCTCGAGCTCTCCACGGCGATCATCGGCTTCCCGCGGCACCTCTCCCAGCACGTCGGCGGGTTCGTGATCACCGAGGGACCGCTCTGCGAGAGCGTGCCCATCGAGAACGCCGCGATGGCGGACCGCACCATCATCGAGTGGGACAAGGACGACCTCGACGCGATGGGGATGCTGAAGGTGGACATCCTCGCCCTCGGCATGCTGAGCGCGATCCGCCGGGCGATCGAGCTGGTGAACGAGTCGTCGGGGCGACGCGGATCGGGCGAGGCGGCGAGGTCGCGGGCATCAGGCGGGTGGCGCGAGCCGTGCTCGAGGGAAGGCGCAGATCCGGCGGCGGCGCTGATCGAGCGAGGCGGCGCTGGGATCGCCCCGCGCGGATCGCGGGTCGGCGCATCAGGACAAGGCGTGCCGGAGGGCACGCGCGGGTCGGATGCCGCAGGGTCCCTGCAGTCCGCCGCATCATGTGAGCGTGCGGGACCTCGCGAGCCCGCCTCGCTGCGCGATCGAGACCCGCTGCGCGATCCAGCATTGCCGCGAGATCCAGCCTCACTGCGCGAGCCCGCCTCGCTGCGCGATCGAGACCCGCTGCGCGATCCAGCATTGCCGCGAGATCCAGCCTCACTGCGCGAGCCCGCCTCGCCGCGCGAGCCAGATCCGCCGCCGGTCCTCCAGTATCACACGATCCCCTCGGAGGATCCCGCGGTCTACGAGATGCTCGGTCGCGCCGACTCGGTGGGGGTCTTCCAGGTCGAGAGCCGGGCGCAGATGAACATGCTGCCGAGGCTACGCCCGCGGTCGTTCTACGACCTCGTCATCGAGGTGGCGATCGTGCGGCCGGGCCCGATCCAGGGGGACATGGTGCATCCCTACCTGCGGCGGCGCCGCGGCGACGAGGCGATCCACTTTCCGGACGACGCGGTGCGGCGGGTGCTCGAGCGGACCCTCGGCGTCCCGCTCTTCCAGGAGCAGGCGATGGCGCTCGCGGTGGTGGCGGCGGGCTTCACTCCCGGCGAGGCGGACCGCCTGCGCCGGGCGCTCGCGGCATGGAAGCGACCCGGCAACGCCATCGACGAGTTCCGTCGCCGCCTCATCGAGGGGATGACCTCGCGCGGCTATGACGCCCGCTTCGCCGACGAGGTCTTCGAGCGGATCCGCGGCTTCAGCGGCTACGGCTTCCCGGAGAGCCATGCGGCGAGCTTCGCCCTGATCGTCTACGCCTCGGCGTGGCTCAAGTGCCGGCATCCCGCGGCGTTCACGGCGGCGCTGCTCGACAGCCAGCCGATGGGCTTCTACGCCCCGGCGCAGCTCGTGCGCGACGCCCGTGCCCACGGCGTGCGGGTGCGTCGGATCGACGTCGCCCGCAGCGCATGGGAGTGCCGGCTCGAGGTGGACGACGCGATCGAGGACCCGTGCCTGTCCTCGGCGTGGCGGTCGAGCGGGCGCGGCGCGACCGGCGGCGCTGGCGGTGGCGGCGCGACCGGCGGCGCGACCGATCACGTCGCGATCGGCGGCGCTCCAAACCGATCGACCCGCCCGCAGGACGTCCCGCGCACGCGCGTGCCGCCGCGGCTCGACCAGCCGGCGATCCGGCTCGGGATGGAGCTCGTGCGGGGCCTCGCCCGCGAGGAGGCGGAGGCGATCGCCGAGGTGGTCGCGCGGGAGGGACCGCCGCCCGCCATCGAGTGGCTCTGGGCGCGGAGCGGCGTCTCGTCGTCGGCGATGCGGCGCCTCGCCGACGCGGAGGCGTTCGCCTCGCTCGGGCTCGACCGCTCGCAGTCGCTCTGGCAGGTGCGGGCGCTGCCGCGGCGGCGGCTGGTCCTTCTTGACGGCGCCCGCGACGCGCCGACCGCCGCGGCGGCGCGGGCGCCGGAGGCTGCGCCGCTGCCCGCGGTGCCGCGGCTCCGCCGGGTGGCGCTTGACTATGGCGCGACCGGGCTCAGCCTGCGGGACCATCCGCTCGCCTGCCTGCGGTCGATGCTCTCCGCCCGCGGCATCGCCGCCTGCGAGGCGCTCGCCGACGAGGCGCTCCTCGACGACGGCGAGCGGGTGACGGTGGCGGGGCTCGTCCTCTGCCGGCAGCGACCCTCGACCGCGAAGGGCACCGTCTTCATGACCCTCGAGGACGAGACGGGGATCGCGAACCTCGTCATCTTCCCGAAGGTCTGGGAGCGGACCCGCCGGGTGGGTCGCCACGCGACGGTGCTCGCGGCGACCGGTCGCCTCGAGCGGCGCGACGGCGTGGTCCACCTGCTCGTGCGTGACCTTGAGGACCTCTCCGACTCGATCACCGAGCGCGAGGGCGGCGAGGAGGCGGAGTCCGCGCTCGCCGGTCGGTCGCGGGACTTCCGGTGAGCGAGGCGCGAGGAGGTGCCGAAGCGAGGCGCCCGCGGCGAGAGGTTGCGGCGAGGAGGCGGAGTCCGCGCTCGCCGGTCGGTCGCGGGACTTCCGGTGAGCGAGGCGCGAGGAGGTGCCGAAGCGAGGCGCCCGCGGCGAGAGGTCGCGGCGAGGCGGCGAAGCGCGGGAGAGGGGGGATGCGCGGGAGAGGGCGCGGGCGCGGGCGAGCCGCAGCAGGCGAGCCGCAGCAGGCGAGCCGCCGGACGATCGCCTGCCCTCGGCGGTCAGTCGCCCGGACCGGGACCGCGGTTGATGATCGTCACGCCGATCGCGGAGTTGCTGTAGGGCGACGCCGCGGGGGCGGTCTGCACGAGGTTCGAGATGGTGCTCGCCCACATCGCGGGGAACCCCGGCAGGAAGAGCGGTCGCGGCGGGACGAAGCTCCACGCCATGGGCACGACGCCGTTCAGGTCTTTGATCGTGCCGAGTCCCTTCCACGGCGATCGGACGTCGAGCTGCCGCACCGCTTGTCGGCGCATCACCATCGGATCGAAGGGGATCCATCCGGCGTGCGGCAGCCAGAACTCGCCCCACACCCATGGGCCGTTCCGCATGTCGGGGTAGAGCTTGCGGTCGGGATCGTCGAAGCGGGTCACGCCGAGGACCGGTCGCGCCGGGATCCCCGCGGCGCGGAGGAGCGCGACGCTGAGGCAGGTGAGGTCCGAGGGCGTGCCTTGACCCGAGGTGAGGAGCGAGACCGCTCCGAAGACCTGCAGCCCGTTGATCGAGCCGAGACCTTGGCGGATCACGCCGGTGCCGTTGACGCTCTGGGCGGCGAGCAGGGCGCTTCGGATGATGTCCTTCGCGGCGTAGAAGGGCGGCACGAGCCGCAGCTGTCCGCCGGAGACTTGGTCGAGGTAGGCACGGATGCGGGCGTCCTCCGACTCGATGAGGACCTCGGGCTCGAGGAAGCGCTTCACCTCCGGCGGCATCTCGCGCGGCCAGGTGATCTTGGCGGCGAGCACCTCGTCGCAGTGGACGCTGAAGCACTCCGCGACGAAGCGGGTCTGCCAGAGGATCGACTGCCCGACGAAGGGCGGGAGCGCCACCGTCGCCATCTGCTGACCCTCGGCGACTCCCGGCGCGAGGCGGTTCGTCGCGGCGAGGTTCTGGAGCGGGCGACCGTCGAGCATCACCGACGCGGAGATCGAGGAGGGTTGGATGCGGCTGAACGGTCCCTCGATCACGAGCGCAAGCGCGAGGTCGCTCGCCGGAAGCGCTAGTCCCGCCGGGCTCCAGTTGTTCCCGGTGTAGCCGAGGATGTTGACCTGGTAGTTGACCTCGATGAGCCGCGAGTTGCCGCGGGTCACGATCGGCGGCGGCGGGGGCGGCGCGGGTGCCGGCGGCGGCTCGGCGAGGAGGAGCATGGGTGGATGGTACGGCCGGTCGGGGTCACTCTTCGAGGACGAGGCGACGGAGGGGCGGTACTCCGACGGGTTGCGTGAAACTCCTCCCCACGGCTCCGCCGTGGGGAGGTGGACTGCGAGCGCAGCGAGCAGGACGGAGGGGACCAACTCCTACGGGTTGCGTGCTTGCGTGCGCTGCGCGAGGCGAGCACTCCGTTCGTCGGACCTCCCCTCCGTCTCGCTGGCTTCGCCAGCGAGCCACCTCCCCGACGTCGCTTCGCTCCGTCAGGGAGGAGTTCCGGAGCACGCCTCCCCGACGTCGCTTCGCTCCGTCAGGGAGGAGTTCCGGAGCACGCCTCTCCGACGTCGCGGCGCTCCGTCAGGGAGGAGTTCCGGAGCACGCCTCTCCGATGTCGCGGCGCTCGGTCGAGGAGGAGTTCCGGAGCACGCCTCCCCGACGTCGCTTCGCTCCGTCAGGGAGGAGTTCCGGGGCACGCCTCTCCGACGTCGCGGCGCTCGGTCGAGGAGGAGTTCCGGAGCACGCCTCCCCGACGTCGCTTCGCTCCGTCAGGGAGGAGTTCCGGAGCACGCCTCTCCGACGTCGCGGCGCTCGGTCGAGGAGGAGTTGGCGCTCGGTCGAGGATGAGTTCCGGAGCACGCTCAGGACAAGAGCTGCGCCGGTCCCTGCGGGTCGAGCTGGAACTGCAGCGTGTTGAGGAACTCCGCGAGCACGAGATTGAGGGCGATGATCGCGAGGAAGCTGTTCACGAACGCCGCGGTCGAGGCGCGACCCACGCCGCTGGCGCCGGGGGCGCAGGTGAAGCCCTTCCAGCAGGCGATGAGCCCGATGCTCGCCCCGAAGAAGACGCTCTTCACGAGCCCGTTCGCCGGGTCCCACCAGCGGACGTAGTTCGCGGTGAAGTGCCAGTAGTCGACCGAGGAGACGTCGTAGATCTTCACGGTCACGAACCACGCCCCCGCGGAGCCGAGCAGGTCGGAGTAGAGCGTGAGCAGCGGCGTCATCACCATGCACGCCACCACCCGCGGGACGACGAGGATCCGGATCGGGTCCGCCGCCATCGCCCGCATCGCGTCGAGCTGGTCGGTGACCCGCATCGAGCCGATCTCCGCCGCGAGCGCCCCGCCGACGCGACCCGCCACCATGACCGCGGCGAGCACCGGACCGATCTGGCGGGTGACCGAGGCGTTGATGATCCCGCCCATTCGGTTCTCCTGCCCGATCGAGGCGAACTGGAAGTAGCCCTCGAGCGAGAGGATCATCCCGATGAAGACGCCGGTGATCGCGACCACGGGGATCGAGGCGACGCCGACCGCGTAGAGCTGCGGTCCGAGCAGGCGCCAGCGGAGCCAGGAGCTCGGCTGGACGATCATCAGCCCGAAGCTGCGCAGGGCGAACGAGGTGAATCGACCGAAGCCCTCGATCCGCCGCTGCAGGAGGTGCATCCAACCGGTCACTGACTCGCTTGCCGCCATCGCGCGGAGGATACCGCCGACGGTCGAGGACCGACGTCGCGCGTCGACTGGCGAGGGTGGCGGTCGCCGCGATCGTCGAGCTCGCCGCGGGGTGGACCTCGGCGGAGTCGGGGGTGCGCTCGCACGCCGCGTCGAGCCGCCGCGACGCTCGCTCCTGTCGGTCCCGTCGACCGGGAGTTTCCCAGCGCACCGCGACCCGGAACGTCGCTCGTTCCGGGTCGCGGGAGATCGGTCAGGTCGATCAGTCAGGTCGATCGGGCCGGTCGATCGCTCAGGGGCAGTTCCCCCACCCGCCGAGGAGGATCGTGAGGTCCGCGCCGTTCACGACGCCATCGTCGTTGAGGTCGCCGTTGCAGCCCGGGCACTTGCCCCACTCGCTCAGCAGGATCGAGAGGTCCGCGCCGTTCACGACGCCGTCGTCGTTGAGGTCGCCGGTGCAGGGCAGGTCGCTGATGAGGGTGTAGTCAATCGCGAGGAAGGGGGCGTTGAAGGTCACGCCGCTGGTGTTCGTGAAGGGAGCGTCCTGACCGCGGTAGGTCGCCGAGGTCGCCGCGTCGGCGGTGAAGACCATGGTCAGGGCGAGGTCCGAGCGGTCGTTCAGCTCGGAGAGCACCTGGTTCGAGAGGATCGGATACGCATTCACGTCGCCGGAGGTGGTCGGCGTGAAGGTCCAGGTGGTGATCTGGACGACCGGACCAAGCTCGCCGGTATAGACGCCGCCGCCGCCGCCGAGCGTGCCGGAGGCGGTGACCGGGTTGATGTTGGTGGCGTCGTCCGCGCAGTACCACGCGGTCACCGGACCCGCCGCCGAGAACGCCGCGTTCGACTGGGTCACGCGCAGCTCGACCGCGTCGATCACCCAGTTCGTGAAGCCGCCGGCGGTCGCCTCCGCGTCGAGGAAGGCGTAGACCTCGGAGAGGTTCCACCGCACGGCGCCCCAGTTCGCGAAGTTGCCGTTGTTGGTTCCCTGCACGTTGAAGAAGCGGGCGCCGCTCGTCCCGCCGACGATGCCGGTGTTGCGGACCGTCGCGCAGTTGCCCGAGCCGAGGGTCGAGGCGGAGGTGTCCGCGTAGGTGAAGACGGTGCCGGGCTTGCCCGAGCCGTAGCAGATCGTGATCGCGGCGCTCACGCAGCCCGCGTCCCACGAGACGTCGCAGCAGGTGGGATCGACCGCGCAGACCGACTGGCAGCACGAGACGTCGTAGCAGGAGGGATTCGGCTGCACCACCGCGCAGGGCGCCGTGCCGGGCGAGCCGCAGCCGAGCTTCGGGCAGGGCGGGTTCGGGCCGCCCGGGGTGTCCTGACCCGCGGCGATGTCGAAGGCGCCGACCGCCCAGCCGCCCTTCTCGTCGCAGCGGTAGATGTGCCCGGGGAGGAACGGTCCGTCGGGACCGACCACCACGTCGCTGTAGACGCAGCCGATCCCGCTCGAGGGCGGCGGCAGCACGTTGGTGAACGCCACCGAGTCGAGGAGACCGACCCACGGCGTCGTCGCGAGGATGCAGTTCCCCGCCGGATCGAGGTCGTCGCCGAGGACGCCGGTGAAGCCCGAGACGAGCAGGTGGGTCACGTTGTCGCCGTTCTCGAAGAAGCCGGATGAGGGGGCGTCGGGGACGACGTAGTCGGGGACCGACAGCGTGAAGTTCGGACCCGCGACGACGAAGAAGCCGTTCGCGTTGATCGAGAGCCCATCGAGCGGCAGCACGAACTCGATCACGCCGCTCGCGAGGTCGGCGGCACCGTCGCCGATCACGACGTAGGTGAGCCCATTGAGCGAAGCGCCCGCGGGACCGACGAGCTCGAAGTACTCGTTCACGTCCGTGAGCGGCTGGTCGATGCGGATCTCCGCGATGCGGACGCCGTCGCCGCCGCCCGCGCAGGTCGGGTTCGCGGCGCCGGGGGTGTCCACGCCGACGGTGATGTCGTAGGGACCGATCCGCCACTGCGGGAAGTTCCCGCAGAGGTAGACGTGCCCGGGGACGGCGCCGCCATCCGGACCGACCACCACGTCGCTGTAGAAGAAGTCGTTGGTGATGCCATCGGGATTGAGGACGCCGACGATCGCGACCGAGTCGATGATCGCGGTCCACGGGGTGATCTCGAGGACGCCGTCGTCGTTGGGGTCGAGGTCCTGACCGACCGCCCCGGTGAAGCCCGAGACGAGCAGGTGCGTCACGTTGTCGAAGTTCTCGAAGTTGAGCGGCGCGATCAGGTTCGGCGTCGCGGGCAGGGAGAAGGTGCTCTTCGCGACGAGGAAGAGCCCGTTCGAGTCGAGCACCTGACCGGAGAGGTCCAGGACGTACTCGATGCCGCCGTTCTGCACCGGCGGCGTCGCGCCGGTGAGGTCGCCGATGACGACGTAGGTCAAGCCGTTCAGGCTCGCCCCGGGAGCGCCCCGCAGCTCGAGGTACTCGTCGTTGTCCGCGCCGGGCTGGTCGAGGCGGACCTCGTTGATCCGGATCGCCGGGCCGCCGGCGAATCCAGCGCTCGCGGGCGACGCGGGAAGCAGGGCGAGGAGAAGTGCGGGCAGGACGAGGAGCGGCAGGGCAAGCAGGGTTCGTCGCATGGGCGGTCGTTCCTGTCGGCGGGGGGACGAGGGGGAGAGACTGGAGGGACTCGGGGGCGGAAGCACCGGAAGGAGGTCGACTCGCGGGCGGTCGATGACCGCGCGGACTCGCCACCGAGCACGGACTTCTCGCCCACGAGCGTGGAGGGACCGGAGAAATCTACGCCAAAACCGGCGTCGTGCCGCAAGGAAGTGGTGAGACTTCCTCGCGCGGCGCGAATGGTCGGAGGTCGGGATGGAGTCCGCCCGGACTACCCGTCCTTCCTAAAGACAAGTCCTCAAGACAAGCCCCCAAGACAGGCCCAAAGGGCAAGTCCGAAGGGCAAGTCCGAAGGGCAAGTCCAAAGGGCAAGTCCAAAAGCAGGCCGGGCGGAGCCCGTGAGGACTCCGCCCGGTGCGGTGCTCGCGTGAACGAGCCCGGGGGGTCTACTTGGTGGGCTCTTCCTCGACGACCACGATCGTCGACTCGGTCACCGCCGGCGCCGAAGGCACGCCGCCGGTCGGGACGAGCATCGGGGTGAGGAAGACCTCGACCCGGCGGTTTTCCGGCGCCCCGTTCTTGCCGTTGGCGACGACCGGGCGGAACTCGCCGTAGCCGACCACCGAGAAGCGGATGGGGTTGACCCCATCGGTGACGAGCGCGTCGCGGACCGCGATCGCCCGGTGGGCGGAGAGGTGCAGGTTCGTCGGGTGCTTCGCGCGGGTCTCGGCGCGGCGGATCGGCACGTTGTCGGTGTGACCGACGACGCGGATCTCGAGTCCCTGCGCCTCGGGCGAGGCGAGGATGCCCGCGAGCGTGCGGAGCGCGGCTTGCGCGCTGTCGGAGAGCTCGGTCGAGCCGAGGGCGAAGGTGAAGTCCGCCGCGAAGCGGAGCAGACCCCGCTGGGCGTCGAACTGCAGGAGCTGCGGATAGCGAGACGCGAGGTCGTTGAGCGCATCGACCACCTCGTCGGGCAGCGGCCCGGAGCCGAGCTCGACGAGCTGCCGCTGCAGGCGGTCGTAGTCGGCGAGCAGGCGGTCGATGTCGCCCGAGTTCGTGCCGCGCAGGCTCTCGAGGGCGCGGATGTCCTCCGTCGCCTTGAGGAGCTGCTCGCGGAGCGCCCGCTCGTTCGAGCGGGAGATCGAGAGATCGTTCTCGGTGGAGAGCAGCGACTGCTCCTTGCCGCGGTAGGCGGTCATGAGCTCGTCGTAGCGCTGCTGCGGCACGCAGCCGACGCCGGCGAGCATCAGCATCGGAAGCAGCAGCCGGACCGGACGCGTTGGGACGAAGCGGGCGAGTGACCTGCGGAGCGGTGACATGCGGGATCCTCCATGTTCCCCGACGGTGCGTTCATTCGAGCGATCGAGTGGTGATCTCGAGCGCCCGCACGATTGAGGCGGGCGCGACATCCGTTGCCCGCGTCGATGATCTCGTGGTCGAGCAGCGGACTCGCCCTCGACGCGGCGCGGAGTGTACCGTGTCTGCATGACTCGTCAGGCGGGCTCCGCGGCGCCGCTCGGCTCCGATCGACGGCGGCTCGAGGTCGCGGCGGCGCTCGACGCCTCGGCGGTCGTCGCGCCGGCGGTGATCCTCCTCGCGCCGAGCGGCGAGGTCGAGGCAGTCGATCACCCGACCCGGATCGGTCCGACCCCCGAGGCGAGGTCGGTCGACCTGACCGACCGCGTGGTCATGCCGGGACTCGTCAACGCCCACGCCCACCTCGACTTGACGCTCCTCGGACCCCGTCCCTTCGGGGGCGACTGGACCACCTGGGCGGGGATGATCCGCCGGGAGCGACCGACCTCCCCGGAGGCGATCCGCCAGGCGGTGCTCGCGGGGGCACGGCTCGCCCGGGCGGGGGGCACCGCCTTCCTCGGCGACATCGCCGGGAACCGCGGGCTTCCGGCGGTCGAGGCGATGCGGGAGAGCGGGCTGCCGGGGGTCTCCTACGTCGAGGTCTTCGGGATCGGTCTCGCCGAGCCAGGCGGGCTCGAGTTCCTCGGGAGCCTGCGCGACCGGACCGCGGTCGACGCCGGCGGGGTCCGGCTCGGGGTCTCGCCGCACGCGCCCTACTCCTGCGGCGACCGGCTCTACGAGGCGGCGAGCCGGCTCGGGCTGCCGCTCGCGACCCACCTCGCGGAGACGCCGGAGGAGCTCCGCTTCGTCGCCGACGCCGAGGGACCGCTCGTCGAGCTCCTCAAGCAGGTCGGGGCATGGACCGACTCGATCCGACCCTGGCGGCGGACGCCGCTTGGTCGCCTCGCCGCGCCGCTCGGCGAGTCGGCGGCGGCGATCGTCCACGGGAACTACCTCGACGACGCGGACCTCGAGGCGATCTCCCGCCTCGCCGGCGTCCGCCGCGATGGTCGGCGCCTCGGCGTCGTCTACTGCGCGCGGGCGAGCGAGTACTTCGGGCACCCGCGGGAGGGCGCCCGCCCGCACCGCTACCGCGAGCTCCTCGAGCTCGGCGTGCCGGTCGCGCTCGGGACCGACAGCCTCGTCGCCCTCGACACGCCCGAGCGGCTCTCCGTCCTCGACGAGATGCGCCGGCTCGCTCGCCGCGACGCGGTCGAGCCGAGGCGCCTCGTCGAGATGGCGACCCTTCACGGCGCCGAGCTGCTCGGGATCGATCTGCGCGAGGTCTCGCTTCGGCGGGGCAGCCGACCACGCGGTCTCCTCGCGGTGACGGTCGCGCGGGAAAGCCGTGATCCCATCGGCGAGGCGCTTCGCGCGGAGACCTCGCCCGAGTGGCTCGCCCTCGCGGGGTCGTCGTGAGCGCGAGGCTCTTCGCGGGCTACGAGCGCGGGGCGGTGGAGCTCGCGCGGGCGCTCCTCGGGGCGGTGCTCGTCCGGCGGATCGGCGGCGAGCGCCTGAGCGGCCGCATCGTCGAGGTCGAGGCGTATCCCGGCGGCGAGGATCGCGCAAGCCACTCGCACCGCGGGCGCCGCACCGAGCGCAACGAGTCGATGTACCTCGCGGGCGGCGCGTGCTACGTCTACTTCATCTACGGGATGCACCACTGCCTGAACGTCGTCTCCGGCGAGAGTGACTCCGGCGAGGCGGTGCTCCTGCGGGCGATCGAGCCGCTCGAGGGCGTCGAGGGCATGATCCGGCGCCGCGCGATCGACCATCGGGCGAGGCGGGAGCCCGCGCGGCGGGACGTGGCGCGAGGACCGGGTCGCCTCGCCGCGGCGCTTGGGATCGACCGCTCGCTCGATGGCGCGCGGCTCGCCCGCTCGAGCGGGCTCTGGATCGAGGAGGGCGAGGCGCCGCGGCGCATCCTCGCCCTCCCGCGGGTCGGTCTCGGCGAGGTCGGCGCGTGGGCCCGCCGGCGGTGGCGCTATCTCGACGCGGACTCGCCCTTCATCTCGGCGCGGGCGCTTCGCCGATCTTGACGAGCGGGGCGGAGTCGGTGCTAGCATCGCGGGTTCGCGACCGATCCCTCTCCAGAGCGCCGAGACGACGCCGCATGGTCCCCTCCGAGATCGACTGGAAGAAGCTCCTCAAGACCGCCGGCCCGTATCCGCTCGAGGCGTTTCAGTTCGTGCAGCAGGGGCTCGGGCACACCGTCGAGCGCGTGGAGACCTATGGCGGTCTCGCCGAGGGGCAGGGGCGGCACGTGAGCGGGCAGCAGCTGTGCCTCGGGCTCCGCGACTTCGCGATCCAGCAGTACGGGCTCCTCGCCCCGACGGTCCTCCGCAGCTGGAACGTGGTGCGGACCGACGACTTCGGGCGGATCGTCTTCGCCATGATCGAGCATGGGCTCATGTCGAAGACCTCCGACGACAGCCTCGAGGACTTCCGCGGGGTCTACGACTTCGCCGAGGCGTTCGACCGCGAGCAGATCCTGCGGCAGGTCCGCGCCTCCTGAGGGTCGAAGCCGCCGCCGCGCCCCTCGCCGCCGCGGGTATCCTCGCGCCGATGTCCCCGCAGTCGCCCCAGGATCGACCGAGCCACGGCAGCGACCCCGCCTCCTGGCTGAGGACGGTCCACCTCTGGCAGATCCAGCCGGTCCGCGACGTGATCCTCGTCGCCGGGATCGTGGCGCTCGCGTGGCTCGGCTACGCCCTCAGCGCGGTGACGGTGCCGCTGCTGCTTGGGCTCCTCATCGCCTACCTCTTCGAGCCGCTGGTCGCGTGGCTCTCGCGCTTCCGCTGGTGCCCGCGACCGGTGGCGGCGCTGGGGATCGTCGTGGTGGTCTACGGCGCGATCCTCGTCGGGCTCGTGATCGCGGTGCCGCTGATCGTGGGGCAGGCGGTCTCGCTCGTCGAGCGGGCGCGCTCGGGCGTCTTCGAGGCGCGGGCGATGGAGATGATCGAGAAGCTCCCCGCGCAGTACCAGGACGACGCGCGGCGCGGTGCCCGCTGGATCTTCGGAAGCCCCGACCGAGACGCCGACCACGACCAAGACCACGATCACGACGCATCCCTCGCGGACGCGAGGAGCGGCGAGGGTCACGACGAGGCGCACGAGGAGGCGCAGAAAGAGGCGCAGAAAGAACCGCGCGAGGAAACAAGCCCGCCAACGACGCCGGAGCCGGGGACGCCCGAGCCCGGCGCGAAGGAGACTCCCTCGCCGACTCCCTCGCCGACTCCCTCGCCGACTCCCTCGCCGACTCCCTCGCCGACTTCCAAGCCGACTCCCACGCCGACTCCCACGACGACGCTCGCGTCGGGCGGGATGCAGACCCCGCCGCCCGCGGGAGCCGAAGCCGAGCCTGCCTCTCCGGTCTCTCCAGCCGCGCCCCGACCGGTCGTCGTCGAGTCGGTGCGGCTGCCAGGCGCTTCCGGCAACCAGTGGTCGATCCTCGACGTCGCGGGCAGCGGGCTCCGCACCGCGTGGAGCGCGATCGTCTCGATCCTGACCCTCTCGCTCGCGATCGTGCTGATCCCGTTCTACTTCTACTACTTCAGCATCTCCTATCCCCGCACCGTCGAGTTCCTCGGCGGGCTGGTGCCGGAGACCCATCGCCCCAAGGTCTTCGACCTCGCCCGGAAGATGGACCGCGCCGTCGCGGGCTTCGTGCGGGGACGCATCGTGATCAGCGCGATCATGGGGGCGATGCTCGCGGTGGGCTGGCTCATCGTCGGCGTGCCCTACGCGATCCTGCTCGGGCTCATCACCGGCGTCTTCTGCCTGGTGCCCTACCTCGGCGGCGTCGGGCTGCCCATCGCGATCGGTCTCCTCTTCCTCGAGGAGGCGGGCGTGCCGGAAGCCTCCCGCATGGGCTGGATCTCGATCCTCGTCTGGCCGACGGTCGTCTTCCTCATCGTGCAGGCGGTCGAGGGCTACGTGCTGACGCCGGTCATCGCCGGTCGCGCGACCGACCTCTCGATCCTCTCGATCTTCGTCGCGGTGCTCGCGGGCGGGGCGCTCGCGGGGGTGTACGGGATGCTGCTGGCGATTCCCGTCGCGGCGTGCGTGAAGATCATCCTCGTCGAGGTGGTCGAGCCGCGGATCCGCGCGTGGACCCGCGGCGAGGCGAGCGATCCGCTGCCGGTGGACTGAGCCGGCGGGCGATCCCGCGCCTCAGCGCTTCGGTCGCTGCTTGAAGCGCGACTTCGGGCTCGCGGTGTAGGTCGAGCCGCGGGTCGGGAGCCCGCCCGACTGCATGCCGCGCATCGCGGCGAGGCGACCGGCGGCGCCCGCGCCCGCGAGCTGCGAGCCCATCTTCCGCATCAGCTCGAACTGCTTGACGAGGCGCGAGACCTCCGCGTTCTGGCTCGCGCTTCCCCTCGCGATGCGGGCGATGCGGCTTCGGTCGAGCACCTCGGGGCGCCGCCTCTCCGCGGGCGTCATCGAGTGGACGATCCCCTGGATGCGGTCGAGCTGACCGTCCTCGAGCGGCAGCTCCTTCAGCATCGATCCGACGCCGGGCAGCATCCCGAGGAGCTGCTTGATCGGACCCATCCGGCGGATGACCTTCAGCTGCCGCAGGAAGTCGTCGAGCCCGAGCTGCCCGCGGCTCATCTTCTCCATGAGCTCGGCGGCTTCCTCGTCGCTCACCTCCTGCCGCGCCTTCTCGACGAGGCTCACCACGTCGCCCATCCCGAGGATGCGCCCGGCGACCCGCTCGGGGTGGAACTCCTCGAGCGATGCGAACTTCTCCCCGACGCCGACGAAGCGGATCGGGGCGCCGGTGACGCGGCGCACCGAGAGCGCCGCGCCGCCGCGGGAGTCGGAGTCGAACTTGGTGAGGATCACCCCGTCGACCTGCATCGCCGCATGGAACGCCTTGGCGGAGGTGAGGGCGTCCTGACCGCTCATCGCGTCGACGACGAGGAGGATCTCCTGCGCCTCGACCGCGCGGTCGATCGCCCGGAGCTCCTTCATGAGGTCCTCGTCGACGTGGAGGCGCCCGGCGGTGTCGATGATCAGGACGTCGAACCGCTCGCGCCGCGCCCGCTCGAGCCCGCGGGTCGCGACGCCCACCGCGACGCCGACCGCCCGACCGTGCTCGGCGCAGCGCTCCGGCTCGCCGTGGAAGGCGACCTTGCCGCTGCCCGGGGCGTCCGCGGCGACCTGCGCGGCGACGATCCGGAGCTGCTCGACCGCCGCGGGTCGCTGGAGGTCGGCGGCGACGAGGAGCACCGACTTCCCCTGGCTCTTGAGCCGCGCCGCGAGCTTGCCGCAGGTGGTGGTCTTCCCCGAGCCCTGCAGCCCGCACATCAGGATCACCGTCGGACCCGGCTCGACGAGACGCAGCGGCGCGGGCTCGCCCATCAGCTCGACGAGGCGGCGATGGACGATGCCGATCATCTCCTCGCCGGGCTTCAGGGATCTGGTCACCTCCTGACCTACCGCGTCCTCCGCGACCTCGCGGCAGAAGGACTCGACCACCTCGTGGTGGACGTCCGCCTCGAGGAGCGCCGTGCGGACCTCCTCCATCGCCTCGCGGATGTTCGACTCGCTGATGCGACCGCGACCCGAGAGGTTGCGGAGGGCGTCGTGGAGCCTGCGGGAGAGACCTTCGAACATGGGGGCGGGATGGTAGCGGTGCGCACGGTGGACCGCGGGCATCTTGCCCGCATCGGGTCCGCTCCGAGCCGCGCCGGTGCGGGCGGGACGCCCGCGGTCCACGTCTTGTGACCACGGTACACGTCTTGTGACCACGGTCCACGTCTTGTGACCACGGTCCACGTCTTGTGACCACGGTCCACGTCTTGTGACCACGGTCCACGTCTTGTGACCGCCCCCTCCGGTGGACCGCGGGCATCTTGCCCGCATCGGGTCCGCTCCGAGCCGCGCCGGTGCGGGCGGGACGCCCGCGGTCCACGTCTTGTGACCACGGTCCACGTCTTGTGACCACGGTACACGTCTTGTGACCACGGTCCACGTCTTGTGACCACGGTCCACGTCTTGTGACCACGGTCCACGTCTTGTGACCGCCCCCTCCGGTGGACCGCGGGCATCTTGCCCGCATCGGGTCCGCTCCGAGCC
>VGXO01000054.1 GCA_016873275.1 Phycisphaerae bacterium
ATCGGACCTCCCCTCCGTCTCGCTGGCTTCGCCAGCGAGCCACCTCCCCGACGTCGCTTCGCTCCGTCAGGGAGGAGTTTCGGAGTTCCGGAGTTCCGGAGTTTCGGACTGCGCGATCTCGACGTGGTGCGCTCCGGAACTCCTCCCCACGGCGGAGCCGTGGGGAGGTGTCGCCGAGCGCAGCGAGGCGACGGAGGGGACCTACTCCGACGGGTTGCGAGCGCAGCGCAGCGCGTGCGCGAGGGCTGCGCTCGGCGGCAACCCGTTCATCGGACCTCCCCTCCGTCTCGCTGGCTTCGCCAGCGAGCCACCTCCCCGACCTCGCTGCGCTCGGTCGAGGAGGAGTTTCGGAGTTCCGGAGCACGCCTCGCCGACCGCGCGGTGCTCGGCAGCAACCCGTTCATCGGACCTCCCCTCCGTCTCGCTGGCCGGACGCCGCGGTCGCTACCCGACCGGCGAGCCGCAGGCGGCGGAGCCCGGGGCGACCTCGCCGCGCTTCATCAGGACCGACGCGGACGCGAGCGTCGCCCGAGCGCCGACCTCGGCGCCGTGCATGACGACGGCGTTCTCGCCGGCGGTCGCGTCCTCGCCGATCCGCACGCGGTCGATCTTGAGGACGCGGTCCTCGAAGCTGTGCGCCTGGAAGTGGCAGGCGACGGTCGAGCGGTCGTCGAAGCGGAGCATGTCTGGATCGACGATCTGCGTCGAGCCAGGACCGATCAGGACGCCGCGACCGATCGAGTTTCCCGCGAGGCGGAGGACGACCGCGAGGAACGGCGTGCCCTCGACGCGGTCAAGCGCCGCCCGGGCGCTGAACCACCAGAGCACGTAGAGGTAGTCCCAGCGGCTGCACCAGCAGCTCCAGAGCCCGTGCATCCCCGGCTTCACCCGACCAAGCAGCACCCACTTCGCGCCAAGCCCGAAGGCGACGAGGGCGAGCCATCCGCCGAGGCTCGCGAGCGGCGCCCAGAGGAGCGCCGTCGCCCACGGACCGGCGACCCGCGCGGCGTGCTCGACGACCGCCATCCAGCCGAGCGCGACCGCGACCGGCGGCAGCGCGACGCCGAACCGCGCCAGCTCCCACGCCCAGCGGTTCACGCGGCGGAGGAGCGTCGGCTCGTGGGTCAGGCGGCGGTCGAGCTCGACCACCTCGCGGCGCGGCAGCGAGATCGGCGGCGATCCGAACCATCCCTCGCCGGCGCCGGCATCGGGGGGCGGCGCCGTCGCGACGCCGACGAACATGCCATCGGGATACGCCCGCCCGGCGGGAATCACCGCATGGTTGCCGAGGAAGGTGTCGTCGCCGAGCGAGGTCCGCTCGACCACGATCGCCTCGCCTCGGGTCCTCGGTCCGCCGAGGTAGATCCCGTCGGCGAGGAACGACATCCGCCCGATCGAGGTGACCTCGGGCAGGGTGTCGATGATCGTGCTCACCTCGCTGCCGCGACCGATCCGCATGCCCGCGAGGCGGAGCCAGATCGGATAGAGCAGCGTCCCGCTGATCCAGCGACCGGCGTCGTCGAGGGTGCGGATCCGCACCGCGATCCGGCAGGCGTCGAGCCCATGCCGCGGATAGCGACCGGGGCGGAGCGGCATGACCCAGCGCATCGAGAGCGCCGTCAGCAGGAGCCACGCCGGCACCGCGACCACGCTCGCCGCGCAGGCGAGGAGCGCGAGGCGCCAGTCGACCCACGGGGACTCGAGCCACGCGGTGAGCCGCGCGAGGTCGAGCCGGACGACGAGCACGCCGACCAGAAGCGCCGCGAGCACCGTCGAGGCGGTCACGAGGAAGCGACCGAGGACGACGAGCGCCGCGTGACCCCACGGCCCAACCAAGACCCGCGGCGCCGGCGGCGGCGGCGCGACCGGACCGCGCTCCGCGCCGGGGACGCCGCCCCAACGAACTCCCGCGGGCACCGACTCGCCGCGCCGGACGAGCGAGAGCGGCTCCACCTCCGCGCCCTCGCCGACCGCGCCGCCTCCCTCGACCGTCGCGCGGATGCCGACGACGGCGCGTGCCGCGATCGAGATCGGCTCCCACTCCATGCTGCCCCGCTCGAGCCGCATGACGAGGAGCCGCGCGTCCCGCTCGAGGATCGCGCCGTCGCCGATCTCGACGAGGTCCCAGCCGCCGCCAGAGAGCCGCACGCCGCGGTGGAGGTCGACGCCGCGACCGATCCTCGCCCCGAGCCAGCGCAGCGTCGAGGCGTGGAGCTCCGTGCCCTCGATGAGACCCCACGGGATCCAGGACGCCACCGCGCCGACGGTCCACTCGCGGAGGTGCCGCCCGCTCCATGCCTCGACCCGACCAGGCTCGTAGCGACCGACGAGGATCGCCTTCGCGAGAAGCGTCGCCGCGATCCCAAGCGGCAGCCGGAGTCCTGCCGCGAGGAAGACCGCGACGGGAAGAATCGCCGCGACCGCGAAGGGACCGAGCTCGCCCACCGCGAGGGGCAGCAGGAGGAAGATCGCCGCGTAGGCGGTCGCCCCGGAGTTGACGAAGCCAGCGAGCAGGACCACCGCCTGCACCATCGCGACCGGCACGCTCGATCGGACGCAGACCCGATCGACCGGCGGCGTGGGGCTCGTGCCGGCGAACCGGAGGCGCCGCGCGATCCCCTCCGCCGTGCGACCCGCGTAGAGGTCCCGCACCGCGACCTCCGCGCCGAGCAGTCGGCGGAGCCAGAGCAGGAGCTCGACCGCCCGCAGCGAGTCGCCGCCCAAGTCGGTGAAGAAGTCGGCGTCCGCCGCGGGAAGGTCTCCGCCGCCGATCGTCCTCGCGATGCATGCCCGGACCCGATCCTCGAGCGGTCGCGTCGCGTCGCGGGCGGTCGCCTCGTGCGCCGGATCAGCGGCGACCTCCGCCGGCAGCGCCTCTCGAAGCCGCGCGGCGACCGCGCGGCGCTCGACCTTGCCGCTCACCGAGGTTGGAATCGCCTCGACGGCGATCGCGATCGCGGGCACCATCGCCGCAGGAAGCCGCTCCCGCACGAAGGTCGCGAGCATCGTGGTCGGATCGGCGAGCCACGCGTCCGGTCGCGCGACGACCACTGCGCCGAGCCGGGCGCCCGCACCCTCCCCCACCACGGCGCACGCCGCGGCGGCGACCGCCGGATGCGCGGCGAGGCAGGTCTCGACCGCGCCAAGCTCGATCCGCACGCCGCGGACCTTCACCTGCGCATCGATCCGCCCGAGGAACTCAAGCTCGCCGCCCGGGCGACGCCGGGCGAGGTCGCCGGTGCGGTACGCCCAGGCGCGACCGGCGATCGGTCCGAAGCGGCGGGCGGTCTCCTCCGGTCGCCGGAGGTATCCCGCCGCGACGCCGATGCCGGCGATGCAGAGCTCGCCCTCCTCGCCGTCGGCGAGCTCGGAATCGTCCGGTCCGACGATGAACGCCTCGTTGCCCGGCACCGCGCGACCGATGTGGACCGGCACGCCGGGCCGCATTCGACCGGAGGTCGCGGTGACGGTGCACTCGGTCGGGCCGTAGCCGTTCTCGAGCCAGAGCGCCGCGCTCCAGAGGTCGCTCTGGTCCTGCGGCAGCGCCTCGCCGCCCGACCAGATGAACCTGAGCTCCGGCAGCTCGCGGCGCGGATCCTCGACTCCCATCGCGCGAAGCAGCGTCGGGGGCGGGCAGAAGACGGTGATGCGCTCGGCGCGGAGCCACGCGGGAAGGTCGGGACCCGACCGCACGACCTCCTCGTCCGCGGGAACGAGCGTCGCGCCGCCCGCGAGCGCGAGCCACGTCTCCTCGAGGCTCGAGTCGTAGGCGGGGCTCGAGCACTGCGCGATCCGGTCGCCCGGACCGAAGCCGAACCTCGAGTCGCCGACCACGAGGTTCGCGATCGAGCGATGGGTGATCATCACCGCCTTCGGCGTGCCGGTCGTGCCGCTCGTCGAGATGAGGTAGGCAAGCGAGTCGGGCGTCGAGCGGGGCGTCGGGCGATCGACGACGCCTCCGATGCGCCCCGCCGCGCGGCGGTCGTCGCCCGCCGCGAGGAAGGACTCGGTGATCGCGGTCGCGTCGAGGAGCGGGACGCCGTCAGCGATCGGTCCGAGCCGTGCGATGCCCGCCGGATCGGTGACGATCGCCTCTGGTCCTGCGTCGGCGATCACCGCGGCGAGATGAGCATCCGGAAACGCCGCGTCGGTCGCGCAGAACGCGAAGCCGCGTCGGGTCGAGGCGAGCTGCGCCGCGTAGACCTCGACGCCCCCGCGAGGAAGCATCAGGAGCGCGATCGGCGTCGCGCCCGCCGGCGCGGGCAGCGCCTCGGCGAACCGATCCGCGAGCCGGTCGAGCTCGCCGTAGGTCAGGATCCGGCGAGATCGGGTCGCCGTCGGCGGCAGGTCGATCGCGGGACGATCACGATGCGCCTCGACCGCGGCGGCGAAGATTCGGTCAAGAGTGTCGATCAAGGGATTCGATCACGAGACTCGACCAACGGATTCGAACCGGGGTGCCCCTCGAGCGGAGGACGGTCGCACGCGGGACGCGTGAGGCGAGGGTCGCCTCGGGGGACCCTCGCAAGGTACTCGACCGAGTCGGGTTGACACGCTCTCGATGGCTGCAGGCGCATCGAGGTGCCGCCGAGCGCCGCGAGGCGGCGGAGGAGTTTCGGAGTGCGCTCGACTTCGCGCCTTCCGGAACTCCTCCCCACGGCTTCGCCGTGGGGAGGTGCCGCCGAGCGCCGCGAGGCGGCGGAGGGGACCAACTCCGACGGGTTGCGAGCGATCGCGCGTGCGCGAGCGCTTGCGCGACGCAAGCAACCCGTTGATCGAACCTCCCCTCCGCCTCGCGAACTTCGTTCGCTCGGCACCTCCCCCGCGTCGCTGCGCTCCGCCGGGGAGGAGTTCCGGTGTTCCGGAGTTCCGGAGTTCCGGAGTTCCGGAGTTCCGGAACGCGTCAGCTCGGCGCGGCGTGCTTCGGAACTCCTCCCCACGGCTTCGCCGTGGGGAGGTGCCGCCGAGCGCCGCGAGGCGGCGGAGGGGACCAACTCCGACGGGTTGCGAGCGATCGCGCGTGCGCGAGCGATTGCGCGAGGCAAGCAACCCGTTGATCGAACCTCCCCTCCGCCTCGCGAACTTCGTTCGCTCGGCACCTCCCCCGCGTCGCTGCGCTCCGCCGGGGAGGAGTTCCGGAGTTCCGGAGTTCCGGAGTTCCGGAGTTCCGGTGTTCCGGTGTTCCGGAGTTCCGGCGTTCCGGAACGCGTCAGCTCGGCGCGGCGTGCTTCGGAACTCCTCCCCACGGCTTCGCCGTGGGGAGGTGCCGCCGAGCGCCGCGAGGCGGCGGAGGAGTCTCGGAGTGCGCTCGACTTCGCGCCTTCCGGAACTCCTCCCCACGGCTTCGCCGTGGGGAGGTGCCGCCGAGCGCCGCGAGGCGGCGGAGGGGACCAACTCCGACGGGTTGCGAGCGATCGCGCGTGCGCGAGCGATTGCGCGAGGCAAGCAACCCGTTGATCGAACCTCCCCTCCGCCTCGCGAACTTCGTTCGCTCGGCACCTCCCCCGCGTCGCTGCGGTCCGCCGGGGAGGAGTTTCGGAGTTCCGGAGTTCCGGAGTTTCGGAGTTCCGGAGTTCCGGAGTTCCGGAGTTCCGGAGTTCCGGAGTTCCGGAGTTCCGGAGTTCCGGAGTTCCTGAGTTCCGGAGTTCCGGAGTTCCTGAGTTCCGGAGTTCCGGAGTTCCGGAACGCGTCATCTCGGCGCGGCGTGCTTCGGAACTCCTCCCCACGGCTTCGCCGTGGGGAGGTGCCGCCGAGCGCCGCGAGGCGGCGGAGGGGACCAACTCCGACGGGTTGCGAGCGATCGCGCGTGCGCGAGCGATTGCGCGAGGCAAGCAACCCGTTGATCGAACCTCCCCTCCGCCTCGCGAACTTCGTTCGCTCGGCACCTCCCCGACCTCGCCCTGCTCGGTCGAGGAGGAGTTCCGGAGCACGCCTCATCTCGACTTCGCGCCCTCCCCAACTCCCCCCCACGGCACAGATCTCGTCCAAGTCGCCTGCCTCCCGGGCGCCGCCCGCCGCGCCCGCCCACCCCCTTCCCCCGCCCGCGAGTACCCTCCACGCGCCGCCGAGGAGGTCCGCGACGCCGCGCGACTCGACCACCGAGGCGTGGGAGCCATCGGCGTGTCGCAGCGGAACCTCAAGGGACTGGCTCGGACCGAGGCGCTCCAGAACTTCTCCTCGTCGGAGCAGCTCGACCAGCGGCTCGTCGTGGTCCGCGGAGCGTCGTGGCTCTTCGTCGTGATGATCGGCGCGGCGCTCGGGCTCGCCCTCGCGTGGGCGTTCCTCGGTCGCGTCCCGAGCTTCGTCGACGGGCAAGGGATCGTCACCGAGGCAGGCAGCGGTCCGATCATCGTGCACAGTCCCTACGCCTACGGCGACGTCGCCACGGTCCTCGTCGAGGAGCAGCTGGTGGTGCGCGCCGGCGATCCGCTCGTCGCGATCCGGAACCCCGAGCACGAGCAGGCGATCGAGGTCGCCCGCGAGACGCTCGCGCTGCGTCGCGCCGAGGATGCCGCCATGCGGGTCGCGGAGGACGAGCTCCTCGCGAAGGGCGAGGCGTCCCGCGACCGCCAGGTCTCCGCGGCGCGGGAGTCGCAGCGGCTCACCCGCGAGCTGATCGAGGCGCTCGAGCGCGAGCTCGTCGACGTCACGGAGCTGGTCGAGCGGCAGCTCATGCCCCGATCGCAGCTGCTGCAGGCGCAGTCGCTGCTCTCCTCCTCCCGGCAGCAGATCGAGCAGCAGGAGGCGATGATCGCCCAGGCGGAGGCGGCGCTCGAGCAGACCCGCTCGACGATCGAGCAGGGTCGGCTGCGGCGGGCGGAGACGATCGCGACCGCCGATGGATCGGTGCAGGTCGCGGAGACGCGGCTCGCCGTCAGCACCACGATCGCCGCCCCGGTCGACGGCGAGATCCTGTCCATCCTCGTGACCGAGGGCTCCTCGGTGCGGACCGGCGATCCGATCCTGACCCTCGGTCCGCTCTCCCCGAAGGGGATTGCCCCTCCGATCGTCACCTGCTTCGTGCCCTTCGGGCTCGGGAAGGAGATCCGCGCCGGGATGCCTGCGCGGATCTCGATCCCCTTCGCGCCGCCCTCGCGCTACGGCTTCCTCAAGGGCGTGGTCAGCTGGGTCGGCGAGTTCGTGGCGGACCAGACCGGGAGCGGTCGCGGCGGCTCGGTCGGCGACGCCTCCCTCACCCGCAGCATCGGCGGGCAGATCGGACCGATGATCGAGGTCAGCGTCACCGTCCTCGAGGATCCCCGCACGCCGAGCGGGCTCGCGTGGACGAGCCGCGAGGGGTATCCGCAGCCGCTCGAGATGCCGCTCCTGTGCGGGGTGCAGGTGGTGATCCGCGAGGATCGCCCGATCTCGCTCCTCCTCCCGTGGATCAAGGACCTCCTCGGGATCGACCAGCCGCCGACCCTCGTCGGGACCGCCGCCGCGCCATGACCGCCTCGCGCCCGTCCCGTGGTCCCCGCGGGCTCGCCACCACGCCGACCATCCTCCAGATGGAGGCGGTCGAGTGCGGCGCCGCGAGCCTCGGCATGGTCCTCGCCCACTACGGTCGCTGGATTCCCCTCGAGAAGCTGCGGATCGACTGCGGCGTCACCCGCGACGGCTCGAACGCCGCGCAGCTCGCCCGCGCCGCCCGGCGCCACGGCCTCGAGGCGAAGGGGCGGCGGCTCGAGCTCGACGACCTCCGCGGCGAGTCGCCTCGTCCCTCGATCCTCTTCTGGGGGTTCGGTCACTTCGTGGTCTTCGAGGGCGTGCGCGGCGACCGCTGGCGCATCAACGACCCCGCGGGCGGACGCCGCTGGGTGGACCAGAACGAGTTCTCGAAGGCGTTCACCGGCATCGTGCTCGAGTTCTCGCCGGGTCCTGAGTTCGTCCGCGCCGGACGACCGCCCGGGCTCCTCCGCGGGGTGCGGGCGTGGCTCGCGGGTCACTTCGGCGTCGCCCTCTTCGCCGTGCTCTGCGGGGCGATCGTGAGCATCGCGGCGGCGCTCGTGCCGACCCTCGTCTCGACCTTCATCGACGGCGTGGTCCAGCAGGACAACGTCTCGTGGGCGGTCTGGATCATCCTCGGGCTGCTGCTGCTCGCGGTGGTCCAGGTCTCCGCCGGCGCCCTGCAGGAGCTGGTGCTGCAGCGGCTCGTGCTGCGGATGTTCCTCGTCCAGTCGACCCGCATGGCGGAGCACATGCTCGCGCTCCCGATGCGGTTCTACCAGCAGCGGAGCCCCGGCGACCTCGTCGCCCGCTTCACCTCGAACCAGCAGATCGCCTCAAGCCTCGGGTCGCAGATCCTCTCCGGGCTCGTGGACCTCGTGAACGCGGTGGTGTTCGCGGCGGCGCTGCTGATCCTCGACTTCTGGATCGGCGTCGTGGCGATCTCGACGACGGTGATCCTCCTCCTCGCGGTGCGGGCGACCAACTCGGCGGTCCTCGACCGCAGCACCTCGCTCCAGCGCGAGGTCGGTCGCCAGTACGGCGCGCTCATGCAGATCCTGCGGGCGATCCCCGAGATCAAGGCGACGAGCCGCGAGGGCGAGGCGTTCAACCAGTGGTCCGGCTACCAGGCGAAGGGGCTCAACGCCCAGCAGTCGATGACCCGCATCACCTCGTGGCTCGACGCGGCGCCGGTCGTCGCGGGGGGGCTCGTCACCACCGTCCTCATCTACGGGCTCGGCGGCTACCAGGCGATGCAGGGACGCCTCGGGATCGGCGAGCTCGTCGCCATGCAGATGCTCGCGGGACTGCTGCTCGCGCCGGTCACCCAGCTCGTCATGCTCGCCCGCACCCTGCAGACCACCCAGGCGCAGATGGCGCGGGTGCTCGACGTCCTCGACTACCCCGCCGAGCAGGCGACCTCGTCGCCGCCCCCCGAGTCGAGCGGACCGCGGCGCCGGATCGGCGGCGGGCTCGAGCTCAAGGAGGTCGTCTTCGGCTTCGACGAGAACGCCCCGCCGCTGATCGACCGCCTCTCCCTCGCGGTCGAGCCAGGTCGGATGATCGCCCTCGTCGGACGGGCGGGAAGCGGCAAGTCCACCGTCGCGTCGCTGATCCTCGGGCTCGACCGCCCGTGGTCCGGCGAGGTCCTCGTGGACGGCACGCCGCGCGACCAGGTCGACCCGGTCCTCCTCGTCGAGGGGCTGACCGGCGCCTCGGGCACGGTCGTCGCCTTCGCCGGCTCGATCCGCCAGAACGTCTCGATGTGGGACGAGGCGATCGGCGACGAGGACCTCGTCGCGGCGATCCGCGACGCGGACTGCCTCGAGCTCCTCGACCGACCCGGCGGCCTCGACGCGCCGATCTCCGAGGGCGGCCGCAACCTCTCGGGCGGGCAGCGGCAGCGCCTCGAGATCGCGCGGGCGCTCGCGCGGCGACCCGGCATCGTGGTCCTCGACGGCGCGACCTCCGCCCTCGACGGTCAGACCGAGGCGCGGGTCCTCGAGCGGATCCGATCCCGCGGCGCCACGGTGATCCTCGTGACCGGGCGCAAGTCCTCCCTCGCCTTCGTGGACGAGGTGGTGATCCTCGAGCAGGGCGCGATCCTCGACCGCGGCACGCCGGAGGACCTCGCCGCGCGGCAGCCGTGGTTCCGCGACGAGTTCGGAGCCACCGCATGAGCGACGCGACGACGCTGCAGGCGTGGCATGCGGTGGCGACCGACCGCCGGCTCGGCGAGGCGGCGCTCCGCGGACGCGACCCCGGACGCGACCTCCTCCTCGGCGTCGAGCGGGGCGAGGCGGTCCTCCTCGCGAGGCGACGCGATGGCGCGACCCTCGGCGCCCCGATCACCCTCGCCCGCGTGCGGGAGGGCGGAGTGCTCGTGCTCCCGGCGGACCAAGCCCCCGCCGCCTTCGAGCTGCGAGGCTTGCGAGACCTCGCGCTCGTGGTGCTCGAGCCGCGCGGCGAGGTCGCGCTTCCCGAGCATGCCGGACGGCTCGTCGCGGGTCACTTCCGCGGCGGACAGGAGGCGACCGACTGGCTCGCCTCGACCGACGGCGCGGCGTCGTGGGACGCGCTGCGGGTCGCGCTCGCCGCGCGGATGCGCTCCGAGGCGGCGCGGCAGCTCGACGAGTCGGAGGTCCGCTTCGCGGAGCGGCTCGACCGCTCGAGCCACCTCGACGACGCGGCGCTCGCCCGCGCGGTGAGGCTCGCGTCGAACGCCTCGCGCCTCGTCCGCGGCGTCGAGACCCGCACGGGCGGCGGACCGATCCTGCGGGCGTGCCGCCTCGTCCTGGGCTCGCTCGGGATCGAGGTGCCGCCCGAGGTCTCGATCAACCCCCGCTCGTCGCTGGGACCGGTCGAGCAGCTCTGCCGGAGGATCCACCTGCAGCGCCGCTCGGTGCTCCTCTCCGACCGATGGTGGCGCGAGCAGGGCGGTCCCCTGCTTGGCGTCCGTGCGTCCGACCGCGCGCCGGTCGCGCTTCTTCCCCGGGGCTCCGGCTACCGCGCCGTCGTCGCCACCCCGGAGGGCGAGGAGGTGGTCGAGCGGGTGGATGCGGCGTTCGCCGCGACGCTCGAGATGCACGCGGAGATGTTCTATCGCGGTCTGCCGCTGCGGACGCTGCGGCTCCGCGACATCCTGCGCCCGATCCTCCGCGGCAGCCTGCCGGACGTCCTCGTGGTGATCGCGGCGACGGTCGTCACCGCGGGCATCACCGCGGTGGTCCCGGTGGTCACCGGCTGGCTCGTGGGCGGGGTGATCCCCTTCGTCCAGCTGAACGCCCTCCTCTTCGGGGCGATCCTGCTCCTCGCGGTCGCGGTCGGGAGGGGAGTCCTCTCGGTGATCACCAGCATCACCCTCCTCCGCATCCAGACCCGCGCGGGGCTCGCCCTGTCCGCGGGCTTCGTCGATCGGCTGCTCCAGCTTCCGGCGGTCTTCTTCCGGGACCGCTCCTCCGGCGACCTCACCCAGCGGGTGATGGCGATCGAGCAGATCCGCGCCTCGCTCTCGCAGTCGGCGATGACGATCCTGCTCTCGTTCTTCGGCGGGCTCTCGAACCTCGTGGTGCTCTTCGTCTACGACCCCTCGATCGCCCTGCCCGCCGTCGGGCTCGTCGGGCTCGAGGTGCTGCTCGTCGCCGGAGTCTCGGTGATGATCGCCCGGACCAACTACTCCCTCTCGATCGCGAAGGGCGACCTCGACGGCTTCGGGCTCGACGTGCTCTCTGGGATCCGCCAGATCCGCGTGCAGGGCTCCGCCCGCCGCGTCGTCGCCCAGATCATCGAGCGGCTCGTCCCGGTCGGCGGCGCGAGCCTGCGCCTGGGGCTCTGGGGTCTCGCCAACGGAGCGGTGGTGACGCTCTTCGGGGCGGTGGTGCCGGCGGTGGTCTTCGCGCGGCAGGTCGCGGCGATGTCGGCGGGCGGCACGGTCATGGACGACGAGCAGTTCGTGGCGTTCATCACCGCCGTCACCGCCTTCCTCGGGGCGACCGTCCTCGTCGGACCGGCGATCACCAACGCCGCCATGATCCCCGCGCAGCTCGGGCGGCTTCGCCCGCTCCTCGAGGCGGAGCCGGAGGTCGTGGAGGGTCGCGGCGACGCCACGGTCCTCGCCGGTCGGGTCGAGGCGCGGGAGGTCGTGTTCCGCTACGACCCGGAGGGACCCGCGATCCTCGACGGCGTGAGCTTCACCGCCGCGCCGGGAGAGTTCGTGGCGATCGTCGGTCGCACCGGCTGCGGCAAGTCCACGCTCCTCCGCATCCTGCTCGGGCTCGAGAAGCCCGAGTCGGGGGCGATCCTCTACGACGACGTCCCCCTCGAGAGCCTCGATCCGAGCCTCGTCCGCGCCCAGCTCGGGGTGGTCATGCAGGCGAGCGAGGTCGTGACGGGCAACGTCCTCTCGACGATCCTCGGCGTCGGCTCGCAGCGGTCGATGGAGGAGGCGTGGGGCGCGGCGGCGCTCGTCGGGATGGACGAGGTCATCGACGCGATGCCGATGGGCATGCTGACGCTGGTGACGCCGACCTCCCTCTCGCAGAGCCAGCTGCAGCGGCTCCTCATCGCGCGGGCGATCGTGGGGCGACCGGAGATCCTGCTCTTCGACGAGGCGACGAGCAACCTCGACAACCAGTCGCAGGCGGCGATCACCGCGACGATCGAGCTGATGGGCGCGACCCGCTTCGTGGTCGCGCACCGCCTCACCACGATCCGCAACGCCCACCGCATCATCGTCCTCAAGCAGGGCAAGGTCGTGCAGCAGGGAACCTTCGAGGAGCTCGCCGCGGACGAGACCGGGCACTTCCGGGAGCTGATGGCGGGGCAGCTGTCATGAGCCGACGCGCGTTCATCCTCGCCGCCTCCCTCCCGCTCCTCTCGGCGTGCACGCCGAACCTCGACCGCGACCGCTACCGCATCGAGGAGCTCGACGCGCGGACCCGGGAGATCTCGAGCCTCGACGCGACGAGCGCGATGCGGGCGATCCACGAGCCCGACCCGACCGACCGTCCCGCCGCCGAGGACCGCTCCGAGCACCTGATCGCCATGATGAGGGCGGGGACGCCGCGCGACCTCACCCTCGTCGAGGTGCGGGAGGTCACGCTCCGCAACAACCTCGGCATCCAGGCGGCGGTGATCTCGCCGCAGGTCGCCGCGCAGATCCTGCGGGCGGAGCAGGCGAAGTTCGAGTCGACCTTCACCGCGAGCGTGATCGACCAGCGCACCGTCAACCCCGCCTACTACGGCGGTCCGCTCATCAACACGACCTCGGACGTCCTCACGATCGTCCCCGGTCTGAACGTGCCGCTCCAGACCGGCGGCTCGGTGAGCCTCGACTGGTCCCTCTCGACGCAGCTCTACTCGACGACCGACGACACGGTCGGCGACCAGAGCTTCGCCTACAGCCAGCCGACGATCTCGATCGAGCAGCCCCTGCTGCGGGGTGCCGGAATCGAGTTCAACCAGGCGTCGATCGTCCTCGCCGAGGCGCAGGTCGGCCGCGAGCGGGCGGCGGCCCAGCTCGACGTGATCAACCAGCTCGTCCAGGCGGAGGTCGCCTACTGGAGCGTCTACCTCGCGCGGCGCGAGTTCGACATCGCCCTCGAGACCTACGAGATCTCCCGGCGCCTCCTCGACGACCAGCGGCAGATGGTCCGGCTCGGCTCCGGCTCGATCGCGAACGTCTACAACTTCGAGGTCGCGCTCTCCTCCGCGTTCGACCAGGTGCTCGCGGCGGAGCAGCGGCTGCGGCTCTCCGTGCGGGGGCTCAAGGTGGTGATGCAGCAGCCCGACCTGACCCTCGACGGCTCCGCGACGCTCCGCCCCACCACCGAGCCCCGGCTCATCGGCTTCGACGTCGAGCCGAAGGTGCTCGTCGACCATGCCCTCGCGAACCGGGCGGACCTCCTGCAGTTCGAGTACCAGCAGATCCAGCGCACGATCGACGTCTTGATGCGGGACCAGGACGTGCTGCCGGAGGTGGACGTCTTCGCGGCGTGGACCTTCAACGGGTTCGACTTCGCGGGTCGCTCGCTCGTCGAGGCGACGCAGGACCTCGGCGACGGCAACATCAGCGGATGGGCGGTCGGGCTGAACGCGAGCGTCCCGATCGGCAACGAGGTGCGCCTCGCGAGCTACCAGGCGGCGGTGCTGCGGCGGCTGAAGTCGATCGCGGACGTGAGGCAGCGGCGCATCACCGTCACCGGCGAGGTCCTCGACGCGATCGACACCCTCCAGATCCAGTGGGACCGGATCCTCACCGCCCGCTATCAGGTCGAGGCGGCGCGCCGCTTCTTCGAGGCGTACGGCACCCTCTTCGACCGCGGGCAGATCCCCAGCGCCAACCTCACCGACGCCCTCCGCTCGCTGAACGCCTCGCTCATCAACCGCGCCCGCGTCGAGACGGAGTACCAGGTGGCGCTCGCCAAGCTCGCCCAGTCCGTCGGCTGCCTCCTCGGTCACGCCGGCGTCGAGTGGAGCGACGTGAGCGACTTCGACCGCCTGCAGGCGCCCGCCGGGGATCCCACCGTGGGCATCACCGACCGGTTCGTCTCTCCCTCGCGGGAGTTCGCCGGCGATCCCGACGCGGAGGTCCCCGCGCCGAGCGCCCCCGCCGACGTGCCCGCGGGCGCGCCGAGCGGAGGCTGAGGCGTCCCGCGATGGCGATCCTCGAGGACTACCTCCGACCACCCGTCCCCGCCGTGCCGGCCGCGACGTCGCCGCCCGCCGACGAGGCTCACCTGCCATGGTGGCGCGGGATCGCCGCCGAGGTCGACGCCGGACGACCGCTGATGGCGCGGCTGCGCCGCGACCTCCCGCAGCTTCGCCTCGCGATCCGCGAGGGGATCTCCCGGACCCGCGCGTACGCGGCGCTCGTCCGCGAGGCGCGACCGCTCGAGTCGCTCTCGCCGGAGGAGGTCGGATCGGAGGACCTCGCGCCGGAGGACCTCGACGAGGTCTTCGAGGATCCGGCGTCGATCCGCCTCGAGATCGCCGAGCATCCCGCGGGGGCGCTCCCCGTGCTCCACCTCGGCGCGCGGGCGGACTTCGTGCGGGCGTTCCGGGCGCTCGGCGCCCGCGCCGAGCCGATCGACGTGCCGCCGGGCGTGCGGGCGCTCTACGTCTCCGGGCTCCCCAATCCGGGAAGGCTTCGCGCACGGCGCGACGAGTTCCTCGCCCGAGGCGGCGGCGCCGAGTCCTGGTCGGAGGAGCTCGAGCGCCTCGCCGCGGAGGACCGCACCCACCTCCACGACCGCCTGATCCTCCTCTCCCCCGGCGGCTACGGCGACGCCGACCCATGGTGGCGCCGCCACGGACTCGACGAGCCGACCTGGATCGATCGATCGGGCGCCATCCGCCTCGAGCACGAGCTCGCGCACCACGCGACGCAGCGCCTGCTCGGGTCCCATCGGCTCAACCTCCTCGACGAGCTCGCCGCCGACTTCATGGGGTTCACGAAGGCGCTCGGCGGCTTCGACGGGACGCTCTTCCTCGAGGCGCTCGGGCTCGAGCGCCGGGGATCCGAGACCCGTCGCCGGAGCGACCGCCCCCGCGTGGATCACTACCTCGCCGGGCTCGAGGACGCGGATCGAGCGGCGGCGATCGACCTCGCCGCCGCCGCCGCCGCGACGCTCGAGGGAGTCGCCGCGGCGCTTCCCGCCGGCTGGGACCGGCTCGCGCTCCTTCGGGAGATCCTGCTCGCGGGACTCGAGGCGATCGCCCGTCCCGGCTGGCGACCGAGCAGGATCGCCCTCGACGCGGGCACCGCGGGCGCCGGAGGGAGCCCGCGATGAGCACCCCCTCGACGACCGCCGAGGACCTCGCCACGCGGCGGCTCCTCGAGGCGATCGACGCCCGCTCGGGGGTCGCGGTCGCGTTTCACCTGCCCTCGATCCGCGCGGTCGCCTCCGACGAGCAGGTCCGCGCGATGTACTTCCTGCCGGACTCGGTCGCCCTCGACGAGGTCGAGGCGATCGCGATGGCGGAGGGCGGCGCGGCGATCCTCCGCCGCGACGGCCGCGCGGAGCTCCCGCCCCGCTGTCCCGTCGCCCCACGCACCGGCGCGAGCCTGCTGGCGGCGCACGCCGACGACCTGGAGGTCCTCGCGGCGCATGGCGTCCGCGGGTCGCTGTGCATCGGGATCGGGCGGCTGCCCCCGCTGCCGCCGGTGGCGATGGCGCTCGACCTCGCGGAGGAAGGCATCGCCCGCGGCGCCGCGGTCTTCGCCGACGCCCCCCGAGGCGAGGCGCTCGAGCTCCTCGTCGCGGTCGGCGCGAGGCTCGGGAGCGAGACCCGACTCCCCGACGGACGCTTCCTCGTCCGCCTCGAGAACCGGCTCGCGGCGCACCTCGACGCGGCGCGGCTCTCCGATCACCAGCGCACCGCGAACTGCAACCTCTTCTTCCTCGCCCACGGTCGCGCGACCGGGCGCCTCGCCGAGGGTCTTGCCTGCGCCGCCGCCGTGCGCCTCGCCGCCGGTCGCGCGAGGCTCGCCGAGGCCGTGGTGCGGGTCGCCGACGAGGCGCTGCGGCACGGTTGGTCGCTCCACCGCCGAGATCCCGGCGCGACGACGACCTCGCCCTACGGAGACCTCGTGCCGCTCGGCTTCCTTGGGATGGCGCTCGCGCGGGTCGCCCGCGCCGGCGGCGCCGCCGCGCCGGCGGCGGGCGAGGTCCTCGCGCGGCTCAGACGGCATCTCGACGGGCATCGCCTCGGCGGACTCTGGGGCTACTCGCGCGGCTGCATCCCGACCTCGACGGACTCCGTCCTCGTCGCGCTCTCCGGCGCGGCGCTCGACCTCGAGGCGCTCGAGCCGCTCCGGGGTCCGAGCGGCGGGCTGCGCCCCCAGCTCGTCGACGACCAAGGAAGCGATCGCTCGATGCGCCGCTCGCCCGCGACGCGGCACTGGGAGAAGGAGGACCTTCCGACGACCGCGCTCGTCGAGGCGATGCGGATCGACGCGGGGCTCCCGCCGAGGCTCGATGCGCGGTGGTGGCTCGTCCGGTTCGCCGCGTGGGGCGGTCTCTACCTCGCGACCCCGACGATGGGCGCCTGGGCGATCGCCCGCCTCGCGTCGCGGCTCGATCGCCCCTCGACTCCCTTCGCCGAGGAGGACGCGGCGAGGGAGCATCCGGCGATCCTTCGATCGAGGCGCGAGGAGCTCCGCGAGGTGACCCGGGTCCTGCTCGCCGCGCACCGCGAGGCGGACGGCGGCTTCGGTCGGTTCGATCCGATCCTCACGGGCTCG
Source organism: Phycisphaerae bacterium (assembly GCA_016873275.1). Classification (GTDB taxonomy): domain Bacteria; phylum Planctomycetota; class Phycisphaerae; order Phycisphaerales; family SM1A02; genus VGXO01. The sequence continues at coordinate 16,691 of VGXO01000054.1, forward strand.
TTCGCGGTGCTCGCGATGGAGGAGCTCGACCTCCTCGACCGCTCCGCGGCGGTCGCGCAGCTCCGCGTGCTCGACGCCTTCGAGGCGCCGCGCGGCACGGAGACTCCCTTCTTCTCGACGATCGAGCTCCCGATCCCGGGCACGTTCGAGGAGCTCGTCGCCCAAGGCGAGCGCGCGGGGACCGGGCTCGTCCACGACCGCTTCCATGCGGTCACGCTCTACGAGGATCCGCACCGGCTCATGACGACGGCGCTGGCATGCCTCGCGCTCCACGCGGAGGCGTCGGTCGACGCTCCGGCACGACCGCGGGACTCCTCCGGAGCCTCGCTCGTCCGCGGCGCGACGCCGCTCGAGCAGGCGATCCGGCACGTCCGCCCCTACGCCGAGCGTCCGGTCGAGGACCCCGCCGCGCACCAGCTCCCGTGGACGACCTCCCGCGTCTGCGGTCTCGCCGCGGCGGTCGATCGATCGCTCGACCGCCTCGGACCTCGGCTCGTGAAGGCGTCCGCGCGGGAGCGGATCGCTCGGCGCATCGACCGCACCGCCGACGAGCGGATCGGCGCGAGCACCTTCGGCTTCGAGGTCAGGCTCCATGGGGGAGACGACCAGATCGACTTCCTCTGGTGCGCGGCGCGGGACCACGGCAACCTGCTCCTGCTGCACGACCATGCGGAGGAGGACCCTCGCCTGCGCTCGCTCCGGGGGCTCTGGGCGCCGCCGGCGGATGGCTCGCCGCCGCCGATCGCCTTCATCGACTCGGCATGGTTCGAGTTCGACCTCGACGACGCGCCGAGCTCCGGCACCCCATCGTTCTTCTTCGGTCCGGCGCGGCTCGAGCGCCCCCATCGCCCGCATCTCCTGCCCGCGGCGATCGCGAACATCCGCCGCGTCGCCGCGGCGCTCCCGCTCGAGGCGGGGACGAGGGAGGCGATCGAGGCGACCGCGAGGCGCCTCGAGCGGCTCGAGGTCGCCTCCGAGGTCTTCCAGACCGGACTCATGCTGCCGCGACCTCGCTCGCCGATCCGGCTCTGCTTCTGGGGCTCGAGCGAGCAGGCGTCCGCCGAGCGCCGGGACGCCCTCGCCCGCGCGGGGCTCGACGGGGCGGTCGTCGCCCGGCTGCGGGAGGTCGAGTCGATCGCGTGGCGGCTCGACCTGACGCCGGCGGTCTGCCTCGACGTGGGGGCAGATGGGATCTCGCCGCGGGTGGGCGTCGAGTGCCACCTCGGTCGGGTCCGCGCCCGGGGCGAGTCGAGGTTCAAGGCGCTCTCCGAGTCGCTCGTCGTGCTCGGCGCCGCCGAGGCGGCGCGGTGCGCGGACCTCCTCGCCGCGGAGGGCTGGGACGAGATCGACGACGACGGAGGCTGCAACCGCCTCCTCGCGCACCTCAAGGTGCTCGTCGAGCCGGACGGCGAGGGCGGGACGCGCCTCGGGACGAAGGGCTACCTCGCGCTCAACCGCACGCGGCGCCCGCGGCCCCGCCCGATCCACCCCTGAGCCGCGGAGCGATCACGGATCGCGGGCGACGCGGAAGCCGACGTGGAAGTGTCGCTCGGTCGGCGCGAGCGGGTATCGCCGCGTGGCGCTGCAGAGCGTCGCGAAGTACCAGCTCCCGCCGCGCGTCACGACCTCGGTTCCTTGGGCGGGTCCCCCGGGATCCACGACGTCGCCCGGCGGGTAGGGCGCATGCCAGTCGGCGACCCACTCGCTCACGTTGCCGATCATGTCGTGGAGCCCGAACGCGTTCGCCCTCTTGCCGCCGACCTCATGGGTCTCGCGGCGGCACATCGGCCAATACCAGGCGATCTCGGAAAGCTCGCCGTAGAGCGGTCCGGTCGTGCCTCCGCGGCAGGCGTACTCCCACTCCGCCTCGGTCGGAAGGCGGAGACCGGTCTTCGCGAGGAACGCCTGCACGTCGGGCACGCTCACCTGCTCGACCGGACGCATCATCGCGTCCTCTCGGTCGGCGAAGGCGCTCGGGTTGGTCCCCATCACCGCGACCCATCTCGACTGCGTGAGCTCGTTCGCGCCGAGATAGAACGGCTTCGAGATGGTGACCTGCCTCGTCGGTCGCTCGTTCGGGAAGGACGCCGCGCCAGCGTCTCCCATCACGAAGGCGCCGGGCGGGATGAGCACCAGCCGCGCACCGCTGGCGTGGTCACGGACCCTCCAGGGAAGTCCCGTCGCGATGATCGCCGAGCGGATCGCCGGATCGACGACGACCGCGGGATCCGGCTCGAACTCGAGCACCTCGCCCCATCCGAGCTCCTGCGTCGAATAGGCGAATCCGCCGACGAGCGAGACCTCGCCGGAAGGGGTCGTGACGACGACGTCCTGCGGTCCCTCCGCGCCCGGCGGCAGGATGACCGCGAGCCGCGAGGGCGACTGCGCGATGAGTCCGGCGACGGGCGTGCCGCCGATCCTCGCGGCGGTCGCTTGGCCGAGGAAGTCTCCCTCGAGGATGACCGTCGTGCCGCCGCCGGTCGGACCGGTCGCAGGCGTGACCGAACGGATCGTGGGCGTGCAGGTTCGACCGAGGTTCCGCCGGAGCCGCTCGAGGTCGACCTCGTCCACGATCCCGTTGCCGTCGAGATCGCCCTCGAGGCAGGTGGGCGGGGTCGGCGGCGGGCTCTGCGCCGCGGCGGACGTCACGAGCATCGAGGTCGAGATCGTGATCGCCGCGGTGAGGCGAGATCCGATCGAGCCGGCATCCTTGAACGATCGCATCGGTCCGCGACTCCTCGATCGATCGCTCGCCTCGAACGCGACCGCGGAGGACGCCTTCCGGGAAGCCCGATCGACCGGACGATACGCGAGACGCTGGACCCGCGGGGCGGGGTTCCGACGACGCGATCGGGGGATCAGGCGTCGAAGGACGCTCCGCTCGTCCGCACCGCCTCGATCGAGTCGATCTCGAGGCGGAATGACCCCGCCTTCTTGTCGTAGATGTAGAACTCGAGCGAACGGAGGTCCTCCGGCTCGAGGCGACCGGGCAGCCGCTGCCCCATGAAGTGCCGCTCGAGGTCGGCGATCGGGATCGTCACCTCGATCCACTCGCCCTTCGAGGTCGCGAAGGGCGCCCAGTAGCCCGCGGCGCCCATCGCGCGAGCCGCCTTCGCGCCGAGGCGGTACTCGCGACCATCGCCCTTCACCCGGAGCTTCACCGCGTCGAAGCCGGCAAAGAGACCTTCCGGAAGATCCACCCGCATCGAGCTGAAGCCGCCGTTGTTCTCGAGCGAGGTCTCGCCGTCGAAGACGACCGTGCCGCGGGAGGTCGAGATCCGTCCGGTCGAGAGTCCGCCCATGACGCCGTCGAGCACCGTCGCCCACCGCTTCGCCTCGGCGGCGTCGTCGAAGGCGAAGACCATGCGGCTCGCGGCTTGCGAGGACGCTCGCGCGACCGCCGCGGAGGCGGGCACCGAGTCGCTCCCTGCCGTCGCGGCTCGCGCCGCCGCGGGAGCGGCGAGCTCGCCCTGGGAGATCGCCGAGACGAGGGAGTCGATGATGCGTCGGTACGCCCACGCCTGCTCGCGGTCGTCCTCCATCGCGTCGATTTCGGCGAGCCGGGACGCGATTCGTCGCCGCGCCTGCGGCTCGATCCCGTAGCCATCGACGAGGATCGCCGCCTCAAGCGCCGTGGCGTAGATCGCCGCGCATGCGGCGGGGTTGCCGTCGTTGAAGATCGGGGCGCCGCGGGAGACCGCGTTCTCAAGGAGGGTCATGAGCGGGGCGACCTGCTTCGGCGGCATGAGCACGCGGTCGATGAGATGCACCACCCCGTTCGACGCGGGGACGTCGGCGGTCTCGACCACCGCGTCCGCGACGAGCAGGCGGTCACGGACCGCGGCGAGCTCGAGCGAGGTGCCGGCGAGGGTCTCGACCGAACCGCGCCCGACGAGGTCGGCGGCGTCGAGACGCCCGGCGACCACGTGGTGCTTGAGGATCCTCACGAGCGTCTCGCGGTTCCGCGGCTCGAGGAGCGAGGCGACCGTGCCCTCGGGAAGCTTCGCGAACGCCTCGTCGGTCGGGGCGAAGACGGTGAAGGGACCCTCCCCCGAGAGCGCCCCCGCAAGCCCCGCCTCGGTCACCGCCGCCACGAGCGTCTTGAGGCGACCGCTCGACACCGCCACGGCGGGAATCGTCTCGTTCGCGGTCGGTAGAGCCGACAGCGGGGTCGTGGGGGCAGCGAGGAGCAGACCGAGGAGGGCGAGTCGGGTGACCATCTTGGGGGACTCCGAGGGCGGGCGGTCGTCTGGCTCCATGAGAGCGGACCGACACGACCGCAGGGTTGCTTCCGCCGCTTCGTCCTGGGGTCCGGTCGCCGATGCAACGGAGTCGATGGATGCCGGCGACGGGGTCGAGGCTGAGGTCGAGGCTGAGGTCGAGGCTGAGGTCGAGGCTGAGGTCGAGGCTGGGGTCGAGGCTGGGATCGAGGCTGGGGTCGAGGCTGGATCGGTGCCCCGTGCGGGGCTTCGCGGAGTTTTGTGCCTGTCCCGGATCGCCCCGGATCGCCCTCCCGTGCCTGTCCCGGATCGCCCCTCCTGATCCATGCCTGTCCCGGATCGCCCCTCCGGATCGCCCGGATCGCCCTCCCGTGCCTGTCCCGGATCGCCCCCTGATCCATGCCTGTCCCGGATCGCCCCCCGGATCGCCCCCCGGATCGCCCGTGCCTGTCCCGGATCGCTCCCCCGCGTGCCTGTCCCGGATCGCTCGTGATCCGTGCCTGTCCCGGATCGCTCGCCCGTGCCTGTCCCGGATCGCCCTGATTCGTGCCTGTCCCAGATCGCTCGCCGGATCGCTCGCGTGGCTGTCCCGGATCGCTCGCGTGCCTGTCCCCGATCGCCCGATCGCTCCGATCGCTCGTGGGCGACCGCCCCCGGCTCCGCGCGAAGACTCTCCTCGCAACG
>VGXO01000055.1 GCA_016873275.1 Phycisphaerae bacterium
CGGGCGGCGGCGAGTCGGGTGGCGGCAGCGGCGGCTCGGGTGGCTCAGGCGGTGGCGAGTCGGGCGGCGGGAGCGGCGGCTCGGGTGGTTCGGGCGGCGGCGGCTCGAGCGGCGAGAGCGGACCTCGCTTCTCCTGCGAGGGCGACCTCGACGGCGACTTCCTCGTCGGCGACGCCGACCTTGCGCTCGCCGCCGCGGCGCTCGGCACGAGCGGGGCGAACCTCGCGGCGGACCTCGACGGCAACGGCGTCGTGAACGAGCTCGACCTCTCGATCCTCCAGGCGCTCTTCGGCGCCTGCCCGGAGAAGCGGGTGGTCGCGTACTTCGCCGAGTGGGGCATCTACGGCAGGCAGTACTTCCCCGCCTCGATGCCGCTCCACAAGGTGACGCACGTCAACTACGCCTTCGCGAACATCGGCGCGGACGGACGCATCGCCCTCGGCGACCCCTACGCGGCGATCGACAAGGCGTATCCCGGCGACAGCTGGGAGCAGCCGGTCCGCGGCAACTACAACCAGTTCAACAGCGTGCTCAAGGCGCAGTTCCCGCACCTCAAGACGCTGATCTCCGTCGGCGGCTGGACCTGGAGCGCCCGCTTCAGCGACGTCGCCCTCACCTCGCAGAGCCGGGCGGTCTTCGCGCAGAGCTGCGTCGACTTCATCCGGCAGTATGGCTTCGACGGCGTCGACCTCGACTGGGAGTACCCGGTCTCGGGAGGCCTCTCCACCAACACGTACCGTCCTCAGGACAGGCAGAACTACGTGCTGCTGCTCGCCGAGCTCCGGTCGCGCCTCGACGCGGCGGGCGCCGCCGACGGGACGCACTACCTGCTGACGATCGCGTCGGCGGCGGGCTTCGACAAGCTCGTCAACTTCGACCTCGCCGCGATGCATCCCTACCTCGACTTCATCAACGTGATGTCGTACGACTTCTTCGGGGCGTGGGACCTCTCGACGACCGGGCACCAGGCGGGCTTCCGCGCGAACCCCGCGATGACCACGGTCAATCCGGAGATCCGCGCGAAGTACAACCTGCAGTGGGCGATCGAGCATCATCTCGCCCAGGGCGTGCCCGCGTCGAAGATCGTTCCGGGCGTCGCGTTCTACGGTCGCAGTTGGGGCGGCGTCTCGCCGGTCAACCACGGTCTCTTCCGCGCGGGCACCAGCGTGCCGCCCGGGCAGTGGGACGACTGGTCGAGCGGCGCGACCGGCGTCTACGACTGGACCAACATCGAGGACAAGATCGCCTCGGGTCAGTACGCGAGGCACTGGGACTCGACGGCGCTCGCGCCCTGGCTCTACGGAAGCGCCTTCGGCGGGCACTTCATCTCCTACGACGACCCGCAGAGCATCCGCCTCAAGGGCGCGTGGGTGACGGAGCGAGGTCTCGGCGGGCTGATGTTCTGGGAGTCCTCGGGCGACCGCCGCGAGACCCTCTTCGACGCGGTCCTCGAGGGCATGCGAGGAGTGCCTGGTCAGGCTCCGTGAGCATTCGCCAAGACCCCCCGTGGGTCCGCTGGTCGTCCCTCGACCGCGGACCTGCTCGCGACCCGAGGCGGGCGCCCCGTGCGCCCGCCTCGGTCGCGCGCCGGAGGAAGCTCGCGGCGGAGCCGGGTCGGCGCCCGCGGTCGCGGCGCGTTCAGGCCGCCTTCGCCTTGGTGAGATGGTGCACCACGAATCGCCCGATGCCCGCGAGGATGATCAGGAGCGCCCCGATCGCGCCCAGCCTCATGAGGACGCCGTCGACCATCTCCTGCGAGTCCTCGGCGGAGGCGATCCGCTGGTCGAGCGAGTCGATCCGCTGGGCGAGCCGGTCCATGGTCGCGGAGAGCGCCGCGACGTTCGAGGCGAACGACTGGCCGGTCGAGGCGACCGAGTCGAGCGCCGCGCTCGTCCTCGCCATCGCCTCGTTGGTCGCGGTGATCGATTCGGCAAGCGCGACGAGCCGCGGCTCGACGGAGGCGATTCGCTGCTCGGTCCGATCGAGCCGCTCGGCGACGATCGCCAGCGACTTCGCGAATGACTCGAGCGTCTGGTCCATCGCCGCCACCGATCCGGCGAGCCCGGTCATCGGCTCGTGCAGGCCGAGCAGGTTCTTCTGCGTCTCGTCGAGGCGGGCGCCGATCGACTCGAGCGAGCCCTTGATCGCCGTGAATCCGTCGCTCGCGAGCACCGTGGAGATGAGCTCCTGCGCCCGCCAGCCGATCGACTGGGGCAGCCGACCGAGGAGCCAGAGCAGGCGACCGCCGAGCATGCGGAGGAGCTGGATCTGCGTCGCGGCCTCGGAGACCGGCGAGAGCAGGCTCGGGGCGGACGCCTGCAGCGCCTGCACGTTCACGTCCGAGGAGACCGCGAGGTCCGGCAGCCGGATCAGCCCGATCATCGTGCGTCCGGGGTTCCGCTTCTTGAAGCCCTCCACCGCCTCGTCGACGATCGCGATCTGATCGGGCGTCATCCACTCCTTGGCGACCCGCTCGACCTCGGCGAGGAGCGCCCCGAAGGTCCGACCGCAGTCCTCCTCGAACGCCTGCTTGGGGAGACCCTTGCGGTTCTCGCACGCCCACGCGGCGAGCTTCGCGTAGACGAGCAGGTCGACGAGCGCCTGCGCCGGGTCGTCGTCGAGGACGATCGCCCGGACGAAGGAGACCGCGTTGTTGCGGATCGTCTCGGCGATCAGCAGCTCCTCGTCGCTGGCGCCCTGCAGGTAGACCTGGCTGGCGACCGCGCCGAAGGTGGCGGCGGCGAAGTCCGCGACGTCGAAGAGCTCCGCGGAGAGCTTCTCGGCGCTCCGGATCGCCTCCTCCGCCGCGGGGTCCGGCGGCGGCGTGGAGAGGCAGCCGGCGGCGGCGGCGGCGAGGACGAGCGCGAGCAGGGGACGGGCGTGGACGAGTCGCTTCATCGGCGGGGACGATACCGGAGCGGGGGGTCCGGATCGGTCAGCGGAGCTCGATCGACGCCTCGAGGTCCCTCGCCTTCTCCGCCTCGTAGAGGATCCGCGGGCTCGCGCCCTCCGGCGCCCGCACGAGGAAGCGGAACCACCGCGAGCCCTGGCCTGGAATCCCCTGCTCGACGAGGAGCGTCGAGGGTCGGGACGCGACTGGCTCGAAGGTCGTCGCGAGGATGCCGGTGGTGGGACCGGCGGCGACCGCCTCGACGCCATCGCCCGCGAGCGAGAGGCGGTCGGGCACGCCGATCGACTTCTCCGCGGCGCGGGCGGTGCGGGTGGGAATCAGGCGGTCGTTCGCGATCGCGATCGTCACCTCCCAGAGGTCCTCGCCGATCCGCGTGGCGGTCAGCGACTCGACGCGGAGGAGCGGCATCTGCTCGGCGTGGAACGCCGTGAAGGCGAAGTTCCGGTGGCACTCCTCCTCGAGCATGAAGGGCGGCGGGATCCGCGACGAGAACTTCGTGCCGCCGCCGACGAGGACGGTGCCGTACTCGGGATGCGGCAGCTCCTGCCAGTCGCTCCAGGTCCGACCGAAGAGCACGCGGTCCTGCCAGCGGCGCCGCTGCGCCTCGTCCGGCGACTGCCCGTTCTGCAGGATGCGGAGGTCGGTCCAGAGCTCGTTCGTGAAGGAGACGATCCCGAGGCTCTCCGCGATCCAGTTCACGAAGCCGCCGTGGACGGTGTAGAGGTCCGAATGGATCACGAGCGGCCGATAGAACGGCAGCATCTCGGCGCCGGCGCGGGCGATGGCGTCATAGGTCGCGCGGTCGCGGGCGGGATACTCGCCCTCGCGGTCCGCGGCGCCCGGTCCGCGGAGGATCATGCCGCCGGTGTTGTGGTACGCCTGACCCGCGGCGATGTTGCTCCTCGCGAGGATGAACTCGGCGATCGCCCGGGTCTCCGGGTAGGAGAGGGGATGCGTCCCCGCGCCCGACTCCACGTGCTTCGGCCGCCAGTCGCCGGGCCAGTTGCGGTTCATGTCGTAGCCGCCCTTGCCGTCCTCGTTGACCTCGCCGTCGCCGTCGTCGTCGATCCCCTCCTGTCCCGCCATCGACCACTCGCCGAACTCGCGGGTCCCGTCGGCGCGCGGCTCGGTCGGCACCCGCTCGAGGAAGCGCGGATCGCGAGGATCTCGGCGGTGCGTGCCGAAGGGATCCTTCCGCCACATCTGCTCGATGTGACCGTCGCCGTCGAGGTCGTTGGGTCCGTCCTCGTCGAGGAGCCCGTCGGCGTCGTTGTCGGTCGGGGCGACGCCGGTACGGCTCGAGTGCGGCGTGTGCGGCTCCTCGAACCACGAGGCGCGCCCGTCGGGATTCACCACCGGGACGAAGTAGAACGCCGCCCGGGCGAGGAGGTCGCGGATCGCCGGCACCTCGTCGCGCGCCTCGAGCAGGTACCAGATCGAGTAGAGCACCGTCTCGGTCGCCTGGATCTCGTTCGCGTGGATCGAGCCGTCGATGTACATCGCGGGCTTCGAGGAGTCCGGTCCGGTCGATGGGTCGTTGATCGTGAAGACCCAGATCGGTCGTCCCTCGACGCTCGTCCCGATCGACTCGAGCCGCGCGACGTCGGCATGCTCGGCGGCGAGCCGGCGGAGCATGTCCTCCACCTCGTCGAGCTCGTAGTAGCGGTTCCAGGCGACGTCGACCTTGGCGTCGATCTGCTGCTGCGCGGTCGCGGTCGCGGCGAGGCAGGCGGCGATGCACGCCCCGAGGCGGACGAGGAGGTCGGACGCGGCGGGCTTCATCGGGAGGTCTCCTCGCCGGCGGCGGCGATCGAGCCGTCGCGCACGATGACGGCGGTCTCGGGAAGGAACGGGCCCCGGGCGGTCAGGCGGACCTCCTCGCCGGGGGCGGAGGTGACGATCCAGGAGAGGTCCATCCGCTCGCCGGGCGCGAGCGCCGGGATCAGCACCGAGCGCCGGCCGCTTCGGATCGCCTCGCGAGGCGAGGAGATCGCGACGACGATCGGCGGGGTCATGCCCTCGCGCCGACCCATCACCGTCGCGGTCGGCATGCGCCCGTCGTTCACGACGGCGAGGGAGATCTGGTCGAGCCCGGGAGCAAGGCGCTCGACGCGGACGTCCCGCACCGACGCCTTCGGTCGCCGCGCGACGAGCTCGGCGAGGAACTTGCCGCGACCCTCGGCGATCGCGGGCACGGCGTCGATCGGCGGGATCGACATGAAGCCAGGCACCATGCCGCCCACCTCGACGATGCCGAGCGTCGGATGCTCGAGCGGCGTCCACGCGACGAAGCCGGCGCCGCCGCGGACCTTGTCGGAATAGGCGAGCCACGCCGCCTGCTCGGCGTCGGAGACCGCTGGCGCGGCAGGCTGGCTCGGCGCGGCGCCGCCGCCCCCGACCGCCATGCGTCCGCCTAGTCCGCCGCGTCCGCCGCGACCGCCGCGGCGCGGCGCGTCGCCCGGAGGCGGCGCGGGCGGCGCATCTCCGGTCGACTCTCCCGCGGGCGTCGGCGGCTTTGGCGTGCTCGGCTCCGCGGGCGGAGCGTCCGGCGGCGGCTCGGGAAGCGCGGGGCGCCACCAGCTCGTGCAGGCGACGGTGGTGATCCCGCGCTGGTGGTAGAGCCACGACGCGAGCGAGCCGGACATGTCCGCGCCCGCGGCGCGGTCCTGTCCGGTGCACTCCTTGAACGACTTCGCGAGGTCGGCAAGCAGCGGCAGGTCGCCCTCGTCGATCTGCGAGGGGATCCGCCCCACCGCCTCGCGCGGTCGAGGATCGGGCAGGTTCACGACGTTGTCGTGGCGACCGATCACGAGCGCCGCGTAGATCCTCGGTCTCTCGAGCACGAACTCGGCGAGGGGCAGCGTCTCCGGCTCGGAGAGCGGCCACGCGCCCGCGTCGGTCGCGAACTCCGGCCAGCGGTGGGGGAAGTTGCGGTCGGGATCGACGCCGCCCGGCGGATCCTCGGCGACGAGCCCGTCGAGGTCCGCGTCAAGTCCCTCGACGTGGAGCGAGTAGATGGCGACCTCGCCCTTGAGCGGGTCCGGTCGCCGCAGGAGCCGCGGGTCGGCGGGATCGACCACCCAGCGCGCCGGATCCGTCGGCGGCGGGTCCTTGCGGCGGATCATGGTGATCACGCCGTTGCCATCGAGGTCGCGCGGACCATCCTCGTCGACCGCCGCGTCGCGGTCGTCGCGGGTCGGGCGACCGTTGGTCGCGCTGCGTGGGTTGGGCTGGGAGAGGAATGCGCTCGCCGCGTCGGGATTCCCGCGCGGGACGAGGTGCACGGTGACCTCGTCGAGGAGCGTCGGTCGATCGCGAAGGAGGTCCTCCGCGAGCGCCATCGCGACCTCGGTCGAGGCGAGCTCGGCGCCGTCGAGCCCGCCGACGACGAGGATCGCCGGACGATCCTCGGCGAGGGCGAGGTCGCCCGCGAGCGTGAGGGCGAGGATCCGCCGACCGCCGCCGCTTCGGGCGAGCTCGACGAGCCGCGCGCGACCAGGATGCGCGGCGGCGAGCGCCTCGATCCGCGCGACGAACGCCTCGTCGGTCGGATAGCCGTCGAGGATCGAGCGAGGGCTCGGTGGCGGCGGAGGCGTCGCGGGCCCCGTCGATTCGGTGGTGATCGGCGGCGCCTCCGTCGTCGGCGGGTCCTGCGCCACGAGCGGCGACGCGATCGCGAGGGCGGAAGTCACCGCGATGCGGGCGTGGAGTCGACTGGGCATGGCGGGGTTGTAGCGGAAGCGGGCGGCAGGTTGGGGCATCTCACGACGATCGTCGCGGGGCGCATCGCGAGCCCCCCGTTGATCGGACCTCCCCTCCGTCTCGCTGGCTTCGCCAGCGAGCCACCTCCCCGACGTCGCTTCGCTCCGTCAGGGAGGAGTTCCGGAACACGACTCCCCGACCTCGCGGCGCTCGGTCGAGGAGGAGTTCCGGAGTTCCGGAGTTCCGGAACGCGCGATCTCGACGCGGTGCGCTCTGGAACTCCTCCCCACGGCTTCGCCGTGGGGAGGTGTCGCCTCGCGGAGCGAGGCGACGGAGGGGACCAACTCCGACGGGTTGCGGGCGAGGCGTGGCGTCGAGCTCGCTACGCCACGTGCTCGCCCTCGACCTTCGTGAGCGCCGCGAAGAGATCGGACAGCCGCCGCGTCGTCGGACCGACCTCGCCCGAGCCGATCACGCGGCCGTCCACCTTGGTCACCGCCGCGAGCTCGCCCATCGTGCCGGTGCAGAACATCTCCTCGGCGCGGTAGACCTCGGTGAGGGTGAGGTCGCGCACCGCGTGCGGGATGCCGTGGCGCCGGCAGAGCTCGAGCACCACCGCGCGGGTGATGCCCTCGGGGCAGGCAACCTCGCGGCTCGTCTCGACCACGCCGCCGGTCACGAGGAAGACGTGGGTCGCGTTCGTCTCCGCGACGAAGCCCTGCCGGTCGAGCATGAGCGCGTCGTCGGCGCCCGCGACGTTCGCCTCGATCTTCGCGAGGATCGACTGGATGAGGTTGCAGTGGTGGATCTTGGGATCGAGGCAGTCCGGCGGGAAGCGCCGCACGCTGCTCGTGACGAGCGAGAGCCCGGCGCGACCGTAGACCGGCGGCTTGAACTCCGCGAGCACGATCAGGGTCGGACCTGACTGGTTCAGGCGCGGGTCCATGCCCGAGGTGACCTTCACGCCGCGGGTGAGGGTGAGCCGCAGGTGGACGCCATCCCGCATCGAGTTGGCGGCGAGGGTCCGGCGGATCTCCTCGGTGATCGCCTCGTCGCTCGGGATCTCCGCGAACGCGAGCGCCTTCGCCGAGGAGCGGAGCCGCGCGAGGTGCTCCTTCAGCCGGAAGATCCGACCGTCGTAGAGCCGAAGGCCCTCCCACACGGCGTCGCCGCCCTGCACGCTGCTGTCGAATGGCGAGACGCCCGCCTCGTCGCGGTGGACGAGCCGACCGTTGATGTTGACCTTGATGTCGCGGTTGCGTGGGTCGTAGCGCTGCAGCATGTGGGAGAAGTCCTTCGGCTCAGGTCGGTCGGGCAAGCCCGGTGCGTAGGAGTTCCTCGTAGATCGCCCGGCACTCCTCCAGCACCCCGCGGAGCGCGGGCGGCACCTGCGGCGGCGGACCCTCCTCCGGCGGCTCGAAGCAGGTCGATCGCTCGACCGAGGCGTACCAGTGCCTCGCCCAGACGCCGTCGGTCTCGCGCGGTCCGGCGGGCCAGGCGAGCATCGCCTCGTCGAAGGGGACGCCGAGCGCCGTGCAGAGCGACGAGAGCGTGCCGCGCGGGTCGCGCCGGATGTCCGCGGCATCGACGACCGGGGGGGTGATCCCTCGCTCGCGCAGGCGTCGAAGCAGCCGCCGCTGCTGGGGCAAGCCAAGGTCCTCGGGCGTCGGGTCCGCGACGACCTTCGAGAAGGACGCGATCACCCGCGCGGGATCGCGGATGAGGAACGCGTGGGTGAGCCGGTCGAGCCATCCCGGCACCAGGTCCTCCATCCCGGGAAGGAGGTGATGGCTCATGTGCTTCTGATAGGAGATCCGTCGACCGCCCGGCACCGGCCCGACCAGCGACCCGATGACCCGCGTCGGATCGACCTCATGACGGCGGATCACCTCGTCTCGACCGGGGTGGTCGATGCCCGTCGCCTGCAGGTAGTGGGCGTAGAAGGGCTCGTCCACGACGACGGCATCCGAGCGGTTGCCCCAGGACCGCATCAGGGCGGTCGAGAGGTTCCGCGGACCCGACCACATCGCGACTCGGATCGGCTCCTGGAGCATCGGACGGTCCGGGGGGACGGGGACACGGAGGGACATTTCCCAATCAAGTCTGCACGGACGGCGAGGAATGTCCGAAGATCCTCGAAGATTCTGAGTCTAGTGAGTGCTTCGCTGTGCCGAGGGCAGCGTCGAGTCGCCATGCGTTTCCTCTCTGCCTTCCTCCTCGCGTACTTGGCGCTCCTCGTCGGGAGCCTGCTGCTGCTGCTCGGGATGACGCGGCTCCTCGGCGCCGAGAGCCTGCTCGTGCCGGGCGAGTGGCGGCTCGCGACGTGGTTCGCGGTGGTCGGACCGCTCTTCTTCGCCGCGGTCGCGTTCTTCGCGGGGTTCGTCGCAGGCAGGCTCGGCGGGGTCGCGCCCGGCGCGGTGCTTGCCATCGCGATCGTGGTCGTGGGGCTGGTGCTTGGTCTGACCACGATCACGCGTCGCGGCGACACGGAGGACAGGCGGTGGACGCCGAAGTTCACCGAGTTGATCCGCCGCGTCCGCTCGCCGGTGCCGTCGATGATCGCTGGACCGGTGCTCGCCGGCGGTGCCATCGTGCTCGGCACCGGGATCGGCATCCTGCGGAACTCGCGGCGCCGTCCGGACGACCTGCCGAACTTCGTGGCGGATCGATCGCCGGGGCGGCGCTGAGCGACGAGGTCGCTTCCTCAACGAGAACGCGGGTCCGGCGATGACCGGACCCGCGTGAAGTTGCTCCGCCCGCGGCTCGACGGGCGGCAGATGTCGACGAAGGGATCAGTTCGAGGCGGTGCCGGGCTTGGTCGCCTTCGGCGCATCCGCGGCGGAGCCGCTGGCGGCGCCGGGGAGGATCACCGCGTCCACGACGTGGATCACGCCGTTCGACGCCTCGATGTCGACCGCGACGACCTTCGCGCCGCCGACGGTCACCACGCCGTTCGCCGCGGCGATCGGCAGGTTCCGACCGAGGACGGTGGGCGCCTCGGTGACCGCGACGACCTCGTCGCTGTAGATGCGGCCGGGGACGACGTGATAGGTGAGGATCTCGACGAGCTTCGCCTTGTTCTCCGGCTGGAGCAGGCTCTCGACGGTGCCCTTGGGGAGCTTGGCGAACGCCTCGTCGGTCGGGGCGAACACGGTGAAGGGTCCCTCGCTCGAGAGGACCTCGACGAGACCCGCCGCCTTCGCCGCCGCGAGCAGCGTGTTGAAGGTGCCGGCATTCGCCGCGACCTGCGGGATGACGAGGTCGACCGGCAGGATCACGCGGTCGATGACGTGGATGACGCCGTTCGAGCAGGCGATGTCGGTCTTCACGACCTCCGCGCCGTCGACGAAGACCTTGCCGTCCTTCACGGCGATGTCCACCCGCTGACCCTCGAGGGTCTCGGCGAAGCGGAGCTTGGTGACGTCGGAGGCGACGACCTTCCCGGGAACGACGTGGAAGGTGAGGATGTCGATGAGCTTCGCCTTGTTCTCAGGCTTGAGGAGCATCTCGACGGTGCCGGCGGGAAGCTTGGCGAACGCCTCGTCGGTCGGGGCGAAGACCGTGAACGGACCGGTGCCCTCGAGCGCCGTCACGAGGTCGGCGGCCTGCAGGGCGGTGACGAGGGTGTTGAAGTTGCCCGCCGCGACCGCGGTCGCGGGGATGCTCTTCGCGCGAGCCTGCACAGTGCTGGTCGACGCGGCGGCGGGCTTCGCCGCGGGCGCCGTCTGGCGGGTGGTCGGCGTGCCCTGGGCGGGCTTGGTGGTCGGAGTGGTGGACTGAGTCTGCAAGCCGACGACGAGGGCGGCCGAGACGAGGATCGAAGCGAGCATGGGTACCTCCTCAGGAAGCGTCGCGACGCGCGACGCGGACCTGCACGCTTCGCCCCGGCGCGGGTCTGGATTCGTCCGCGAGCGTCTGGGTGCCTTGCGTCCTCGAGGCTCGGGCCGACGCATCTCGACCTGCTCGGCTTCGGGAGACGAGGCTGGTCGGACGGAAGTCGCTATGAACACCCGACTTGCCCGCGATGAACGATGGAGCGGAGGGAGTCAGTTCAGCGAGAGGACGCTCCGGCGTCATCGAGGATCGACGTCGCGGCGGTCGGGGAGACGGTCGGCTCCGCCGCGTCGGGGGGAAGCACCATCGCCGCGACCGCGGCGGTCGACCAGCAGGCCATGGCGCCTCCGCACATCGCCCGGAAGGCGAGGCGCGAGAAGTCGGCGCGGCGGGTCGGCGCGAGGGCGCTCAGCCCGCCGATCTGGATCGCGATCGAGGGGAGGTTCGCGAAGCCGCAGAGGGCGTAGGTGGCGATCACGACCGAGCGGGGGGAGAGCCCGCCGGAGTCCTGGATCTCGGCGAGGCGGAGGTAGGCGACGAACTCGGTCGCGACGATCTGGGTGCCGAGGAGCTCGCCGACGAGGCGGGAGTCCTGTGCCGTCACGCCCATGAGCCACGCGACCGGCGCGAAGAAGAGACCGAGCGTCGGGGCGATCCCCCACGGTCCGAACCCGTTCGCGTCGCGCCATCCCGCGATCGGCGCCCAGTCGCCGAGCGAGCGGATCGGCCAGTCGGCGAGGGCGAGGAGCGCGACGAAGGCGATGAGCATGCCGGCGACGTTCAGGGCGAGGCGCACGCCGTCCGAGGCGCCGACGGCGATCGCGTCGAGCACGTTCTCGCCGGGTCGCAGGTCCTCCGCCCGAACCTCCTCGTCGCTCGGCGAGTCGACCTCGGGGACGAGGAGCTTCGCCATCACGAACGCCGCGGGTGCGGACATGAGGCTCGCCGCGAGCAGGTGCCGCGCGAACTCGATCCGCCTCGCCTCGTCCTCGCCGCCGAGGAAGGTCACGTAGCCGGCGAGGACGCTGCCGGCGATCGTCGCGAAGCCGCCGGTCATCACCACCATCAGCTGGGAGCGGGTCATGCCCGCGAGGTAGGGACGCACGCAGAGCGGCGCCTCGGTCTGGCCGATCAGCACGTTGCTCGCGGTCGCGAGCGCCTCGGTGCCGGTGACGCGGAGCGAGCGGCGCAGGCACCACGCCATCGCGGAGACGACGACGGGCATGATCCGCAGCTGATAGAGGAGCGCCATCAGCGCCGCGAAGAAGATGATCACCGGCAGCACGCGGAAGCCGAAGACGAAGCCCCACGGTCCGGAGGCGTCGGCGAGCGAGCCGAAGACGAAGCGGGCGCCCTCGTCGGCGAAGGAGATCGCCCGGGCGACGAGCGCCGCGAGGCGGTCGAACGCCTCCGCGGTGCCGGGGAGCCGCAGCAGCACCACCGCGATCGCGGCCTGCAGCAGGATGCCGACCACGACGAGCCGGAGGTCCACGCGGCGGCGGGCGGTCGAGAACGCCCACGCGACGAGGACGAAGGCGCCGAGTCCGAGCACTCCCTGCCAGCGGATCAGTTCGGGCGGCATCGATGCAATGTACGGCGGCGCCCCGCGGCGGCGGCGGGCGGCTCCGGGGGTCAGAGGATGAACCGCGACAGGGCGACGAGCACCACGATGCCGACGAGGTTCACGACGAGCCCCGCCCGCATCATCGCGCCGACGGGGACGCGGCCGGTCGAGTAGACGAGGGCGTTGGGCGGCGTGCCGACCGGCATCATGAAGGCGAGGCTCGCCGCGACGCCGACGGTGAAGGCGAGCTCGGCGGGCGGCAGACCGAGCACCGGCGCCGCGGCGAGCACGACCGGCACCACGGCGCTCGCGAGGGCGGTGTTCGAGCTGACCTCGGAGAGGAAGACGACGCCGGTCACGAGGACGCCGATCACCACCCATGGCGGGAGTCCCGCGACGTCGTCGAAGAGGGAGCCGAGGAAGAGGTCGACCCCCTGGCTCCGCATGCTCTCGGCGATCGCCAGCCCGCCGCCGAAGAGGATGAAGACGCCCCACGGGAGCCGGGCGAGGTCGATCGCGGAGAGCGTCGCGCCGCGCGGCGAGCTCGAGAGCGGCACGCCGAGGAGGAGGACTCCCGCGATCGTGGCGATCCCCCAGTCGCCGATCGCCGCGGCGGAGGCGGGCCAGAGCGGCCGCGTCACCCAGGCGGCGACCGTCGCGACGAAGACCGCGAGGGTGAACCAGCCGGAGCGGTCGAGCGGCGGACCCTTCTCGAAGGCGGGTCCGCCGTCGGCGTCGAGCGACAGTCCGCCCATCGGGAACATCAGGACGAGCACCAGCCACGTCGCCGGGAGCATGAGCGCCGCGACGGGAAGCCCGAAGGCGAGCCAGCCGAGGAACGAGACCGGCGTCCCCACCTCCTCGCTGAGCATCTTCGCGGCGATCGCGTTCGGCGGACTTCCGACGATCGTCGCGCAGCCGCCGATGCTCGCGGCGTAGGCGACGCCGAGGAGGAGCGCGACCGCGAAGCGGCGCACGAGGTGGTCGCGGTCGGGAGACTCGGGCGCCGCGCGGTCGACGAAGGAGATCGCCCCCATCGCGAGGGGCAGCATGATCGCCGCGGTCGCGGTGTTCGAGACGAACCCGGAGAGCGCCGCGGTGACGAGCATGAACGCGGCGAGGATCGCCTCGGGTCGCCGGCCCGCGACCGAGAGCATCGCGCCCGCGAAGCGGCGACCGAGACCATGCCGGTCGATCGCCGCGGCGAGCAGGCATCCGCCCGCGAAGAGGAAGATCACGTCGGAGGCGTAGGGCTGCGCGGCGTCGGCGAAGCGCTCGACGCCGAGCGCCGGCAGCACCGCGACCGGCAGCACCGCGGTGACCGCGATCGGGATCGCCTGGGTGAGCCACCAGATCGCCATCCACGCGAGGAGCCCGAGGACGATCGAGCCGGAGGCGCTCAGGGCGCCCTCGACCGCGCCGTCCACGCCATCGGCGGAAGGTCCCAGCGTCCAGCGGATCGCGACCGCGGCGAGCGGACCAGCGAGGAGACCCGGAAGCCGGATCGCCCATGGAGGCGGCGGGGCGTCGTCTGGATCGCGCGAGTCGCTCACGGCGCGATGCTATCGCGCGGGTCTGCGTGGTCGGCACGGCGAGAGAAGCCGCGGAACGGGTCCAAAGGGGTCGGGCACTCCCCCGCGTCGCCCCGCTCCTCGCGGGAGAGGCGGAGAGGTCCTCCGCGTGCACCGCGGTCTCGGCGCGAGAACCAGATCGTCGGTTGGTCGCCGCGGGCTTCGGGCGTGCCGGCGGCGCCGGGAGTCGGCACCGGGTCCGCCTCCGATCGCGATGATGCCCGCATGATCCAGATCAAGACCAGCACCGATGCCGCCGACCGCAACGTGCTCGGCGGCGTGCTCGCGCCCTGCTCGCTCTCGCCCTGCACCGGGTACTTCCGGGATGGTTCCTGCCGCACGGGTCCCGACGACGTCGGTCGCCACGTGGTCTGCGCGGAGATGACCGCGGAGTTCCTCGCCTTCTCCCGCTCCCGCGGCAACGACCTCGTCACGCCCCGACCCGAGTGGAGCTTTCCCGGGCTCCGACCCGGCGACCGCTGGTGCCTGTGCGCGCTGCGCTGGCGCGAGGCGCTCGAGTCAGGCTGCCCGCCGCGGGTCGTGCTGGAGGCGACGCACCGGAAGGCGCTCGAGGTCGTGTCGCTCGAGGACCTGAAGGCGCACGCCCTCCCCGGGTGATCGAGCCCGGGTGATCGAGCCCGGGTGGTCGAGCCCGAGTGATCGAGCCCGGGTGATCGAGCCCGGGTGATCGAGCCCGGGTGGTCAGGCCTGAGTGATCAATATCGACGCGGCTTCTCGCCGAAGAGCCGCTGGTCGAGGGAGATCCGACCGGGACCCATGATCACGATCGCGAGCGACCCGAGCAGGTAGAGAAGCGCCGGCTCGCGGGCACCCTCCGCGGGGGTGAACCACGGATCGCCGGAGTGATGGACGAAGCCGGCGACGAACATCGTCGCGGCGATCAGGATCGCGGAGGGTCGGGTGAAGAGACCGAGCGTCACGAGCGCGCCCGCGACGAGCTCCGTGACCACCGCGCCGATCAGGGTCGCCTTCGGTCCGACGCCGAGCGGATCGGGGAACTGGAGGTCGGCAGGGGAGGAGAAGAGGAGCATCGCCTTCGGCCATCCATGACCGAGCGCCATGAGCCCTCCGAAGGTGAGGCGGAGGAGGAGGAGACCGAGGTTGTGGGCGGCGTTCATGGCGGGGCTCCCGGGGAGGTCGATGCGTCGCTCCCGACGGGAACCCTCATCGGCGCGAGGCGTCGAGGGTCGTGAGCGGGGGGACGATCGTCGCGAGTCGCACCACCCTCACCCGCGTCGCGGACTGCGTCCGCGACGCGACCTCTCCCGCTCGTCGCGTGGCTCCTCGCGGGAGAGGTGGAGCGGGTTCCTCGGAGATTCCTCCCCACGGCTCCGCCGTGGGGAGGTGTCGCCTCGCGGAGCGAGGCGACGGAGGGGACCTGCTTGGACGGGTTGCGTGCGCTGCGCGAGGCGAGCAACCCGTTGATCGGACGTCCCCTCCGCCTCGCGAACTTCGTTCGCGAGGCACCTCCCCGACCTCGCGGTGCTCGGTCGAGGAGGAGTTCCGGAGTGCGCCTCGCGGAGCGAGGCGACGGAGGGGACCTGCTTTGACGGGTTGCGTGCGCTGCGCAACGCGAGCAACCCGTTGATCGGACGTCCCCTCCGCCTCGCGAACTTCGTTCGCTCGGCACCTCCCCGACCTCGCGGTGCTCGGTCGAGGAGGAGTTCCGGAGTGCGCCGAGCGCAGCGAGGCGACGGAGGGGACCTGCTTGGACGGGTTGCGTGCGCTGCGCGAGGCGAGCAACCCGTTGATCGGACGTCCCCTCCGCCTCGCGAACTTCGTTCGCGAGGCACCTCCCCGACGTCGCTTCGCTCCGCCGGGGAGGAGTTCCGGGGTGCGCCGAGCGGAGCGACGCGACCTCTCCGATCCACGACCGGACGCGCGTCCTCGTCAGACCGTCACGCCGCAGATCTGCGCCGCCTTGGTCGCGATCGCGCCGGCGTGCAGGCCGCAGTGCTTGAGGAGGTCCTGCTCGGTGCGGCCGGACTTCGGCAGCCGCTCGACGGTCATCTGGGTGAGCGTGAACGCGTCGCCGCTGTCGGTGCACGCCTCGGAGACCGCCGAGCCGATCCCGCCGCCGAAGTTGTCCTCGACGGTGAGGATGTTGCCGCCGTTCTTGTTGGCGATGTCGAGGAAGAGCTCGCGGTCGAAGGGCAGCGAGTAGAGGTCGATCAGCGTCGCGTCGACGCCCGCCCTGTCGAGGAGCTCGAGCGCCTTGTTGCACTCGTGCAGCATGTAGCCCGCCGAGACGATCATGAGGTCGCGACCCTCGGTGAGCATCTCGAACGAGCCGAGCTCGAACTCGGTCGAGTCGTCGTAGAGGAACTCGACCTCCGGGCGGTGCACCCGCAGGTAGCACAGGCCGTGGTGCTCGGCGGCGGCGATCGTCAGGGCGTACGCGGCGTAGGCGTCCGCAGGCTGCAGCACGTAGCAGCCGGGCTGGCCGCGGTGGTCCCTGGCGGTCGAGAGGCTGCGGAACCACGCGACGTCGGGCAGCGCCATCTGGCTCGGACCATCCGAGGAGGGCGTGATGCCGACGTGCGAGCCGACCACCTTGATGTTGGCGCCGGAGAGGAGCCCCATCTCGATCTGGTCGTAGGCGCGGGTGATGAACTTCCCGAAGCTCGCGAAGAAGGGGATCTTGCCCGCCGCGGAGAGCCCGACCGCGACCGACGCCATGTTCTGCTCGGCGATGCGGCACTCGACGAACCGCTCGTTCATCGCCTTGTCGTTCGCGAACCACTCGGTGAAGGTGCTGTTCTTGACGTCCGCGTCGAGCGCCCACACCGTCGGGCTCGACTGCCCGAGCGCCCGCAGCGCGAGACCGAACGCCTTGCGGGTCGAGAGCCGACCGGTCTGGAGGGTGGTCGCCATGTCCCACGAGCGCATCGCCTCGGGAAGCGACGGGACCTCCTTCGCGGTGCCGGCGGGCTCGCGCCACTCCGGCGGCGGGAAGATGCGGAGCTCGTCGCCCGAGAGCGCCGAGGTCAGCCCGACGCGGGTCGCGTTCAGCTCCTCCTCCGCCTGCCGCAGCTTGTCGGCGACGACGGGCTTCCCGTGCCAGCCGCCCGACTGGATCGAGGGCACGCCCCAGCCCTTCACGGTCTTGGCGACGATCGCGGAGCAGGTGCCCGCCTGCGCCTTCGCCGCGGCGGCGTCGAGCGCCGCCTTGATCTCGGAGGGCGCGTGACCGTCGATCTCGAAGACCTCGTAGCCGAACGCCTTGAGCTTCGCGGCGAGCCTCGCGGGGGACTGCTGGGCGCTCACCGCGTCCGACTGCCCGTACTTGTTGCAGTTGAAGATCGGGAGGACGCTCGTCAGGCGGTGGTCGATGATGAAGTCCGCCGCCTCCCAGATCTGGCCTTCACGACTCTCGCCGTCGCCGATGATGCAGTAGATCCGCTTGTCGATCCCGTCCGCGCGGGCGGCGAGGGCGAGACCCGCGGCGACGGAGAGACCCTGCCCGAGGCTGCCGGTCGCGGCGTCGAAGAAGGGGAAGCCCTCGGCGGGGTTGGGGTGACCCTCGAGCGAGGAGTCGATCGCCCGCAGCGTGCCGAGGTCGCTCTGCTGCATCGGGCGGAGGGCGTTCAGGTCCCGACCGAAGGCGATGCCGAGGTCGGCACCGGCGGCATAGATGATCGGGACCGCATGACCCTCGGAGAGGACGAGCCGGTCGGAGGTGGGGTAGCGGGGATCCTCGGGGACCCACCGCATCGCGTGATAGAGAAGGACGGTGACGATGTGCCCGAGGCTGAGCGCCGAGCTGGGATGCCCGCTTCCGGCGGCGGCGCAGGACTGGAGCGTGAGTTGATCGAGCTGGATGGCCTTGGCGTGAACGGCGGCGTCGAACGACATGGCGGTCCTTTCGGGCCGGGGCGGCCGATGAGCCCCGGCCTCAGCCTTCCGGCCGGGGCCGCGTCGGTCTGAGCACAGGGGCGTTGGAGTCGTCGGCAGCGAAGGGTCCGTGACCCCCGCTGCGGGGGGGCGGCAGTATGGGACCGCGAGGGGCAATCCGCAAGGAGGAAGCGGGGCGTGGAACCGCCCCGGGGCGACGGGATCGGCGGTCCCGCGAGTCGCGCCGTTCCCGGGTGGATCGCGGCAGGATCCCGAGGGATCCCCCGGTCGCGGCGGGTGGTAGCGTGTGGTCTCCCGACTCCATCGATTCGGGCAAGGAGTTCGACATGCTCGACCTGCACGCCGCCTTCGCGCGGTCATCGCCGCGACCGAGCCTCCGCCGGGTCGCCGGACGCCTTGGACTCCTCGCCTCCGTCCTTCTTCTGGGCGGTCGGATCGCCCTCGCCCAGGGCACCGAGGGCACCTTCCCCGCTCCACGCGGCGGCGCCGAGATCGATGCGTGGCTCGACGACGCCCGCGTGCCCGAGGCAGGTCGCGACGCGATCTTCGAGATCCATGCCCGCTATCTCGCCGAGGTCGAGCGCCTCCGCGATGGCGAGGTCGAGGCGTGGCTGCGCTCGGGAACGCTGCCGTGGTCGTCGGGCGATGTAACGCAGCTGCGGTCGAAGGTCGAGGAGGCAGCGGCGCGGATCGAGTCGCAGCGCCGCCTGACGGCGCGGCTCGATGCCCTCGAGGAGCGCCTGTGGGACGAGGTCGCCGCGACCACCGACCTCCCCGACGAGGCGGTCGGCGCGATGCGGGCGCGGGCGCGTCTGCGGCGGATCTCCGACTTCGGCGGACCGATGTACGGGCTGGCGCAGGGGGCGGACGTCGCGGCGCTCGTCGCCGCCGCCAAGGCGTCGCGGAGCGAGGCGGCGCGGATCCGCGAGGCGCTCGCAGGTCACGACGCGGCGCTCCTGAGGATCCTCGAGGAGCAGCGCGGCATCGCCCTCGACGCGGAGCTTCGGCAGGCGACCTCCCAGCTCGAGCAGGCGGAGGCGTTCCAGGAGACGGTGCGCCTCGTCGAGGAGGAGATGGCTGCCGCCGCCGCGGAGGGTCGCGAGGCCCGCGTGCAGGAGATCTACGCGAGGGCGCAACCCGTTCGCCTCGCCGGCGAGCAGGACATGAACCGCTCCCGCGCCAGGATGATCCGGCTGCAGCTCGACGCGGTCCGGGCGATCGAGCCGATCGTCGGCGACCCGAGCCGCTTCGCGGCGGTCTTCGTGGCGGCGGGGATCGGTCATGACGAGTTGGGTGACTTCTTCGGGGCGTTCGAGGAGATGGGTCGCACCGGCGAGCTCGCGCCGGACAAGGTCGAGGCGGTCGCCGAGCTCAGGGTCCGCGCGATCACGGGGAACCTCCTGCTTCAGATGGAGCTCGCCGAGCTGATGGCAAGGCGGCTCGAGCTCCCCGACGGCGGGTGGGGTCAGCTGCCCGACGGGACCTACGGGCAGTCGCCCGAGGGGAAGGAGATCGACGAGCGGACGATGGAGCTGCAGGCGGGCGACGCCGCACGTGGTCAGATGCAGATCATCATCGCGCTCGGTCGGATCGTGGGCACGCGGACCTTCGCCGAGGTGATGCGGGCGTGGGGCACGAAGCGGGGAATGCCGGAGCAGATGCTCGAGCCGATGATCGCGCAGCTCGTCGCGGGGATCGATGCGGGGGCGATCGACGCCCTGTCGATGCAGCAGGAGTTGATGCGGCGGATCTGGTCGGCGCCGCCGGCGTGGAAGGTGATCGACGAGGCGATGCTCGAGGCGATCCTCGACGACCTCGCGATCGAGGGCGAGATGCGCCTCGTCGCGCGGCACCTGATCGAGGATGGTGCGCCGCGGTTCGCCGCCGCGATCGAGGAGACCGCCGCGGAGATCGCGCCGCCGCCGGACCTCGATCCGGAGGAGCTCATGAGGCGATCGATGGGTGTCGCGAGCGGCGAGCAGCTCGCGGCGTTCGACGCGGGACTCCGCCGCGTGCTCGCCGCGGACGAGGCGTTCTTCGACGACCTCGTCGACGTCCTCGGCGACGAGTCCGCCGACGCGCTGCGACCCTGGCGGGCGGTGCGGCGGTCGCAGTTGATCGCCGCCTGCGGCTCCGGATCGATGGCGCTGATGATGAGCATGTGGATGGAGCCGTGGAGGGGGCAGTTCGGAGCGATCGACCTGTTCGTGCTGGCGGAGCAGTCGATCCCCGACGCGCTTCGGGACTCGGCGGCTCGCGCGGCGTTCGCGGCGAGCGCCGAGCGGATCGCCGCGCTGCAGGACGAGCGATGGAGGGCGATCCGCACGCTGCAGCCGGAGCACGAGGCGCGGGGCGCGAGCTCGATCGCGCTGCAGGAGGAGATCGCGCTCGCCCAAGCCGAGGACTCCGCGATCGGCGAGGCGGCGATGGCGAGGTTCCGCGAGAGCCAGGAGCGCATGCAGGAGATCGAGGCGGAGCTCGAGCGCTGGCGGAGGGCGGTCCCCGACGCGGTGCGGGAGGAGCTCGCCCGGCTGCAGGCGGTGCTCGGAGCGGAGTCGGCGCGGGCGTTCCGCCGGACGGTGCTCCTCGAGGCATGGCAGGGCGACGTCGGCGAGATGCCGGGGCGCGACTCGATCGGCGCGGCGAGGGCGCGGGCGGAGGCGGCGGGCGACGCCGCGCGGGTCGCGGAGCTCGATGCGCTCGCCGCGACCTACGACGACGCCCGGGATCGGCTGCTCGAGATCCTCTGGGCGACGAGCGAGGATCTCCGCGCACGGGAGTCCCGCCCTCCGGCGGGCGGCGAGGGCGCCGTGGTGGTCGATCCGGTCGACACGACGAGGTGGTGGTCGAGCGCCTCGGGTCGCGTGAAGTTCCGCCTCGGCGAGGCGGACTTCGCCCTCGCGCGCCGCGCGAGGTGACCGCGAGGAAGACGCTCGGAGTCGCGACGGCGCGAGTGCGAGCAGTCCGGAACTTCTTGCCACGGCAGATCCTCGGGCAGAGGTCGCGGAGATCGCGGAGGTAGGAGCCATCCGTCACTCTCCCGCGAGCGGAGCGACGCGGGGGAGTCGGGCTTCGAGCAGCGCGAGAAGCCCGGTGGGGGTGTTCCGAAGCACGACGAACGGGCGCGTGGCGACGACTCGATCGGCGACGTCTCGACTGGGTGCTCCACGACGCTCGTCTCG